>CAYWMN010000239.1:0-5903 GCA_964459065.1 uncultured Acidobacteriota bacterium | reverse complement strand
CGGAAATACGGAGGCACGGGCCTGGGCCTGACGATTTCTTCGAAACTCGCGCACATGATGGGGGGAAGCATCTGGGTGGAGAGTGAACCCGGCAAGGGCAGCACGTTCCATTTTACGGCGCGCTTTGGCGTGCAGAAGGTTCCGGTCCGGATAGAGCCTCGGGAGACCGTTACGCTCAAAGGGATGCGGGTGCTGGTGGTCGACGACAACTCAACCAACCGGCGCATCCTGGATGCCATGGTCCGGCACTGGTTGATGGAGCCATCCCTGGCGGATGGTGGAGAATTGGCGCTGGCCATCATGGAACAAAATGCGGCCTCCGGGAGGACCTTCCCGCTGGTTTTGCTGGATGCCCAAATGCCGAATATGGATGGATTTTCGCTGGCGGAAAAGATCAAGCAGAACCCAAAGCTCGCGACCGCGACGATCATGATGCTGACTTCGGTGGGACAACGCGGCGATGGGGCGCGGTGCAAGGCATTGGGGATTGCCGCCTACCTGATCAAGCCCATCCGGCAAAGCGAACTGCTACGGGCTATCCTGGAAGCGCTGGGGAAGCCTGCCGGCCGGCTCGAGCGGCCTCATCTGGTTACTCGGCACTCCCTGCGCGAAACGCGGGTCCCGGCCCATATCCTGCTGGCTGAAGATAATGCCGTCAACCAGAAGCTGGTCACGAAGTTGCTTGAGAAAAGAGGTCTTCTGGTGACCGTGGCAAGCAATGGAAAAGAAGCGCTAGCAGCTCTCCGCGCGCGACCCTTCGACCTTGTGCTGATGGACGTCCAGATGCCGGAGATGGACGGGCTTGAAGCGACGGCCCTGATTCGCGAGAGGGAAAAAACGACGGGGGCTCACCTTCCGGTCATTGCCCTGACCGCGTATGCGATGAAAGGGGACCAGGAACGGTGCCTTGCGGCAGGCATGGATGCTTATGTTTCGAAGCCGGTCCGGTCCGAGGACCTGTTCAAAGCGATCCACCGGCTGCTTCCTGATGTTTCCGAAAATTCGATCAATTTCGCCTCAAACGTCCCCGAGTTGGCAGAGAAGTGATGAGGAGCGGGATTGCTGATCGCCCGTCGATTCCGGCATGACCGGGTTCCTGCCGTCCTTCTTCTCGGGGCCAGATATCCACCTGATATCCCCGGCCTGGGCCCTTCCATCCGCCACTCAAGACTTGCCTGTGCCAGTCCGATGAAGAATATGGGAGGCACGAGCCCTGGTGTGTGCCAATCGACTGGATCGAAGGGGGTTCCCATGCAAACACCAGCAAGAGGTCTTCCCCTGCTGAAGTGGATTTCTTCCGTTTGCTTCTGTTACCACCTCGCCTCGATAGGGAGTCACACCGTCTGTGAGCAGACAGGCATGGCTCTGGAGCGCTGCCTGTCCGCACGCGCAAATTGCGGGCGCCACCGCTTCTCCAATCTGGTGGTTTGCCTCTCCGCGCTGTCGCTGCTGATTTTCGGAATTCCGGGTTGGGCCCAACAGCGTGCCACGGTTGATCTGTCCAAGGCAAGTCTCGAAGACCTGATGAATGTGCAAGTGACTTCGGCTTCCAAGAAGGAAGAGAAACTTTCGCACGTGCCGGCGGCGATTTTTGTGATCACCCAGGAGGAAATCCGCCGGTCCGGGGCCAGGAACATTCCTGACTTGCTCCGCATGGTTCCGGGACTTGACGTGGCGCAGATCAATGCCAACACCTGGGCCATCTCAGCGCGCGGCTTCAACGGGCAACTCGCCAACAAGATGCTCGTCATGATTGACGGGAGGACCGTTTACGACCCCTCGTTTGCCGGCGTGTACTGGGACTCGCAAGACGTGGTTCTTGAAGATATTGACCGTATTGAGGTGATCCGGGGTCCCGGAGCGGCCATCTGGGGAACCAACGCCGTGAACGGAGTGATCAACATTATCACCAAGAGTTCCAAAGACACCCAGGGAGTCCTGCTGACGGGCGGCAGCGGCAATGTGGAGCAGGGTTTCGGGACGGTGCAATACGGCGGGAAGATCGGCAAGCGCGCCACCTACCGGGTTTTCGGCAACTATTTCAACCGTGCCGGCTTCCGGAATCGCGCCGGTGAGGAAGCCGCCGATGGCTGGGATATGAAGCATACGGGATTCAGGACGGACTGGGAGGCCTCCGATCGCGACTCGCTGACGCTCGAAGGGGATCTTTATGGCGGCGTGAAGGGGCAGCCGTACCCGCCGGGGTATGATTTGCGACCTCCCTACTCGACGCCCGCTTTCACCTCCATCATGGACTTCTCGGGAGGCAACGTCCTGGGCCGTTGGACTCGCAAGGTTCGCCCGGGATCGGAAATGCGCCTGCAAATGTATTTTGACCGCATCAGCCGGGCCGACGTGATTGAGCCTGAATTGCGCAGCACATTTGACGTGGACTTTCAGCATCATCTGCTTTTGGGGAGCCGGCATGACGTGGTTTGGGGCTTCGGCTACCGGAATAATTGGGACCACCTGAGTCCAAATCCCACGCAGTCTTTCACTCCTGTGGCGTTCAGCAGTGCGATCGAAAACGTTTTCTTTCAGGATGAGATCAACTTGGTGAAGGACCGACTGTGGCTGACCGCGGGAACCAAGGTTGAGCACAACTATTTCACGGGTTTCGAAGTGGAGCCCACGGTGCGGCTGCTTTGGACGCCGGGCAAGCGCCATACCTTGTGGACGGCCTTTTCGAAGGCGACCAAAACTCCCGCCCGGGGCGAGGAAGACATCCGGCTCAATTTAGAGGCTTTCCCTGTTTCCGGCGACCAGGTGGCGCTGCTGAGCTTTTTTGGCAAGTCAGGTCTCGATTCCGAAGTGCTAAAGGCGTACGAGTTCGGCTATCGTTATGAACCCAACAAAAGCATTTCACTGGACATCGCTTCGTTCTATAACGTCTACGATCGTCTGCGAAACCTTGAGCCGGGAACTTTCTTCTTCGAAGCGGTGCCTCTGCCCCCGCATCTGGTTGCCCCCTTGACGTACGATGGAAAAGCGTTTGGGTCCACCTACGGCGCCGAGGCTTCACTCGGATGGCAGGTCAGGAAATTCTGGAGCCTGCAAGGAGGTTATACCTGGTTTGTTCCCTTGATCAAACTGGACCCCACCAGCCTGGATGTGTTCACGATTACAGAAATCGACGGAGGGGCTCCGCGCAACCAGTTCCAGGTCCGGTCCTATCTGGACCTGCCTCACCGCTTCGAGCTTGACACCTCCCTCTATCGCGTGGGGCGTCTGGCAGCAGGCGCGATACCTGCGTACACGCGGTTGGACGTTCGCCTGGGCTGGCGCCCCAACAAGTGGACGGAGTTGAGCGTTGTGGGCCAGAACCTGTTTGACCCTCGTCATCCGGAATTCCAGGCTTTGGTCCAGACTGTGGTAACGACTCAAGTAAGGCGCAGCGTCTATGGCAAGGTCACATGGCGGTTCTAGGGCTTGGCAGTTTTTGAAGCAGGAGTAGCCGGTCGGGATTAGTCATGTTGTTTGGAAAACAAGCACGGCCTCATTTCACCAGAAGAGCGCCAAGTGTTCTTGGCGTGCCCTTCGGGGCCCCGGCTGCTCTATTCCTTGTCACCGCCATGGTGGTGCTGTTTTCCCAGGCTTCGGCCCAGGAGGTCGGCGAGTATCAAGTGAAGGCGGCGTTTCTCTATAACTTCTCCAAATTTGTGGATTGGCCGCCACAAGCCGGTGGCAACCCTGACAAGCCGTTCACGATTTGCGTGCTCGGAGATGATCCTTTTCGCGGCGGCCTGGAAGCCATTGTCAAAGGACAGACAGTCAATGGCAAGGGATTCGCTGTCCGGCACATCAAGAAAATTGAAGACGCGCGGGGTTGCAGAATCGTTTTTATCAGCTCTTCCGAGAAAGACCGGGTTCGACAGATCCTTACGGCATTGAGAGGGTCCGGGGTGCTGACGGTAGGAGACACCGCGGGTTTTGCCGAGATGGGTGGGGTGATCAACTTCATTCTGGTGGATAACCGCGTGCACTTTGAGATCAACCTGGACGCGGCCAAGGTTCAGAGGCTCAAAATCAGCTCGCGGCTCCTGCGGCTGGCGCAAATTGTCCGGAATAGGAACGCTGGTGGGTAAGGCAAAAATGTTTTCCATTCGCGACCTATCGATCAAGAGCAAACTGCGGCTGATGATCATGGTGACCGTCGGCGCCGCTTTGGCGCTGGCCATCGTGGCCTTAATCGGGTACGACTACGTGGCCTTTCGTCAAGCCCTGAGAAGCAATCTCTCGATCCTGGCGGAAATCGTCGGCGAAAACAGCACGGCGGCTTTGACTTTCAACGACTCCAAATCCGCCACCGAAATCCTCAGTGGGCTGAAAGGCCAGCCGCGGATTGTTTCGGCTTGTATCTACTCCCCGGACGGCAAAGTCTTTGCCATGTATTTTCGCGGGGGAAAAGCAATTTCCCTGCCTCCCACGCCGCAATCGAACGAGAGCGCTTTCGGGGAAGGGCGACTGAAGTTATTCCACAGCATCAGGCTCGATAAACAACAGATCGGAACAATCTATCTCGAATCCGACCTCCAGGAGTTGCACGCACGGATTCGAGCGTACGTGATGGTTGTCGCCGTAATCCTGGCCGCCTCTTTATTTCTGGCGTTCTTTCTCTCCTCCCGGCTCCAGGCCTTGATCTCCGGGCCGATTTTGCATCTTGCTGAAACCTCTCGGTTGGTTTCAACCAAGAAGAACTATTCCATCCGTGCCGTCAAGCAGGGTCAGGATGAGCTTGGGGACCTGATTGACGGGTTTAACGAAATGCTTTCACAGATCCAACTGCGAGACCAGGAACTCGGGCGCCACCAAGAGAATCTGCAGGCCGAAGTTGCCGCGCGGACCACGGAGCTTCGATCTGCGAATAGTGAGCTTTCAGAAGCCAAAGCAAGGGCCGAGTCCGCGAGTCTCGCCAAGAGCGAGTTCCTGGCCACCATGAGCCATGAGATTCGCACGCCCATGAACGGCATCATCGGCATGACGGACCTGGCGCTCGATACGGATCTGACGCCCGAGCAGCGCGATTATCTCGAAATGGTCAAGCAATCCGGCGATGCACTGCTGACCCTGATCAACGATATCCTGGACTTTTCGAGGATCGAAGCGGGCAAATTCACCCTGGACATTACGGAATTCGATCTCGATGATTGTCTCACCAGTATCGCCAAGACTTTTGCCCCGCGGGCTCACGAGAAGGGACTTGAACTTTCCTACCAGACCCTGCCGGATGTGCCCAAATCGCTCGTGGGTGATCCGAGCCGCCTGCGGCAGATTGTCGTCAATCTTCTCGGCAACGCCATCAAGTTCACAGAGGGCGGAGAAGTGGTGCTGCGCGTCGAGACGGAATCGCTTGATTCATGTGAAGCCCTCTTGCATTTCGCGGTCAGAGACACGGGCACCGGCATTCCCCCAGACAAGCAGAAGATGATCTTTGAGGCTTTCACGCAGGTGGACAGCTCCATGACACGGAAATACGGAGGCACGGGCCTGGGCCTGACGATTTCTTCGAAACTCGCGCACATGATGGGGGGAAGCATCTGGGTGGAGAGTGAACCCGGCAAGGGCAGCACGTTCCATTTTACGGCGCGCTTTGGCGTGCAGAAGGTTCCGGTCCGGATAGAGCCTCGGGAGACCGTTACGCTCAAAGGGATGCGGGTGCTGGTGGTCGACGACAACTCAACCAACCGGCGCATCCTGGATGCCATGGTCCGGCACTGGTTGATGGAGCCATCCCTGGCGGATGGTGGAGAATTGGCGCTGGCCATCATGGAACAAAATGCGGCCTCCGGGAGGACCTTCCCGCTGGTTTTGCTGGATGCCCAAATGCCGAATATGGATGGATTTTCGCTGGCGGAAAAGATCAAGCAGAACCCAAAGCTCGCGACCGCGACGATCATGATGCT
>CAYWMN010000238.1:0-5946 GCA_964459065.1 uncultured Acidobacteriota bacterium | reverse complement strand
CGCCGCATGCGCGTGGGCGAGGCCATGGAATACCTGATCCAGGAAGAAGAGACCAAGCTGATCGATATGGACCAGGTCACCCGCTCCGCCGTTGAGCGCGCCGAGCAATCCGGCATCATCTTTCTTGATGAAATCGACAAAATCGCGGGCCGCGAACGCGGGCATGGCCCGGACGTCAGCCGCGAGGGCGTGCAGCGCGACATCCTCCCCATCGTTGAAGGAACCACGGTCAACACGCGTTATGGCATGGTGCGAACGGATCACATCCTTTTTGTTGCGGCCGGCGCTTTCCATGTCAGCAAGCCCGCAGACCTGATTCCGGAACTCCAGGGGCGCTTTCCGATCCGGGTCGAGCTGAATTCCCTGAACGTGGAAGATTTCATCCGCATTCTATCCGAGCCCAAGAGCGCGCTCGTCAAGCAATATATTGCCTTGCTTGAAACGGAGGGAATCAAACTCTCTTTCAGCGATGACGCCCTGCAAGAAGTTGCGCAGTTCGCGGCCACGGTCAACGAACAGGCGGAAAACATCGGGGCTCGGCGCCTGCACACGATCATGGAAAAGCTTTTGGACGAGATTTCTTTTGAAGGACCTGATCTGAAAAAGAAGACCGTGCGGATCGACGCCGCTTACGTCAAAAAGCAGCTTGCCGCAATCGTGAAAGATCAAGACCTCAGCCGCTACATTCTGTGAAGCCTCGACCGCAATCAGCCCCGCCCACTGGCGCGTTGGCGTGGAGTCCAACACCAACCCGCCGCCTGTTTCTCAAAAAGGATTTCCCGCGACAGGCGCTCTCAATTCCGTTGATGATTGCCACTCTGTTCCTGGCAGGCTGTGGCGTCCAAGGGCCTCCGCAGCCGCCGCGCGTTGAAACGCCCGCGCAGATTAAAGACCTCCGGGCAGTCCAAATCGGCGATGACTTATACCTCAATTTCTCTTTGCCTCAGCTCGCCACCGACGGTGAACAGCTTACCAAGCCGCTGGAGTTTGAAATATTCCGGACCGTCACACCGCCGGGTCAAAAAGTCGAGCCGCCATCGACCAACGTTCCGCCATGGGCCACGATATTGCCGCACCAGCTAGCCCGATACGAAAAGCAAGGCAAAATCCATTACACCACTTCTCTATCGGAGCAGGTGTTCCGTCAGGAACAGAACTCAACGTTTTCCTTTACCGTCGTGGCGCTGACCCGTAGCGTTCGGGGACGTCGGCACCCAAGCGCGCCGTCGAATGTCGCAATGACACAACTGATCGACGCGAGTGAACCGGTCACAAACGTCACCGTCAAGACCACCCAGGCGGCCCTGGAGTTTTCCTGGACTGAGCCGGCACAAACCTTGGCGGGTCTTCCCGTCTCCCATATCGACGCCTACCGAATCTACCAAAGCAGGACGGGCGAACCCAGCTCCTTCCGTTTGCTGGCTGAAACCCGGTCCACCCGTTATAACGATCCCAATTTCCAATTTGGCCGGGCGTATTATTTCCAAGTCAGCACGGTTTCCTCCGCGGGGGGTTATGAAGCCGAAAGCGCGCCTTCGCAAACCCTGGAGATTACGCCGAAGGACACCTTCCCTCCGGCAGTTCCCAAGCGGCTGACCGCCCTGTACGCGGCCGGCGCCGTTGATCTGCTCTGGAATGCCAACACGGATTCGGACCTCGCCGGTTATAACGTTTACCGGAAGACCGCCAACGGACAATTTGAACGCCTTAACAAGCAGTTGGTTTCGACTCCGATTTATCATGATGCTTCGGTGGTTAAAAACAGGGTTTATCAATATGCTGTTACCGCCGTCGACCTTTCAGGGAACGAAAGCGCTCAATCCCAGCCCGCCACCGTCTCAACGCATCTGCCCGGCCAGCCCGGCCCGGAACCGCGCACAAAATGATATAATCGCGCCGGTTCAAGGAACGAATCATGGTCTGGACATTTCTTTTGAGTGCGGGACTGGCCTGGCCGCCGGTGGAGGGATGGACGCCTCTCACGATCGTTTTGACCCTGTGCGCTGCCGGTGGCCTGGCCGGCGCGGGCGGGTTTGCGTACTTCAAATTGCGGCGGCGCAAATCTCCGGCTGAGATTGAGCGTCTCCGGCGTCTTGAGCTCAGCCGGCACGGACGCATTGCGACGGGTGAGATTGTGGGTTGGGTCGAACCGGAAAATCAATCCGGGCCTCTGATCGTCTACCGGTATGACGTTGCCGGCGTCACTTACGAAGTAGCGCAGGACATCGCTGCTCTGCCCGAAATCGCCGCAACATCAAAACAGGCCCTCGGAGGTATCTCGACCGTCCGGTATGAGGTGAAGCATCCCGGCAATTCGATTATTGTGAGTGAAGAATGGTCCGGTCTGCCGGAAGTCAAAACGCCAGCAGGCACGGCTCAAACCGGCTCGGACGAAACCGTGGAGCAACAACGTTAGCCTGCTCGGTTTCGCACAAAGTTCGGTCTTTGAATGAAGGATTTATCTGATGACCTTTGAAGAAAAACTTGAAGAGTTGCGCAAGCGTCATGCCCGTGCGGTTGAAGGCGGTGGTGAAAAGCGCCGGGCGCGCCAGCACAAGGAAGGCAAGCTTTCCGCGCGCGAGCGTCTTGACCTGCTTTTCGATGAAAACACTTTCCAGGAAGTCGGCGAGTTTGTCGAGCACAACTGCCGCGACTTCGGCATGGCCAAGCAGCGCATTCCAGGCGACGGCGTGGTCACGGGCTATGGCCTTATCAACCATCGCATGGCTTACGCCTTTGCGCAGGACTTCACGGTTTTTGGAGGATCGCTCAGCGAAGCCAACGCCGCCAAGATTTGCAAGATCATGGACCTGGCGCTCAAAGTCGGAGCGCCCCTGATTGGCCTTAATGATTCCGGCGGCGCGCGCATTCAGGAAGGCGTGGCATCGCTTGCCGGCTACGCAGACATCTTCCTCCGCAACACGCTGGCTTCGGGCGTTGTGCCGCAAATTTCTGCCGTGTTGGGCCCTTGCGCCGGAGGCGCTGTTTATTCTCCCGCCATCACGGATTTCGTCCTGATGGTCGAGAAATCCAGCTACATGTTCGTCACCGGACCGGACGTGATCCGTACCGTCATGCACGAAAACGTGACCAAGGAAGACCTGGGCGGGCCGGCTACACACAACGTAACCAGCGGGGTGGCGCATTTCTCGACGCGCAGTGACCCGGAATGCCTGGCGCTGGTGCGCGAACTGCTCTCCTTCATGCCGCAGAACAACCGGGAGGATCCTCCTTTTGTCGAATCCGGCGATTCTGCGGAGCGCCGCGAGGCGGAACTGGACCGTTTGGTTCCACCGGAGTCCGACCGGCCTTACGACATCAAAAACCTCATCCGCCACGTCGTGGATGAAGGCTACTTTTTGGAAGTCCACGAGCAATTTGCCAGGAACCTCGTGGTGGGATTTGCCCGCCTGGGGGGCTTTAGCGTCGGCATTGTGGCGAACCAACCCGCCGTGTTGGCCGGATGCCTTGACATCAACGCGTCCGTGAAGGGCGCGCGCTTTGTGCGCTTCTGTGACGCCTTCAACATTCCGCTGGTCACCTTTGAAGACGTGCCAGGATTCCTTCCCGGCACCCAGCAGGAATTCGGCGGCATCATCCGCCACGGCGCAAAACTCCTTTATGCTTTTGCGGAGGCCACCGTTCCCAAGCTCACCGTAATCACCCGCAAGGCCTACGGCGGGGCCTATTGCGTGATGTCGTCCAAGCACATCCGCACGGATGTTAATTTCGCCTATCCCACCGCGGAAATCGCCGTCATGGGTCCGGAAGGAGCGGTCAACATTGTCTATCGCCGCGAACTGGAAACCGCCGAGGACCCGCAAAAGGTGCGGCAGGAGAAAGTACAGGAATTCCGCGACCGCTTCGCCAATCCTTACGTCGCGGCCGAGCGTGGATACGTGGATGCCGTCATCGCTCCGCGTGACACCCGCCCACGGCTCATTCAGGCCCTTCGCATGCTTGAAAACAAGCGCGATACCAATCCTCCTAAAAAGCACGGCAACATCCCGCTTTAGCCCCACTTAAAAACCGGCTCCGCTGCAGCAGGCCCACGCTCTCCCAACGGCTGCGCCATGCCGCCTCTGCCACAGGCGCCCTTGCCGCAGGTTGACTTGGCGGCGGCCTTCGATTATAGTGCCGCGCAGATCGATCGAAGGCTCACGGTTCAAGATTAAGCTGCCAGGAAAGCTCTGCAAATTTCGTGCGTAGAGGATTGCACGCACTGGAGGGTCCATGAACGGCACAAAGGACACCCGGTTGTGGTTCATCCTGATCCCGGCTTTGAGCATGTGGTTGGGCTGGGGAGTACGGGGCGTGTTTGGGCACTCGAATGGAGCGATGTTTCCCGGCGCTCTGCTGGCGTTAGCCTTATGTTTTCTGCTCAAGGACAAGAGAGTCTCCATCGGGCTGGTAATCGCGCTCACGGCTGTAGGATTTGGCTTTGGAGCCGATCAAACAACCCTCCAGACAGCAGGATTCCTTATCGGGCTGCAAAATGTCAGGCACATGGTTAATCTGGGCATTGCCTATCCGGGACTGGTCATCAAGGGAGCTCTGTGGGCCTCTTTCGGTGGAGCGGGCCTCGGATTAGCCCTCACCGCAAATCGCTATCGCAAACGCGACCTTGTAATCGGCGTCGTCCTCATGATTCTGGCGTTCCAACTGGGTTGGTGGATCATTGACAAGCCCAAGCTGATCTACTTCTCCCTCGACCGCCGGGAAATATGGGGCGGGCTGTTGTTCGGACTGGTCACACTCCTGATCTGGATGACCCGGCAGGGCAAGACACGAATCCCGCTCAAACTTGCCGGATGGGCCGCACTGGGAGGAGCCGTCGGATACCCAATCGCGGTGACCCTCAATGCGCTCGGCACGCGTTCCTTCGGCCCGGGATATCCCTGGTGGAAACTTACGGAAACAACTTTTGGTTTCATTATGGGAGCATTTATCGGCAACGGAGTTTACCGGCTCAAAGACTCCCTGCCTCCGCTTGATGATGAGCCGGCTGCGGCGCCGGCAAAACTTTCCCATCCATGGGGAATCGTTCTGGGCGGAGCAGTTGGCGCTATCGTCGCAAATACTCTGTACGCCGGAGTCATGGTGGGCGGTACCAGCCGGGCCTTTCAAACCGATCTGCCCTGGATTCTTCTTGGCCCCGTGCTCTGGTGTGTCGCCTTGTATTTTGAGAAAGCCGCGTGGCACATCGGAGTGACCATGACTTTTGTCGCTTCCGCAACCGACCTGATCCTCCACTACCTCCGAAGTCTACATGTCGGAAACACCGTAATTCTGTGGACCCTGGTGATCCTTGCAACCCTGGGCGTGGCCTGGAAGGCTACGGGATGGTCATTCGAGCAGCCGAGCTCAGAGGTGGCTCGCCGTTCGTTCCTATTCCTTATGTGGGCACTTGTGGCGCTCGCGTGCATTTTGGTCTTTGTGAACGAAGGCGTTGTCAGGATTCAGCCCAACGCCATCGCCCAGGCGGGAGGTCTTTGGCACTATCTCGTCCAGTCCTGGGGAAAAGGTCTGCTGGTGGGAGAAGGTTTTATTATTGCCGCCCTGCTGCTTACAAGGCTCCTTGGAGGCTTTTACCGAAGTTCGCGAGTGGGTGCCTTGCCCCCCGAACCCGGCTCCCCAGCGAACCTGCCATAATCAAAATCTGCAAAGCCATGGCGATCAACCCAGCAAGATCAAGGGCGCTGGGGCCGTCCCAGGCTCCAATGCCTTGCCCCCAATCCCGGCTGCAAACCCGCCCCACCGCAAAGATCCGCGCGTTCTTGTGCACTAACTCGAACCTCTACGGTCCCGAAATACCGCTGTTGTGTTGTTCGGTTTGATATCAACTGGTGCGGAAAGCAGGAGAGAACCCCGACAGGTGGGGAAAGTCAGTTTTGCAGCAAAATAAAACGGGCGGAAGCCTTACGGCCGCCGCCCGGTCTTGTTCCC
>CAYWMN010000237.1:0-5957 GCA_964459065.1 uncultured Acidobacteriota bacterium | reverse complement strand
AGGTGTGAAAGACCATATCCGGGAGCACTTCCGGTTTCATCCTTTTTCTCTGCTGTATAAATGCCGGGAGCTATTTTTTGGCGGGGGATTTCGAGGGAACTTTCCCTTCCAACGTGCGCAGGAAATTGACGACGTCCCAAACCGTTTTCGGCTTCATGCGTTTGTCCTGGCTGGGCATCGCGCCCAGGCCCGAATTGATCATGGCAAACAGTTCGCCGTCCGTCCGCTTTTCCAGAGTAGCGGGTTTGGTAAAGTCGGAGAGCTTAAGATGCATGACGCCCGCCAAGTCTCCCTTGCCGTTTCCCGTCTTTCCGTGGCACATCGCGCATTGGGTCTCATAGACCGACTTGCCCTTGTCGACGGACTCCTGGGTGAAGGCTTCCGGGTTCTTGCGAGCTTTCTGGGCAGGTGAAATGACAAACTGAAGCGGAACCGCCGGCGCGGCTTGTCCCTGAGCAGACGGTTGAGCAGGCGGGGTTCCCTGCTGCGGCTGTTTTGCCTGCTGCGCCCAGAAAATTCCGTAGGATAAGAAAAGAAGGCAAACCCCGAAAATGACTTTCCGCATGCCTGGCCACCTCACTTTTTAGGATCCGTTCCTTCGATTGCGCCACTGCGGCCCTGGTTGGCGGCGTCCCGGCGCTCACTCCCCGTTGGTCATACCCATCCGCCAGGGACCGAAGGTGCGCAGGCTGTAGGAACTGAGCACCCGCATGTAATTGGCTCGCTCAAAGGCCGCCGGGCTCCGGACGGACTTCAGGGCCAGGCTGCCCTGCATTTGCTGAATCGAAGTATACTCGTGTTCTTCCATCCAGTCGAGCAGATCGGCGCGCACACTCTCCAGGTGACTGATGCCGTTGCGGAGCAGCGCGGAAGTCATCATGGCCACCTTGGCGCCGGCCATCATGGACTTCAGCACATCCTGCGCCGTGTGAACCCCGCCGGTCACCGCCAGGTCGGCGTTGATGTGGCCGTAAAGAATCGCCACCCAATGCAGCCGCAGCAGAAGCTCGTGGGAATTGCTCAAAACGACTCGGGGGACCACTTCCAGATTCTCCAGGTCAAAGTCCGGCTGGTAGAAACGGTTGAAGAGCACCAGTGCGTCGGCTCCGGCCTGGTCAAGACGGCTGGCAAAATGGGCCATGGCGCTGAAGTACGGCCCCACCTTCACGGCCACCGGAATTTGCAGATTCTCCTTCACCTGAGAAACCAGGTCCAGATACTGCTGCTCGATCTCGGCGGAGGAAACGTTCGGATCGGTCGCCAGGAAATAGATGTTCAACTCCAGCGCCGAAGCTCCGGCTTGCTCAATCTTGCGGGCGTAATCAAGCCAGCCGCCGGACGAAACGCCGTTCAAGCTGGCGATCACGGGGATGTCCACAGCGGCCTTTGCCTTGTGAATGTGTTCCAGGTAGCCTTCCGGCCCCAGATTGTATCGCGTCATATCCGGCAGGTAAGTGAGCGATTCGGCAAAACTTTCCGTGCCCTGGGAAAGATAGTGATGCAGGTCCTCAGACTCCAGCGTCACCTGCTCTTCAAACAGCGAATGGAGAACTACGGCGGCAGCCCCGGAGTCTTCCATCTTCCGGAGGTTGCTGATCTCTTCCGACAGCGGGGAAGCAGAAGCCACCAGCGGGCTCTTCAGTTCAAGCCCCAGGTAGGTTGTCGAGAGGTCTATCATTTTTCTTCCTTCCCTGGGACGGTCGCAAGATCTGCCGCCCATTTCTCATACAACTCCCAGCGCGTTCGCACATCTTCCTGAGCCTTCTGCAACGCCAGCTTGGCGGCTTCCGGATGGGCGTGGGCGAGCATGGTGTAACGGGTTTCGTTGTAAATATATTGTTCAAGAGGAATCGCGGGAGGCCTGGAATCCATGTGCAGCGGATTCTTGCCTTGCTTGGCCAGCTCGGGATTGTAGCGGAACAGCGGCCAGTAGCCGGACTGCACCGCCGCCTTCTGCTGGCTCATGCCCAGGACCATGTCAAATCCGTGGGCGATGCAGTGGGAATAAGCGATGATCAACGAGGGTCCGTTGTAGGCTTCCGCTTCCAGGAAAGTCTTCACCGTGTGGGTGTCATTGCCGCCCATCGCCACGTGCGCCACGTAGACGCTGCCGTAGGTCATGGCCATCATGCCCAGATCTTTCTTGGGATTTTCCTTGCCGGCCGCCGCAAACTTGGCCACCGCGCCGCGCGGCGTGGCCTTGGACATCTGACCGCCGGTGTTGGAATAGACCTCCGTGTCCAGCACCAGCACGTTGACGTTCTTGCCGGAGGCCAGAACGTGGTCAAGGCCGCCGTAGCCGATGTCATAAGCCCAGCCGTCGCCGCCCACAATCCACACGCTCTTTTTCACCAGCGTGCCGGCAACGCTCAGCAAATCGCGCGCTTCAGCCGCGTCAATGCCCTGGAGTTTTTCCTTGAGCTCCTGCACCCGCCGGCGCTGTTCAAACAGGCCCTGCTCGGTGGATTGATCCGCCGCAAGCAGTGCGGCCGCCAGTTCGGCGCCGATCTGCGGGGCAAGCCGCTCGACGAGGTAGCGGGCGTAGTCGGCCTGCTTGTCAATGGCCAGGCGCATCCCGAGCCCGAACTCCGCGTTATCTTCAAAGAGCGAATTCGACCAGGCCGGCCCCAGGCCCTCGCGGTTCATCGTGTAGGGCGTGGTGGGCAGATTGCCGCCGTAGATCGAGGAGCAGCCGGTGGCGTTGGCAATCACGCAGCGGTCTCCGAACAGCTGCGTCATCAGCCGGATGTAGGGCGTCTCGCCGCAGCCGGCGCACGCCCCGGAAAATTCAAACAGGGGCTCCAGCAGCTGCGCGTCCTTCACCAGGCCGTGGCTCAGCACCCCGCGATCCATCTCCGGCAGCGTGAGGAAGAACTCCCAGTTCTCGCGTTCCTGCGCCCGCAGAGGCGGCTGCGGGACCATATTGATGGCCTTGTGCTTGACCTCCGACTTGCTCTTGGCCGGGCAGATTTCAACGCACAGCGAGCAGCCGGTGCAATCCTCGGGCGCCACGGCCAGCGTGTAACGCAACTCCTTGAAATCTTTCCAGCGCGCCGCCGTCGACTTGAAATGGGCCGGCGCGTTCTCCAGATTCTGCGAGTCATAAACCTTGGCGCGGATCACCGAATGGGGGCAGACCATGACGCATTTGCCGCACTGGATGCAAAGGTCCTCGTCCCAGGCGGGAATTTCCAGCGCGATGTTGCGCTTCTCCCACTTGGCCGTTCCGCTGGGGAAAGTCCCGTCGGGTGAAAAGGCGCTGACCGGCAAAGAGTCGCCGTGGCCTCCGATGATGCTGCCCGTAACGTTGCGAACAAACTCGGGAGCGTCGGCCGGCACCGGCGGCTGGATATCGAATTGGCTGGAAACGGTTTCGGGAACGGTGACTTCAAACAAGTAGTTCAAGGCGCCGTCCACCGCGGCATAGTTCTTGGCCACGATGGTTTCTCCGCGCTTGCCGTAAGTCTTTTTGATGGCCCGCTTGATGGCGGCGATGGCCTCGTCGCGCGGCAGCACGCCGCTGAGCGCGAAAAAGCAGGTCTGCATGACGGTGTTGATGCGCCGTCCCATGCCCGTCTCGCGCGCCACCTTCACGGCGTCAATCACATAGAAGCGCAGCTTCTTGCTGATGATCTGCTCCTGGGTCGCGCGCGGCAGATGATCCCAGATCTCTTCCGGGCCGTAAGGAGCGTTCAGCAGGAAAGTGGCGCCCGGTTCGGCCGCTTTCAGCACGTCGTAGCGCTCCAGAAAAGCGAACTGGTGGCAGGCCACAAAGTTGGCGCGGTCAATCAGATAGGTGGAATGGATGGGTTTGGGGCCAAAGCGCAGATGCGAGACGGTGACCGAGCCCGCTTTTTTCGAATCGTAAACAAAGTAACCCTGCGCGTAGTTTTCCGTGTCTCCGCCGATGATCTTGATGGAGTTCTTATTGGCGCCGACGGTGCCGTCCGAGCCCAGGCCGTAAAAGATCGCCCGCACCGCCTGGGGATCTTCGGTTGAAAAAGCCGGGTCGTAATCGAGGCTGGTGTGCGAAACGTCGTCGTGGATTCCGATCGTAAAATGCGTTTTCGGATTCGGCTTCGACATCTCGTCGAAAACGCCTTTCACCATGGCCGGCGTAAATTCCTTGGACGAAAGCCCGTAGCGGCCGCCAATCAGGCGCGGCATTCCGGCGGGCCCCGCCGAGCCGGCGTTTTCCAGGAGCGCCGCCATCACGTCCAGGTAGAGCGGCTCGCCGACGCTTCCCGCCTCTTTCGTGCGGTCCAGCGCCGCAATCGTCTTCACCGACCGCGGCAGCGCCGCCAGGAAATGCTCGGTGGAAAAGGGCCGGTAGAGCCGGATTTTGACCAGCCCGACTTTTTCGCCCTGGGCGGCCAGGTGCTCCACCGCTTCCTGAGCCGCTTCGGCTCCCGAACCCATCATCACAATCACACGGTCGGCGTCCGGCGCTCCCACGTAGTCAAACAGGTGATAAGCGCGGCCCACAATCTGCGCAAACCGGTCCATCACGTTCTGCACGATGGTGGGACAGGCGCGGTAGTAAGGGTTCACGGCCTCCTGCGCCTGGAAAAAGACGTCCGGATTCTGCGCGGTGCCCCGCACAAAAGGATGGTCCGATGACAGAGCCCGCTCGCGGTGCGCGCGAACCGTTTTGTCGTCAATCAAGGCGCGGACGTCTTCGGCCGTGACCTCCTCAACCTTGGAGATTTCATGCGAGGTGCGGAATCCGTCAAAAAAGTGGAGAAACGGCACGCGCGATTCCAGCGCCGCCGCGTGCGCAATCAGTCCCAAATCCATCGCTTCCTGAACCGTGTTCGCGGCCAGCAGCGCAAAGCCCGTGGCGCGCGTGGCCATCACATCGCTATGGTCGCCGAAAATCGACAGGGCGTGGGTGGCGACGGTCCGCGCGGCCACGTGCAGCACGCCTGCGGTCAACTCGCCCGCAATCTTATACAGATTGGGGATCATCAGCAGAAGGCCCTGCGAAGAGGTGAAGGTGGTTGCCAGCGCGCCCGCCTGCAAGGCTCCGTGCAAGGCTCCGGCCGCTCCGCCTTCGCTTTGCATCTCCATCACCTTGGGAATGGCGCCCCAGATGTTCGCCTTGCCTTCCACGGCCCAGCGGTCCGCCAGTTCACCCATCGGAGACGAAGGCGTAATCGGGTAGATGGCAATCACTTCGCTGGCCAGATAGGCCGTAAGTGCCGTTGCCTCATTCCCGTCAATCGTTATCTTTGCCCTAGCCATGGGTTTCTCCGTCCCTTCATTCTCATGATCAAGTCAAGGCTATGTCAGCAACACCTCTATCGCAGTGACCTACGTCACATCGACGCCTTTGTTTTGCTTAAATTAGCCTTCCGGAAGATGTGTTTCCAGCAATCACGGGCCTGGATTGAAACCGGATTTCCCCGGCGCGTTTTGGGCCCAGCCACAATAATTCTTAAAAAATTAGTTGACAACTGCAAATGGCGGAGCTAGCCTTGGGCACAGCTCTTAATTTTTTAGTTAGTGGAGTCATTTCGTGGCCAGAAAAAAATCGACAACTCTCACCGAAGCTGAACTGCGACTGATGGACGTGCTCTGGGAAAAAGGCGAATCGACCGTGGCGGAGGTCGCCGGCGCGCTGCCCGGGCAGCCCACCCTTGCCTACAACACGGTGCTCACCACCCTGCGGATTCTGGAAGAAAAGGGTTACGTGCGGCATAGCAAGCCCGCGCGGGGCCGGGCGTTTATTTATCAGCCGATTGTGGGCCGCGCCGAAGCCACCCGGAGCGCCGTACGCGAGCTATCGCGGCGCTTCTTTGACCGCTCGCACGAGGCGCTGGTGCTCAACATCCTTCAGGACCAAGAACTCGGCGAACGGGAGCGGCAGCGGATTCGGGACCTTCTCGACAAACTCGATCAGGAGTCGTAACCATGAGTGCATTACTTGCGGGAACCAACCAATGGGCCGCAACGGG
>CAYWMN010000236.1:0-6037 GCA_964459065.1 uncultured Acidobacteriota bacterium | reverse complement strand
CTGCCCACCACCACGGCACGACACCCGCCGGGCTTAAGGAAGATCGGGAGTAGCTCCGGCAAGCTTCCTCCACAATTGGGGGCCTGTTTGCCGCAGCAGGCAGGCCAACTCTACAGCGCGGCCTCGTAGAGAGCCGTCATGTCCGATAGCGTGCATGGGCGCGGATTCAGAAGGTGGCAGGCATCTTCCATGGCCTTTGCAGAAAGCGCGGGAATGATCTCCTGGCTTATCCCCAGCGCGCTGAGGTGTTCCGGCACACCGATTTCCCTGAGCAAATCGCGGACGTGGCTGATGGCGGCTGTGGCGGCATCATGCACGGACAGCCCGGCAACGTCCAGGTCCATCGCGACCGCAAGATCACGGATCCGGTCTTCAACAACCGTGCGGTTAAATTCCAGGGCGTAAGGCAGGAGAACGCCGTTGGTGGTTCCATGATGCAGACCTGCGATCGATGACAGCGGATGCGCCAGCGAGTGCACCACTCCCAGTCCTTTCTGGAAAGCCACCGCTCCCATCACCGCAGCCATCATCATGTCGGTTCGCGCCTGGAGGTCACTGCCGTTGTGGACAGCTGCCGCCAGGCTTCTGGCAGCCAGTCGCGTCCCGTGGAGCGCGATGGCGTCGCACATGGGATGGTAACCTTTGGCCAGATAGGCCTCAACGTTATGGGTAAGAGCGTCAAGCCCCGGTCCCGCCGTAATGGCCGGCGGCATCCCGACGGTCAGTTCGGGATCGTCAATCGCAACATTTGGAATCAGGTGCGGACTGAAGATGACGGTTTTGCGGTCGGTGGATTCGAGCAGGATCACAGCGCTGCGCCCCACTTCGCTTCCCGTACCGGAGGTGGTGGCAACGGCAATCATGGGAGGCAGGTTGCTACCAATTTTGTCGCCGCCGTTCAGTTGGTCGTCGTACCGGTCGAGAGGCAGCGGATGAGTGACTCCCAGGCGGATGACTTTACCCGCATCCAGGGGGCTGCCTCCGCCCAATGCCACAATGCCGTCACAGTGCTCCTGCCGGTATCGCTCGATCCCTTCCAGAACATTCTTCTCCGTCGGATTGGGACTTACGGAATCAAACAGGGCAAATTGAATTCCCGGCATGGCCTGCGCGACGCGGCCAACCAGCCCCGCTTTGACCACGCCGGGGTCTGTTACCAGCAAGGGCTTCTGAATGCCGTGCTTCGAGATTTCCTCGCCGATCGCGTTGACCGAGCCTGCTCCAAAAATGATGCGTGTGGGAAAAGCAAAGGTCGAGATTCCGTTGCTCATGTTAAACGTTCGCGCTCCTTCGGGGAAAATGTCTCGTGGATTTAAGTTATTGTCCGGCTCGGTCGGCTCGCTTCATCGCAGCGGGAAGCCTGGCGGACCGGATACAAAGCCTTCAATTTACGCGATCAGATCGATTCAAAGTAACGCTCCATCTCCCAGTTGGTGACGGCGCGTTCAAATTGCCGGACCTCCCAGTCGCGCGTCATGGAATAAAACTTTACAAACTCTTCGCCAAACCAGTCGCGGGCAAACCGGCTCTCGCTGAAGGCCTGGTTGGCTTCCTTCAGTGTGCGCGGAAGAGCCGGCGCTTCAGTTTGGTAGGCGTTGGCTACAGGAGCAGAAAGCTTCAGCTTGTGTTGCACTCCATAGAGTCCGGAAGCGAGACTGGCGGCGATGGCAAGATAAGGATTCGCGTCGGCGCCTGGCAGGCGATGTTCCACACGCGTCACCTTCGGTCCCGCTACAATCGCCCGCAGCGCGGCGGTGCGGTTGTCAAGGCCCCAGGTAACATTGGACGGGGCCCAACTCAGCGTGCTGGGAGCAGTGCGTTTGTAAGAATTGACCGTAGGTTCAAGCATCACGGCATACTCCGGCATCAGTGCCAACTGGCCTGCCATGTATTGCTGCATCAGCGCCGACATGCCTCCCATCAGAGCTTTACGCGCTCCTCCCCAGAACAGATTCTTGCCAGCGCGGCGGTCCATCAGGCTCTGGTGAACGTGGCCGCTGGATCCGGGAAGTTGAGAATTCCACTTAGCCATAAACGTGGCCATAAGGCCGCGCTTCTGGGCAAGCACCTTGACCGCCATTTTGAACAATGCAGCTTTGTCAGCGGCTCTCAGAACGTCGTCCACCCGGATGGCCGTTTCGTACACGCCCGGGCCGGTCTCCGTGTGGTGGCCCTCGATTTCAATATCCAGATCTCGCATCGTGTTCAGGATGTCATGGGCAAGATCGGAGTAGGTTGAAGCCCGCAAAACGCTGTAGCCGAACATTCCCGGGCTCAAGGGCACAAGGTTACTGTAGTTCTTGGTGCGCACTGAATCCGGATCCTCGCGGAAGAACCAGTATTCATACTCCAGGGAAGCCCGCGGGACGTAGCCCATGGAGTGGGTTCTTTCAACAACCCGCTGCAGAAGCTGGCGAGGGGAAACGGCGAGGGGACTCCCATCCGTTCGGAAGAAATCGAGCAGGAAAAACGCCGTGCCTTCCTCCCAGGGAAGTCTCCGAAAGGTGGAAAGGTCGATCTTGGCCAGCGTGTCAGGGTACCCCGTGTGCCAGCCGGTAATCGCCGCCTGGTCGTAAAGCGCGTCCGCGCTGTCCCATCCAAAGATCACGTCGCAGAAACCCAGACCGTGTTTGGCCGCAGAAAGGAATTTCTCACGCGAAACATACTTGCCGCGCAGAATGCCGTCGGAGTCAAAACCGCCCAGCTTGATCTTGTCAATCCGGTATTTGTTAAACGCCTGTTTGATCTGTTGAAGTGTCATTCCGCTTTCCCCTTGCGACCACTCTCACACGCCTGATTTAGCGAAACTCCGGAAATGCGCCCCGGCTGATACGAAGCGCTCATCTGCTGATCTTCCAGTTCAACACCTGGCAGAATCAGGCTAACGAGACCCAGACAGATTTTACCTGCGTGTAGGATTCAAGCGCGTGCGATCCCATTTCGCGCCCGAAACCGCTCTGTTTATAACCTCCAAATGGCGAAGCACTGTCAAAGCAATTGTAATCGTTGATCCAGACTGAACCGGCCTTGATGGCACGCGCCATACGGTGCGCCACGCCGATGTCACGAGTCCAGACCGCAGAAACCAGTCCGTAGATCGTACCATTTGCAATGGCAGCGGCCTCCTGTTCGTCCTTAAATTTCAGAGCAACCAGAACAGGGCCAAAGATCTCTTCCTGTGCAATCTTCATTTGCGGATTCACGTCCGCAAAGATGGTTGGCTTGACGTAATAGCCTTTGGCCTTGTCGCCTTCGATATCGCGTTCGCCTCCGCAAAGCAGTCGCGCGCCGTCCTGTTTGCCGGACTCAATATAGCTCAGGATGCGGTCCAACTGCGATTGGCTGATTTGCGCGCCCATTTCGGTGGCAGGATCGAGCGGGTTGCCAACCTTCATGGCTCTTGCACGCTCGGCTAGCTGGCCGACAAAGTCGTCATAGACCTTTTCGTGAACCAGCAATCGAGAGCCGGCGCTGCAAACTTCGCCCTTGTTGGCATAGATGCCCCAAAAGGCGGAATTTGCCGCACGCTCCAGGTCAGCGTCCGAGAAAATAATGTTGGGCGACTTCCCTCCGAGTTCAAGCGACAGGCGCTTCAGGTTGCTTTCCGCCGAGGCCCTCAGCAGCGAACGCGCCGTGCGAATGCTCCCCGTAAAGGCAATTTTGTCCACGTCCATATGCCGCCCGAGCGCTTCGCCGGCGGTCGGTCCATAACCCGTTACAACGTTCACCACGCCCTCCGGCACACCCGCTTCCAGGCAGTACTCGGCCAGCTTGAACGTGGTGAGAGGTGTCAGTTCCGAAGGCTTGATCACCATCGAGCATCCGGTTGCAAGCGCCGGGGCCACCTTCCAGGCGGCCAGCAGCAGGGGATAGTTCCAGGCAGTAATCATGCCCACCACGCCCACCGGTTCACGAAGCGTGTAATTAAGGTAGTCACCATCAACCGGAATGGTTTCACCGTAAATCTTTCGCGTCCAGCCGGCGTAATAGTAGAAGATGTCCCAGGAAGGAGGAATGTCACCGCGAAGCGCCTCTCGGAAGGTCTTGCCATTGTTCAGCGACTCGAGCATTCCCAGCTCTTCCTTGTTTTTTTCGATCAGTTCTCCGATGCGCCAGATGATTTTCTCGCGCTCGGAAACTTTCCGGTTGCGCCAAACGCCGGATTCAAAGGTGCGCCGTGCGCTCGCGACAGCGCGGTCAATATCCTCCGTGGAGGCATCAGGCACCGTGGCCAGTTGTTCGCCGGTAGCCGGATTGATGACTGGAATCGTCTTTCCGGAAGCAGCGTCTTCATATCTTCCGTTGATCAACAGTTTTCCGCTTTTCAGGGTTTTGATGATTGCTGCGGGTTCCATAATGTTCCTTTCAGCTTTTCTTCGTGCGGGTTAAGCACCCTCGAAAATCCCCCACCGCGAACAGCTTGAGCCGCCCATCAAAAGCGTGACGGCTTGATTTCACAAGAATAAATGATCTTCTCAATCGATGCAGGAATGTTTCTTGGTTATGGGGCGCCGACATGCACCTTTACGACTCCGTTTCTACCGCTGATTCCGGCCCTTCTTCAGTCACCAGATTCCAACGCTTTTTGTGAATTTTATGTTTGCCGGTTAACAAATGGATGATCAGCAAGACACCCATCACGCTGCTGATTCCCCAGCCGGCACGCCCATTGGGCGGCATCACCATCAAGGTGCAAATTCCCAGAGTCCAAAGGAGCGCCAGCACATTAATCAGGTTGGTGGCATTGCGCAGGTTCCAGGGCCCGCGTTTTCGAATCCAGCGCCTCTTTTTCCACCATCCGAGGAGTACCGGAATGATGTAGGACAGATAGAACCCCACGACGCTGATGGAGGTCACCACCGAGTACGCTCCGCTGTACACCATGGCACCGAAGGCGAGCGCGGCGGAAAGCCAAACGGCGTTTGCCGGAGTTTTATGACGCGGGCTGATGCGGCCCCAGAGTCTTGAAAGCGGCATGCCCCCGTCGCGCGCGAATGCGTAAAACGTGCGGGAAACAGAGGTGCAGGCCGAAAGTCCGCAAAACCACATGGCCAGGACAGTGAGCGCAAGCACCACAACGGCGGCCCGGCTGCCCAGCGTCATTTCAACAATTGCAAGCACTGCGGGAAGCGAATGCCCCCCGGCGTCTTTAGCCCCCAATACCTGGCTGAGGCTGGGGATGGACCAGGTGAGCGACATGATGAGCAGATACCCGAAAAATCCCGAAACCACAACCGACATCACCATGCCCTGCGGGGCGCGTCGGCGCGGGTCAAGCGTTTCTTCCGCAACGTGTGCGGAGGCGTCAAAACCAGTGTAGGTCCACTGAGCCTGCAGTAATCCCAGCAGGAAAAGCCATGTGTAAGGTGCGTGAATATCGCTGGACGAAGCGGCTTTCAGAAAAAAATGCAGCGGTTGTTTGGAAGCAAAAATCCACAGGCCTCCAACCAGGAGAACAACCCCGATGATGTGAACGGTGACACTGAAGTCATTCAGCCACGCAACCCAGCGGGTGGAAAAGTGATTGATGAGCGTCTGGGAAAGCAGCAGAAACCCGTACACGATGAGCAGCGTGGACGCTTTGGATTCAAGCCCGAGTATCGGAGTGAGAAACTGCGCGCAGCCGTAGTCGATGCCGGCAATAGCCGCCACAAGGCCCACGATGTTCAGCCAGGCAGTGAACCAGGCCCACATCGGGCCGCCCAGTTCAGCAGACCAATGGTACATCGCTCCGGATGTTGGCATGGCCGAGCAGAGTTCCGCCATGCTGAGAACAACCATCAGTGTTCCGGCGGTTGCGAGCGGCCAACCTAAAGTCATTTCCAGCGGGCCGCCCATCGTGAGCCCGTAATCGAACAACGTGACGGCGCCCGTGAGGATCGAAATAATGGAAAATGAAATGGCGAAATTGGAGAATCCGCCAAAGCCGCGGAACAGTTCCTGCGCATACCCGAAATGCGCCAGATCCTGAGCGTCCTTCTGGGCGCGTGAGGAGGTGTGGGATGAAGCGTGATGCAAATCCATGCGAGAGCCCTTC
>CAYWMN010000235.1:0-6038 GCA_964459065.1 uncultured Acidobacteriota bacterium | reverse complement strand
CTGATACTACCATAAACCACCCTGGCGGCAAGGCGGAAGGAAAGCCCCGGACTTTATCACCCCGGCCAGGCCAGGACGACCGGGCGGGGATTCAATCAGGTTGGGGTTTGAGGCGACTCAACCGGAAGGGTTTCTTCGGCGGGAACGACCTCCGGCAACTCAAAACGCACGACGGTGCCTTTGCCGGTTTCACTGTCAATCTTCATGGAGAAGTCATGGCCGTACAGGACCTTGAGCCGCTCGCGAACGTTCATGATCCCGATTCCCGAGGCGAATATTTCCGGCAATCGCTCCTTCGGAATTCCCACCCCGTCGTCATCGACCTCAATCTGCACCCGCCGGTTGCGCCGGGAAGCCCGCAGCGTAATCGTCCCGCCTTCAATCTTGGGCCCCACGCCGTGCCGGATGGCATTTTCCACCAGGGGCTGCAAAATCATGCTGGGGACAATCACGTCCAGCGCAGACGGATCGATTTCTTCGCGAATGCGGAGTTTGTCCTGCCCAAAGCGCACGACTTCAATATCAAGATAATCATCAATGAAATCGAGTTCCTGCCGCAAAGCGACAAAGTGAGTTTGAGTCTTGAGCCGGTGCCGCAGGATGCTGGAGAGTTTCACCAGCACCTTCCGCGCCGTGTCCGGATCAATGCGAATCAGCGACGAGACCGTGTTCAGCGTATTGAAAAGAAAGTGGGGGTTGATCTGGCTGATCAGGCTGTCCATTCTGGCCTGGATCAGCATTCTCTCTTTCTCTTCCAGCTTTCGCTCAATGCGCGTGTTGTTCCAGATGCGCAAGGGAAGGGCGATGGCGATGGCCGTGGTTAACAGGATCAGCAGTTCGGTCCACGCCCGCGGCGGGTTCAGATAAAAAAGCAGGCCGTGCGACATGCGGCCGACACTGATTCGCGACATTTCCAGAAATACGCAGATCAGAAAGAAAAGGATCTGCCAATCCATGGAGGGCTGCTTGAATCTTTGCTTGATGGACCGGTAGAGGCTGAGGTCAATAAAAGGAGAAAATTTCCAGATTTCTTCCTTGTTGGGGCAGAGCCACCGCGCGGAGCCTGCAACCACCGCGTAAAGCACGGCCATGGGCACCGCAAGAATCTCATGCTTGATAAGAACAGCCGGCAGGCTCACCAGCATGCCGACCACCAGGCCCACCATGGTCCCGCCCAGCAAACCTCCCAGAACGGTCGCCTCAAGGCTGAGATCTGCGCCCTGGTAGTGCACAACCAAACGGGTCAGCACCCCCAACATGAAGGGCACGCCCAGAAAGGCTGCAAACAGAAGCTTTTGTTTGGGTTCCCGAACTTCCACCAGGAGCAGGCGTCGAAATTTGTCAAAACGGGCGATGATGCTCGCCAGGGAGGCGATCACACCCAGCTTGATCAGCAGAGTAACAAGGATAATCGCCGAGGAGCTGTTAACGCTGGAGTTCATGGCAAGTCTCGGCGACTCACGCCAGCGCCATTGCCGGAGCCGCCGCCTACCATTTGGACGATTTCGAGCTGGTCGCCTTCCTGGATCGGCGTCGAGCCCCAGGCGGACCTCTTCACAACTTCGCGGTTCAGTTCCACCGCAACCCGGTCAGCAGGCAGTTCGAGCAACTCCAACAAGGCCGCCAGCGTCAGTCCCGCTGGAACTTCCCGCCGCTCGCCGTTCATTTGGATGGTCAATGTCATTGAAGGCCGGAGGCGCCCGAACAGGACGCCGCTTGGAACTTAATTTTTCCCGCTCGGATTTCCGCAATCACCCGGCGATGCTGGTCTTCGACCAATTGGTTCAACTGCTGTTCGCTAGGTTGCAAGGAGCTGCCGAATTCGCGGGGCAAGGTCTTTAAAGAATGAATGACTGCTCCCTTGACATAAACAGAGGTTTCGATGCCTTCCTGCCTGCGGGGCTCCGTCTGAACGTGGTAAACCGTTCCCTCGTGCTCAATCTCAGTATTGAAACCGCTGACCATGCGCATTGCTCCTGGCCGACCTGCACAGTGCCCCGCGTCTTACAAAGATAGTAAGGACCCCGGGATGAGTTGGCAACAGGAATCTTGCGCGGGCTCAATGCCGCCCAGCAAAACACTTCCGGCTTTCCGTGGTTTTCTGTGGAAATCTTAGTCAGATCATCTGACCGCTCGGACCCGGCCGGGGGAAGGCCTGTACGGCGGGGACCCTACACCCTCGCACAGACCGCAGCCTTCCCGGATCGAGCACAGGGCGCAGGGAAAGCGTCTGCAACCTCCAGCACGTTCTCCCTGCAAAAAAAAGCCACTCTCATGAGCAAGGACGGGAGGTCAAGCCTCCCGCCTCCCTTCACGTGATGCGGATTTATCGAACCTTCACAAAGATGATTGCCAGCGTGTAAAGAGCCAGCGATTCGATAAAAATCAATGCCAGGATCAAAAAAAGCTGGATGCCGGACCTGGCGCTCGGATTCCGAGCCAGCCCCTCGCAGGCGCCTGCGGCAGCTTTTCCCTGCCCCAGACCGCAGAGACCTGAAGCAATCGCCATCGCAAAACCCGAGGTGATCGCTACCCAGTTGGTGGCGCTTCCTCCCCCGCCAGCGGCAGCGCCCTGCGCGCCGAACAACGGTGCCGTAAGCAGCATCCCAGTGATCGCTGTGCAAAAGATCAAAACCTTTTGCCTCATCTTTCCTCCTTAGCGTTAGCCTCGCCCAAACCCGGAAGGCTTTGACTGTTAAAGTTCCGCCGGAAGGGAATTCCCACTCCCGTGGCCCCCGCCGACGGCATTTCCAGCGCTTCAAGGCAAACCCGCAGAAATCCTGCCTTTGAAGACGCCAAATCTCAATTGAACCGACTCTAAAAAACAGGCCATTCCAGCCGCCGGCAGTCCAGAATGGGTTCCGCCCTTCAGCCGATCCGGGCGAAGGATTCGTGCCCGATCCACAACCAACTAAAATCCGCCGCTCCAGCCGCCTAATGCTCCTCTTGAATCGCCAGGCCAATATAAAGCGCTGGCAGAATCATAAAAACATACGCCTGGAGAAACGACTCAAAAATGTGCAACCCCATGAAAATTGCCGGGATCACAACCGGAATCAAACCGGTAAAAACCTGCTCAAGGATCCCCCCCACCAGCATGTTGGCCCATAAACGAACGCTCAGCGAAAGCATTCGCAGGACATTGCTGAGAATCTCTGTCGGGAACATAATGATGGCGATCCCCATCATGGGACCGCAAAGATGCCGAAGATAACCGAGAATCCCATGCTGCCGAACACCCTGAAAATTGTAATGGACAAAAACCAGCGCCGCACAGCCAAGAGGCACTTGAATGCTCGCCGTCGGCGTCACAAACGTCGGAATTAATCCGATGACGTTGCAAACGAGAATGAAAATCCCCAGCGTCCCGATCAAAGGGACGTAGCGGGAAGCCCCGTGCGGGATCATCTCATCGGCAAGGTTTCGGGTGAATTCAAGAAAGATTTCCATGGATTGCTGAAGCTTTCCGGGGTTTTCCACGGAAAGCCGGCTGCGGAGGACCAAAGCCCCAATCGCAATGATCAGAACAACCAGGATTTCCCCCGCCACATAGTCCGGAATGGGATAATGCGCACTCGCCGGCGGGAACCCGATGCTCGTCATCAAGGCCGCCACCGCGCCACCCAGCAATTTGTTCAACAACAGAGCAAACCAGAAGTGGTGTTCCATGGGTATCGAAATATTCTCCGATCCTAAGTATGCTTTTCGCCCGCTTCAGCAGAACCCGGAGACCTGAGAACAACGCCTCAGGAAGGGTCCGAATGACGGAAAGCCAAACTGACTTGATACAAGGACTCTGCGACAACTCCAGCTACAGGGACAAACAACCCCGCCAATACCGCTTGAAAAGGAAGCCAGTTTTCACGGTAAAAAACAAAGACAGCGGCAATCGCCAGCGGATAGCGGATAACAAGCTTGCCCACCATCAATTTGGAGGGCCGCTCCCTGCCGGCATCCATCATTGTCACCACTGCTTTGTGCAACCACGAATAACCGAGCAGCGCCACTCCTGCACCTAGAGCGAAACCGCCCGCAGCTCGAACGTCCACTGCCAACAGGGCCACAAGCACACCAGCAACGGCAACTCCGGCCATCCATCGCGGCAGCCTTGCTTCAGCTCTTTCCAGAGCCGTTGGATGAATCGTCCCGATCCGCACTTCGCTTCTCAGTCCGGGTCAAAATTTGGAGGACCTCGACTATTCCCGCCGCCCCGCCTGCCAAACCTCCTATGATACCTAAAACCGGCGTCGTGTGCAGATATTCATCCAAAAACTCACCCAAAAAATATCCGCCGACGGCTCCCCCGGGGATGATAAAGCCCAAGCCGCTATAAAACGCGACCTGGCCCCAGAGGTCATTTTGACGACCGCCCGGCAATGCCACGCCAGCCTCCCTGGGCCTGGAAAGGGTAAATTCCTTCCGGGTCCCGGCAATCAGCATCAGCGGCAGGAGGTGTCCCCCGCACGCTCCATTGCGTTGTCTCAGCGCGCCGCCCAAGCCCAACCCTGCGGCTTTACCGGCAAACTCCGCGGCTGCACACGCGAACTTGCCAGTATCTAGAACCGGGTTGGTGACGGCCGGCGCCTCCAGAATATAATGGGCTGTTTCATGCAGGGAAATAAAAACAATTTCTTCTCAACCCATTCCGGTCAAACAATAAACCTATCACGGCTGCGGCCAAACCAGACAAACCGGCGTCCGGATTGCAATCTTCACCATCTCCCCGCCGGAGCCGTGAACAGATGATTCCGCCCGGCCCCCGGATCGTGCATCCGGCTACCCGGCTACCTGCGTCCCAATCGCGCGCAACATTTCCTCATTGGAGGAAAATTTAAATTCCGGCAAGCCGAGCGACTCCGCCTTTTGGGCTTCCACCTGGCCAAGCCTGAGCAGATCTTCCTTCGTCACCGGCTCAATTCCCTTGGCGCGCAGGCTGCGGAGAATCTCTTCCGTGGAGGGTGAGGGTTTCGCCTCAGCGCTCTCAAGATATTTCAGGACATGTTCGACGCCGTGCTCGGCGTCAAAACGCGCCTTGCCCACCAACCCCTCGCTGGCCTTGCGTGCCCATCCCACCACAAAGACACCCGACACCACCTTCCCGGACGCGGGGTCATAAACCTCATAGGCGGCCCGGTCGGGATCGGCCGGATCGGAATTGGTCACGTAAGCGTTCCTGTCGTAGGGCAGGCCCAAGGCGGGATCGGCAAGGTCGCCGATGGCAAAAATGAGCGTGTCAACGTCCAGGGAGGTTTCCTTGCCGGTAGCCTTCGGCCGGGTCCGCTCGCCATCGAGCACCAGCATATTTTCCATCACCCGCAATCGCGCAATCCGGCCGTTCTCCCCGGGCTCGATTGCCGTGGGAGACGTGAGAAACCGGAAGGTCAGCTTTGATTGGGTGGCCTCCTCCGGCTCTGACTTGAGCCAGGGAAAGGTTGTCTCAGCCACCTGACCGACATCCTGCCCCACGGCCCGGACGGGGTCCGCAACACGCTTCAGTTCCTCATGGAACAACCCGCGGTCCAGGAAGGATTCAACCTCATCGAACTCCTTGCGGTCAAACTTGACTTCAAAAGGTCCGCGGCGAGCGATCACCGTGACCTCCTCCGGTTTTTCGCCCGGCTGGTCAATCAGCAGCCAGCGCGCAATATCCACCATCACATTGCCCATTCCGACAATGGCCACGCGGCGGCCGGTGGAGAAATCCTGTGAGGCAAAAGGCGGCAACAGGTTGTAATAGTAGACAAAGTCCTTGGCGGAATAGACGCCCTTCGAATCCTCGCCCGGAAGGCCAAGTTTCTTGGTTCCTTGCGCGCCCACGGCAAAAACCATTGCCGTCGGCTGCCACTCGCTCAGATCCTGAATGGTCATGCGCTCGCCGGAGCACACCCGGACGTTGCCGATGTAATCGACGTTGGGCATTGCCAGAACCTTGGCAAACTGCTTCCTCAAACCGTTCTTCATGCGAAATTTTTGGGGATAAATCCCGTACTCGGCGAGACCGCCTGGCTTGACGTCCCGGTTAAATATTACGACCCGGT
>CAYWMN010000234.1:0-6095 GCA_964459065.1 uncultured Acidobacteriota bacterium | reverse complement strand
GCGCAGGATCAAAGTTGGGAACCCACTCGCCGTCGGCATTGCGTGGCCGGAAGAAGCGGTCCTGATGGTCAAAGACGTTGCGATAGTAGAGGGCGCGTTGATAGAGCATCCTGGCGTCCTGCGTCTTGCCCAATTGCCGGGCCAAATAATACAGGGAAGCGTAGGCGATGCAGTCTTCCTGAATCTGCGAGACGGAACCGTGACTGATCTTGTCATTCGGAACGTAGTGCAGCTTGTTGATCCACTGGATTCCTTCCTGGCCGACGTAAGGCTTGCCGGGCGGCGGCGCCTGGGTGGCATCCTTCAGCATTCCTTCCCAGGCGGTTTTGATGTCAAACCCGTGCAGGCCGTCCAGCCATGCGTTGCACAGGATGGTGGTCAGCGGGCTGCCCGCCATCACGTTGGTGTAAAGGTTGATTTGCGGCCAGCGGCCAATCCACCCGCCTTGCTGGTACATCAACACAATGGACTCTGCGATGTCATTCATGCGCCGCGGCTCAATCAGCGCCAGCAGCGGTATTTCACTGCGATAGACGTCCCAGCCGGAGTAGTTGCAATAAACCAGATGGCCGGGCGCCACGTGGTGGATCTGCTTGCTGTCAAAACCGAGATAGCGCCCGTCGGCGTCGCTGAAGATGCTCGGCATGAGCAGGCTATGGTAAAGCGCGGTGTAAAAGACGGTACGCTCCCGCGGGGCGCCTCCCGATACGTCGATCACGCTCAGGGCTTTGTTCCATGTGTTCCAGGCATTGGTCCGCACCTGGTCGAAATCCCTTTGGGCGGCTTCCTCCTTCAGATTGTTTTCCGCCCCGGCCAGGTCGACGTAGGAGATGCCGATTTTTGCCGTGATCGTTCGCGAAGCGGCGGAGGAAGGCCATCGAACGTAAGCGCCGATCCATTGCCCGTGCCGGGTCTGGGTTGCCGTATGGCCGTTAGCGGAAAGGGTGGCCGGTCCTCCGGGTTTGTCGCCCTGCCATGTTCCATAAGAGGTAAACGGACGGCTGAAAGTCATGACGAAATAGACTTTGTACGTTCGCTTTCTTCCACAGAAAACGCGGTCCACTACGTAGCCGGTGATTTCGCGATTGCCTTTCACCTGTACATGGGCGGCTGTCGTGTAATTAAGCGTGTGGCTGATGGGGATCAGGATGTTGCCCGCGATGCCCGCCGGGAAGTTGAATTGCGCGAGACCGGTTCGATCGGTCGCCGTGAGCTGGGCCTCGACGCCCCAGCGCCTTAGCATTACCTGATAATATCCGGGCCCGGCCGATTCGTGGCTGTGGGAATAAGGCGACTCAAAATCCGTCACGGCCGTCTCGACGGGCCCCGTCGTCGCGGTGAAAAACACGTCGCCTTCGTTGGCGCAACCCGGCCCGCTCATATGGGTCATGCTAAAGCCCTGGATGTTGGGCTGATAGTAGTGGTAGCCATACCCGTGGCTCTCAGTATCCGGGCTTAGTTGCACCATGCCAAACGGCATGGACGCTCCCGGAAACAGGTTCTGGTTGCCGCCGGGTCCCTTCCCTGTGCCAATAAAAGGAAGGACGCTCGCAGCAGGTTCTTGCTTTTCTGCCGCGTTCCTGGCCAGGACGGCAGAGGGCAGGGAGAGAAAGCTCAGCAGCAGAATGGTCAGGGCTACGGCCCAGGAAGAGTTGACCCGCAGGCGAATGGCATTCGCCTTGCCGGCCGCACCTGCAAGGCAAAGATGAGAATGCGCATCCGTTTGGGGATGCCGGGTGCAGGTTTTAGGGTTAAAAAGAACATGTAAGCCCATCATGAACCCTCCTGAAAGTCCGGGAATAACCGATATCCCGGTAAGGAGATTGGTATGAATCTAAATTCCCGTTTTGGAATTCCGCCCACTCACTAGCTCCCTGGCATAACGCAGGGTCAAGAAATATTTCTCTATTCCTATATAGAGCTTCCATCAGCGAGCACTCGCAACTTTCAGGGAAGCCCGGCTGCGTCCCAGCCGGGCCCCTTGTTTGCTTGGTAGCTTAAGGATGCTGCTCGCTCAGCGAAGGCGGAGCATCCGCGGGTGCTGAGCCCCAGGACTTGTTGGGCTTACGGCCTAAATCAAACTGCAGCTTGCCGCCCGCGCTGATCGCCCCGAAGGGGATCCACGTCTGTGCGTGACCGTGGCCGTTGAGTTTGACGCTTTGGATATAGGGCTTGGCCTCTGCGTCCTTCGAGGCGGTGATGGTGAAGGTCTTCCCTGGATACGGAGCGCGCAAATGGATGACCACCTTGTGGAATACCGGGCTGACCAGCTCGTAGGCCAGGCCTGCCGGGTCCACGGTGTAAATCCCCATCATGCTGAAAACCGCCCAGGAAGACATTTCACCGCAGTCATCGTTACCGGGAATGCCATCGGGAGAATCGGTGTAGTTTTCCCGCAGGACGCGGCGAACCGCGCGCTGCGCCTCCCAGGGCATGCCGGAAAAGTTGAACTCGAAGGGCGCTTCAAGGTCGGTCTCATTGTAGGGGGTGTAATACCGGCTGTACCATGTCCGCCCGCGAAAATTGGGATAGTCAAAGAATTTCTCCAGGCGCTGGTTGAAAAGATTCTTTCCCATGGCGTGGATCACCCAGGCCAGGTCCGCCGGCTCGAACCATTGGTAGTGCCAGCCCGAGCCTTCAATAAATCCGGTCGGAGGACCGCCTTTCTTGCTGCGCTCGCGCGCAGGGTCAAAGTCGGGAACCCACTCGCCGTCCGCATTGCGGGGCCGGAAGAAGCGGTCCTGGTGGTCAAAGACGTTGCGGTAGTAGAGGGCGCGTTGATAGAGCATCTTGGCCGCTTGTGTCTTGCCCAGTTGCTTAGCCAAATAATAAAGAGAGGCGTAAGCAAGACAGTCTTCCTGGAGCTGCGAGACGGAACCGTAACTGATCTTGTCATTCGGAACATAGTGAAGCTTATTGATCCATTCGATTCCGGTCTCGCCAACGTAAGGCTTGCCGGGCGGCGGGGCCTGGGTGGCATCCTTCAGCATTCCTTCCCAGGCGGATTTGATGTCAAACCCGTGCAGGCCGTCCAGCCATGCGTTGGCCAGCATGATGGTATCCGGGCTTCCGGCCATGGCGTTGGTGAAGCGGTTGAACTGTGGCCGGCGGCCCATCCAGCCTCCTTGCTTGTACATCAACACGAGCGATTGGGCCATATCGTTCATGCGCTGCGGTTCAATCAGCGCCAGCAGCGGCATCTCGCTGCGGTAGATGTCCCAGCCCGAATAGCTGGCATAAATCAGATGGCCCGGAGCGACATGGTGAATCTTGTTATCAAACCCGACATACCTTCCGTCGGCATCACTGAAGATATTAGGCATCAGCAGAGTGTGGTAGAGCGCCGTGTAAAAGACGGTGTGCTTCCGCGGCGTGCCTCCTGAAACCTGGATAACGCTCAAGGCTTTATTCCAGGCCTCCCAGGCGTTGTGCCGCACCTGGTCAAAGGTTTTTCCGGCGGCCTCTTGCTTCAGGTTGTTTCGGGCTCCTGCAACGTCCACGAAAGAGATCCCTACTTTGACGACGATGGTTTGCGCATGGGGTTCCGACGGCCAACTGGCGTAAGCGCCGATCCATTGTCCAGGATGGGTTTGATCGGCTGAACGGCTATGGGCGGCAACCGTGCCGGGCCCGCCGAGTTTGTTCCCCTGCCAGGTTCCGAAGGAAGAAAACGGGCGGCTGAAGGTCATCGCATAATAGACTTTGTACGTCTGGTGGTTTCCGCAGAAAACGCGGCTTTCCACGTAACCGGAGATTTCGCGGTTTCCATCCACGTGGATCCTGGCCGCGACCGTCTGGTTGAGCGTATGGCTGATCGGAACCAGGACGTTTGCCGTTTTTCCGGCCGGAAAGGTAAATCTCGCCAGACCCGTGCGATCGGTGGAGGTGAGTTCAGCGTTGATGCCCCAGCGTTGCAGCAGAACCTGATAGTATCCCGCAGCGGCCGATTCATGATGGTGGGAATAGGGCGATTCAAATTCCTTTGTCGCGGTTTCAATGGGACCGGTTGTTGCGGTAAAGAACGCTTCGCCTTCGTTGGAGCACCCCGGGCCGCTTTCGTGCGTCATGCTGAAGCCCTGAATGTCCGGCTGATAATAGTGATAGCCATAACCATGGCTTTCTGTGTCCGGGCTTAGCCGCGCCAGGGAAAAGGGTGTGGTGGGTCCGGGAAATACGTTGATGCTGCCTCCGGACCCACGCCCGGTCCCGATGATGGGATTGACGAATGCGGCAGGACCTTTGCCCGCAGCCTGCCCCGCCAAAGCGTTCGTCGGTGTCATCGAAAAAACGAGCAGGAGTGCGACCAGGACTGCGCCCCAGGCGGAATACTTCCGGCGCGCGGAAAGCGCTTTGCGAAATCCAAAGCGAGCGTGTGTTCCTGTGCCGGAGCGTGCAGGGGGAGTCCGAAAAATTACACAACAGTTTGTGAATGGCATGAAGATCTCCTGAAAGGATTGAGGTTTCGAAATCGGCTATAGACCGCAGACGAGATATGATTTCTTGATTTCATAAAACTTCAGCATACACCCGTCAGAGTTGATTGGAGCGGGCTTTTTCGAACCCCCGCGCGAGCCGCCGCCCGAAGAACAGGCGCAGTTACTGCTCAAAGAGCTTGAGCCTTTTAGGAAGCCCCGGACCACTTGGGGGAGTATTCACGCGGTCTTTGGCTGGTGGCGCGTGCGGCAAACAAACTTACCGGCCGGCCAGGACGGGCAAAGCCATTCCCGGCCCGGCACGGAACAGGGCTGAATTTGCGGCTACGGATAAGGGAAGTAAGGCGCGTCGATTTCCGCAGCGTGGTCTCCGGCTTCCGCCATCCGATTCTTTAACCTGCCTCGAAGTCGAACGGCGGCTTCAAGCGCTTCGTTGCGCCCCGACATGTTGACCAATTGGTGCGGGTCTCGAGCCAAGTCGTACATCTGGCACTCCACGTAGCGGTCGGCAAAGGGAGCCGGTCTCGATCCTTCCGATCCGTTGTAGTTCTTGTGTTGTTCGTAAAGCTCCGATTCCGGCACGGGAGTTATCCGGGAGGCGGTGCGATTGGGCGAGGCAACGGCATAGGTCCACCGCTCGGTTCGCAAAGCCCGCCCCACCTCGAACTCTGCCATTTGAATAAACACTTCGTTGCGCCACTGGTCGGTTTTCCCTTCCAGCACCGGCATGGCGCTGCGGCCTTGCATGGTATCCGGAATGGAAACGCCCGCCGCGTCAAGCAGCGTGGGCGAAATATCCACCATGCCAACCAGTTGAGGCACCGACAGCGAACGGTTGAATCCCGGCCCCTGAGCAACCAGGGGCACATGGATTGAGCTTTCGTGCGGGCTGCGCTTGTATTCCGTGTTTCGCGTGCGGAAATGGCAGCCGTGATCGCTGGTGAAGGCAACGATGGTGTTGTCTTCCAGCCCCAGGTCTGACAAGGTTTTCAAGATTGTTCCCACCGCTTGATCAATGCTCGAAACACAGCCGTAATAGCCCGCCAGCTGGCTTTGCCAGTCGCCGGGAAAGCAGCGCAGGTCCTGCGGAACAAAGGGATTCGCATACCGCTGCTCAGAACCTTTGGGGCCCACAAAACGCACCAGGTTGTTCTGGTAATGCGGTTCAAGATAGGCCACCGCCAGCAGGAAAGGCTCGTGCGCTTTTTCCTTGAGAAAACGCACTGCGCGCTGGGTGAGGAAATCGACGCGGTAGATGCCTGAATAATGAATGGGATTTCCATGGGTGTCGTAGAGGTCGCCTTCGTAAGGATGCGAGGTCATTTCCAGAACGTTGGAGGCTTCCCAAAAATCCAGGAAACCGCCCCGGTGTTCCGGGGTAACGGGTCCCAAAGTATGGGAGGCCAGGTGCCACTTGCCGATATAGTTTGTCGTGTACCCCGCTTGGCGGCAGGCCGTCGCAAGCGTCTTGGCGTCGGTTCTGAGCCCGAGGCCGTTTTTCCAGACTCCATGCCGGGCGGGATATTGCCCGGTCCACAGGCAGGCTCGCGAGGGGGCGCAAACGGGTTGATTCGTAATGGCTGATTGGAACAGGGTGCCGCGCCGGGCCATCGCATCCAGATTGGGCGTCAACCCCATCGGATTTAACCCATAGGCACCCAT
>CAYWMN010000233.1:0-6111 GCA_964459065.1 uncultured Acidobacteriota bacterium | reverse complement strand
CGACATCGTGGGCTCGCCGCCGGAAAACTGCACGGACATCTGCCGCCGAGGCTTGATCTTGGTGGCATTGTCCAGAATTTCCTTAATGTCTTCCCAGCTCAGTTCATGGACAAAGCCCACCTGATTGGCGTCCATAAAGCAGGGATCGCACATCATGTTGCAGCGGTTGGTCAGGTCGACGGTCAAAACGGAACCGCGCCCGTGCCGAATGGTGCTGGAACCATGGTTGTGCAGGTCCTCATCATTGTGGGCCCGAATGTCGCGCCCCGGAAAGTTCTGCTCGATCCACTTTAAAAAGTTGACGTCGACCGCCATGATGTCTTCGTAGTGGCCGTGGATGGGGCAATCCTTCACCATCCACACCTGGCCGTCGCGTTCAATGATGTGGGCCTTGATTTCGCCCACCTTTTCCGACAACAACGATTTCCAATCCTGGTCACCGTTCAGGATTCTCTCGCGAGCTTCCTTGACGCAACCCGGACAAAGCGAATCCGTTTCGCGCGGCCATCCCAGCCGGGGCTTGGTCTTTTCCCAGGATTTCAACAGCGGTTTGTCCGACCACTTCGGAGTAAAGGATGGCCTCGGACGGTATTTGTTGAAAAATTGGATGGAATTGAATGCTGCGCCGGCGGCTCCAGTAACCGCACGGTCGAAATATTTCATGACCCGCTGACCTCGAATTCGTGGCATCGTTTACACCTCTTGTTGGAATAAGCTGCCGCCGGCCCTGTAAGGCTCACGCGGCGCTCTCATGCCTGCGAGGTCTCCCGGCCACACATCGAACGTAAGTGACTCGGAACAACTCCCGCCCTCAATCAATCTCAAAACAAAGCCTGAGCACCAAAAGCTTTCGGGCTCTGGCTTAATCCCTATGAAAGTTGCCGTTGCGGCGCCAGAGCGGTGTGCGCGATGGTCTTTTGCGCCCCTGTCCTCGAGGCTCCTGCATACACAACTGACATTGTGATTCTAATGATCCACTCCTGTGAATATTAAGCAGTTTCCTCTGAACTGCTCCTGTGGGGGGTTAGATGGTTGCAAAAGGCAGGTGAATGGGAATAGGAAATCTCCTTGGGTTTCAATATGTTGGCATTGAAATCTGAACAATTTGTCCAGCCGTCGGGCGGCTCGGGGGCGAGGTGCGGTTTGACTTACGCTCTTCAGCCGCTATATCCCGCCCAATGATGCTCCAGGTTATCAGCGTTATCATGGAGATATGGCGCTCGGTCTGCTCATCAAGCAAAAGGCTTTCGAGATCGGTTTTGATCTGGCCGGGATTGCTCCGCTTGGGGTCTGGAAGGACCTCGACTTTGCCCGCCGGTGGGTCGAGCAGGGCTATGGGGGCGAGATGCATTACCTCGAAAATCCCAAACGCCACGATCCCAGACAGGTTCTTCCTTCCGCTCAATCCGTGGTTTGCGTCGGCTTCATCTACAACGCGCCGCTTCCCTATTCCACTGAGGTTTCTCGGCAATCTGTCGCCTTCCCGGCTTTACCCCATAATCGAAAACAGCCTGAAGTTGAAGAAGATCGACAAGCGCCGGCCCGAGGCTGGATCTCCCGCTACGCCTGGGGACGCGATTACCATGAAACCGTCGGAGGCAAGCTCGAACAACTGCGTCAGGCGATAGAAAGCATCGCTCAGGGAACGCAAACGCGCGTCTATGTGGACACCGGGCCGGTGGTGGAGCGCGCCTTTGCCCGTTATTCCGGCATCGGGTGGATGGGGAAGAACACTTGCTTGATCAACCAGGAAAAAGGCTCCTGGTTTTTCCTCGGTGTGCTGCTGACCGATCTTCCCCTGGAGCCCGATCTTCCGGCTGCGGACCGGTGCGGCTCCTGCACGCGCTGCCTGGACGCCTGCCCTACGGGAGCGCTGGTGGAGCCTTACGTCATGGACGCGTCCCGCTGCATTTCGTACTTCACGATCGAACTGAAAGGGTCCATCCCGGAAAAGTACCGGCCCGCCATTGGCGCCAATGTCTTTGGTTGCGACATCTGCCAGGATGTCTGCCCGTGGAACCGCCCGGAGCCGGCTCTTGCCACAAGCCAAGGCCCTGCGCCAAGCCTTACGCCTGCGGATTCCGCGGTGCGGCGGATGGATAAAGGCTCTGGCCGTTCCGGCCCGGCGACGACAGACCGGCCCGAGTTTCAACCGATCGCAATAAGCTTCAAGGCAAACCACGCCAGCGCTGCAACGCCGACGGAGGAGGCCGGTGCTTCCGATCGGTCACAAGATGAACAGGCTCCGGCCCTCAAGGATGGATTCTCCCTGTTCAATCCGCCACTTGAGGCGCTCGCAAATCTGAGCGCGGAGGACTTCCGCCGCGCCTTTGCACATTCTCCCATCAAGCGCGCAAAGTATCGCGGCTGGCTCAGGAACCTGGCGGTCACGATGGGCAATTCCGGCGACCGCCGCTTCATCCCAAAACTCCAGGAACTCTCCCAACACGACGATCCCGTGGTCCGCGAGCATGCCGCGTGGGCGATTTCGCAACTTGGATAAACGCGGCGCCGGCCGTCATCTGAGACTCTGAGGAGAGTTGACGCAGGCTGGCGGGCAGGTTCTCTTGGACCCCGCAAGCACCAGAATCAATCGGAAGGATTTCGGGCTCACCTGGAATCAGGCGCTCGAAACGGGTGGAGTGCTGGTGGGGGATAAAATTCGGATCAACCTTGACGTGGAACTTGTCGCCGAGGCTGCAGCTGCCGCCAGAAACTAAACCGTAGGGGCTGCGGCAATCGGGAACCGACAACTGGAAATGACGCGCAGGTTACCGGCAGAATTGCGACCGCCAGTAACCTGCACGATTTTCAGGGAAGTTATTTTCCGGACGCAAAGCGGTTTCCCACCGCCGCCCAGTCAACGACGTTCCACCAAGCCGAAATGTATTCCGGCCGGCGGTTCTGATACTTCAGGTAGTAGGCGTGCTCCCAGACGTCGAGCCCCAACACCGGGACTTTGCCTTCCATCAAGGGGCTATCCTGGTTGGCGGTTGAATAGACGTCCAACTTTCCGGAGCCGTCCTTGACCAGCCAGGCCCAGCCGGAACCGAAGCGGGTTGCGGCCGCGGCGGCGAACTTCTCCTTGAACTGATCGAAGCCGCCGAAGGTGCTCTTGAGGGCATCGGCCAGCGCGCCACTCGGTTGCCCGCCCTTATCGGGCCCCATAATGGTCCAGAACACGGAGTGATTGGCGTGGCCGCCGCCGTTGTTGCGAACGGCGGTCCGGATGTTTTCCGGAACGAGGGCGCAGTTGTTGGCCAGCAACTCCTCCAGGGACTTGCCGGCAAGGTTGGGCGCAGATTCAAGCGCCTTGTTCAGTTTGGTAACGTATCCTCCATGGTGTTTGCCATGGTGGATTTCCATGGTCGTCTTATCGATGTACGGTTCCAAAGCATCTGTCGCATAAGGCAGATTCGGAAGAGAAAACGGCATAACGCCTCCTTTAGCAGTAGCAGGTGAAATCCTGTTAACCTCAAAATCGATTGTTCTCGAGCCGCCTTCCTCAAACGGCGGCTGTTTCATCATTGCCCTCAGCCACGGGCAGGGGCGCAGCAAAATTGTCCCGGCGATTACGCGGGCTCAGCGTCCTGGAACGGACAATCTTGCTCACCGCCGAAAAGATCGATCATCACGCTTGTTAGCCCCACTTCTTGTTTCTTTGATACTATCACACGCAAAGCAGAACAAAAAACTCGCCCGGGAGGAGATCAAATTTTTGACAATTTCCGGGAAGTTACTGTATCTTAGGTTCCGGAGAATCCATTGAGAAAACTTACAATCATCGTTATCGCAGGGACTTTTCTGCTTGGTGCTTGCAGCATGTCCGGTTCTTTGAAGTCCAAGCGGGCCGTGCAAGGCGCTATCGAGGCTCACCTGAGGGGCAATAAGAGCCTGTCGATGCAGAACTTCCAGACCGAAGTCGAAAAGGTAAGTTTCAAGGACGACACGGCCGACGCCCTTGCCAAGTTCGTTGCCAAGGGATCGTCGCAGACTGTGGTTGAAGTTCGCTACCAGCTCAAACTCGAAGGAAACCACTGGAAGGTTGTCTCCAGCCAGCCGGTGGGCCAGGGGATGGGCGGACACGGTTCCATGGGTGGTGCCATGAGCGGCAGTTCGATGGGCATGCCTTCAGCGCCTCAAAAGTCAACCGTTCCGATGGAGCCCAGCCACTAGGCGGCCGGAATTTGATGCTTGCTGCGCGGCATTCCGATCGGCCTTCGGGCTGGCGGCGCCGTTCCCCGTCCCGGTCTTCCTGGTTGATGCTTTCCTGAATTCATTCCCTGCCTGTTTTCAAGCCAAACTCTCCGGTTTATCCTCTCCAGCAAGCGCCGGACTTGCCTTCCAGGTCTGCAAAGCCAACGCCAATCGATAGGTGTATCCTAGTGCCAGGGGGCTTGGAACATGTCCTGCAGAGGAGCACTGCAGAGGTGTCTTGGAATCCTGGCGGCCGCGGCCCTGGCAACCGCGGCGCTGGGAGTCCAACATCAAGGGCGGAGGGCAACGGAGTTTCTGAAGCAAGGCAACGAACTTTCCCGGCAGGACAAATGGGCGCAAGCGGAAAAGGCCTACCGGCGGGCGGTTGAGCTTTCACCCGGCTCCGCCCAAGGCCACTATATGCTGGGCAATGCCCTTGCCGCCCAGCAAAAGATCGCCGGCGCCCTCCGCGAATATCATCTGGCGCTGCGGCTTAATCCCAACCTCCCGGGCGTCCACCGCAACCTGGGTGCTCTTGATGAAAGCCTGGGCCGGCTTCCGGAAGCCCTTGAGCAATATCGCCGGGAACTCGGCGGGCACCCTGAAGATGCCGACGCCTGGGCAAGCGTGGCACGGGTGCTGGCCGCGAGTGGAAAATACACCGAGGCAATCAAGGAATATCGTCACGCCATCCGTCTCCAGCCCAACAACGCAACCGTCCAATTATCGTTTGCCGCAACGCTTCTTGGGGCCGGCAAAGTGAATGAGGCGATTGAAGCCTACCGCAAAGCGGAAAAACTCGCTCCGGATAACGCCGACATTCATGCGGGCCTGGCCACCGCGCTCAGCCAGGCCGGGAAATTTTCCGAAGGGATCAAGCAGCTGCAAACCGCCGTCCGCCTGCGGCCGACCGACGCTGACCTGCATTATGACCTGGCCACCGCTTTGCGGGCGGACGGAAACATGATTCCGGCCATCTATGAATACCGCCAAGCTGTCTCGTTGCGGCCCGACCGGACCGATTACCGTTATGACCTGGCCACGGCCTATCGCCAGGCGGGCGACTACGCGGGGGCCGAAAAAGAACTGAAGCGGGTGATCCTCCAGCGTCCGGAGGACGCTGCAGCGCATGCGGAGCTTGCCGCCACCTATCTTTCCTTTGGCAACCATCTGGCCGCTGTGGCGCAGTACCGGGAAGCGCTCCGCCTGAAGCCGGCCGATGCGCATCTTCACGAAGAGCTGGGGCTGGTCTTGAGGAAGACAGGAGACCTGACCGGCGCCGTCCGGGAACTTCGTCTGGCCGCTCAACTCTCGCCGAAAACGGCGGCTTATCATCAGAACCTTGCCGAATCCCTGGAAGCCTCAGGCGACGTGGACCGCTTCATCCTGGAATATCAGCAAGAGGTCCGCCTGCACCCTCAGGATCCGGAGGCGCATCTCCGGCTGGCCAACGCCTATCTGTCGGCTGGAAAACTTGACCAGGCGTTAGGGGAATACCGCGTCGCCGTGCAGCTTGATCCCAGGAATCCCGAACTCCGTTACCGGCTGGCCATGGCGCTGAAGGCGAAGGGGAAAAACAGGCAGGCGCTCGACCAACTGGAACGCGCCGTCAAATTGCAGCCGGACGATCCGGAGGCTTTGGCAAGCTTGGGAGATTTGCTGGCGGCTGAGAAAAATTATGCGCTGGCCGTTCCGACCTACCGCGACGCCCTGCGCCTGCGGCCGGAAGATCCGGGTCTCCTCGAGCGGCTGGCCGAAGCGCTGCAACAGAACGGCGATCCGCAAGGAGCCATCCAGCAGCTCAAGCAGGCGGTGAAATTAGCTCCCGGGGTGCCGAAATACGCTCTGAAGCTTGGCCAGGCGCTCGAGACCCAACACGACGACAAATCAGCCGCCCAAGTCTACCGGGAAGCT
>CAYWMN010000232.1:0-6165 GCA_964459065.1 uncultured Acidobacteriota bacterium | reverse complement strand
CCGGACGGGTCAAAAACGTGTCCGGTAACCGCCGCACTGTTCCGTTGAGCAAGCAGTGGCAAAGGCAAAACAATTGCCAATAAAGCAAGCGCCAGGATTCTCTTTCGCACTAATGGCCTCCTTGTAGCCACAGCACATAGGTCCCACGCCCCCGTGCGGAGCGCAGGACTTAAGCTAGCTTGGTGTGGATATTTAAATTAGAGTTGGGATTAGAAATTCATAGACCGGCGGGGATGCCAGATACTTAACGTCCCCGTGGTTGCGCCATGTTTGCTTGGCACGTCTCCAGCAGGCGAAAGCTAATGGAGTGTCACAACCCCTCTCCCCTCCCCCGATCGACTGGGAAGTATTGAGGAAGAGGGACTTCCCTACCCAAAAGCTCAAGCACTACCGACTAAAGCTTATATGCTACGCCGGAATTCATGTCAAGCAGAATTTTAAAACATGCGATTCCCGGCAAACCCCAGCCGCGCCCGGGCAAACGGCCGCTAGCGCGCGGCCGGCTCAACGCAGACAAAGTTGGCGGCATCGTTGGTGCTTCCCGAACCCGTCCACTTTGCCACCTCGGGATAGGGGCAGAGCGGGCGGGTCATATCAGTCTTGCCGTGGGTTTCGTGGGACGCAACGATCCGCTTGGGAGCCTTACCGTGCTCGACCCATTGCACGATGCTTCCCAGCCGGTCAAAGCGGCCAGGGCCGGGGCCGCGGCCGCAGTGGTACATGCCGGGAATCATAAAGAGTCGCGCAAAGCGCTGCGTGGCGCTCAATCCGCCCATGGTGGCGACGACCTGGTGGTAATACTCGACGCTTTCGAGGGCGGTGATCAGCGGATCGGACCAGCCGTGATACATGATGATTTTTCCGCCATGGGCTTTGAAGGCGCTGAGGTTCGGGTTGACGGCGTCGATGATGGGGCTGTAGCGGCGGTCCGAAAGCCGGACGTCGCGGTCAAAATTGAGCGCTTTGAAATTCCATTCGGGATTTTTGAAGAGAACGTACTTGAAGTAGTTGATGGCGATCTCGCGGGGTCCGCCACCCACCTGGGCGCGCCAGCCGCTTTCGCTGCTGATAGCGAGACCCGGAAAAATCTGTTTGCCGGTGCGCGGGTTCCTGGGGCCCTGGTAGATTTTGCGGACCAGTTCCACCTGCGCGGCGGTAAGGCACGAGGGCCCGTCCCCCGCCTTGCACTCGATCGAGGCGGGATCAAAGTGGCAGCGCTCGGGATCGCTGATAATGCCGTCCTTCACGCCGTCGAGCGCGTCGCAGGCGCGAAGCACCGCCTGGTGAATCATGGGGAACTTTTCACGCGGAATCGCGGCCGCCGGGTGCCGCAGAATGAACGAGGAGGGCCAGACGGCCGCGAACATCAAGTGCGTCATGTAGCTGGCCGGGTCCCCTTCCACAATGCCGTTATAGTCGCGGGGAAAGCGTTGCGCTTCCATCAGGCCCTGCCGGCCGCCCGTCGAGCAGCCGCTCCAATAGCTGAGGCGGGCCGTTTGGGAATAATACGCCGCCGCAATGGCTTTGCCGCGCACGGTCATCAGGTGCACGGCGCGGTAGGCGAAATCGATCAGCTTTTGGGGATGCCCCAGGGCAAAGCGGGCGTCGATGCCGGTTCCCGTGTGCCCGGTATCGGTGGCTACGGTGGCGTAACCCTTGGCAACGCCCGCGGCCAGTGCAAAGTAGTTGATGTTGCCGGCCCAGCCGCCGTTGCCCACGCCGAGGAACTTGCCGTTCCAGCCAGCGGCGGGCATCCAGACTTCAACCTTGATGTCGGAATCAGGCGTGGGCGTGAGAGTCGCCTGCACGCGGCAGAAGGCGGGCAGCCGCTTGTAAATTTCCACGCGCCGGCCGCGGGGCGGAAAGGCTCCGGCCGCAACCCGTTGGGCCGCGTCAATCGTGGTGTGAGGAAGCCGCAGGGTGAGAAGGCTGGAGCAGGAGCGGGCGCTCGCCCGGGGAGCTAAAATCAAGACCGCTGCGATAAACATTCCGGCAAGGCCCAGGCGCCTGAACCCGCGCAATCGACGTGCACACCTCTCAATGCCGCTGCTGACCATCGCCTCCACCTCCAAGTTGCAGGTTCGCCGCCGCTCGCCCGCTCGGGACCGGACGGGCGCGGCAATCATGACGCAGGATGAATTCTAAACGATGAAGAAGGCTATGAAAAGGCCGATGAGCGGGATCCCCAGGCCGCTACTTTTCTTCCGGCCAGCGGAAGATTCGCTGCACCATTTCCTTGCCGCCCGCGGCAGCCACCACCACCACCAGCGCTCCAAAGGTGGCAAAGCTGACCGCAAAGCCGATCAGGACGATGGTCCGGGCAAAGTTCAGAACCGTCAAGGCCATGGCGCTGAAGAAAAGCAGCAGAGCCCCTTTGACAAACCGGCCGATCAGAGAAGCGCGCGGAATGCCTTCCCGCAAAACAGCCATATGCACCACCACGGAGATTCGCGTGGAGAGGAAAAATCCCAAGGCGAAAATGACGATGCAGCCGACGGCCCGGGGCACAAAGAAAATGGTCTGCTCCAGCAGATGCGACAAGATGGTGAACTTCAGCGCCGACAGGGCGCTGTAAAGAAAAATCAGGAAGACGGCAATAAAAGACAAGTTGCCCAGATAACTGTAGAGCGCGTGGCGAACGTCGGCCTTGGCCAGAGCCTTCCTCCAGCGCAAGCGGGGCAGGTAACGGTGGAGGCGGAAAATCACGCAAAGCTGGATCACGATTCGCTTGACCAGCCAGGCCACGAACCATCCGACCAGCAGCCAGATCAGCGCCGCCAGAATGCTGGGCAGGAAGTCGACCAATTGCAGCCCCACGCTATGGAAAAGACTTCGGATGACATCTCTCACGACTCGGCCTCCTGATGAGCGGGCTTGAAGAGCGAAGCGATGAAGGAAGGCCGCTCCTCAAATTCCTTGACCCATAACACAGCGCACGGCGCATTTTCCGTAATTTCGCGGCTCAGTGACTTGCCCAGAAGAAGCTGCAGGAAGTCCCCCGTTCGAGCCGCCATTAAGATCAGGTCCGCTTCCTGCGCTTTTTGCAGGATGCCGCGAACCACGTCCGTGTCATGGATGGCGTCCACCTCCGCCTCCAAATGGTTTTCCTGAACCAGTTTCCGGATATCATTCAGCTTGCCTCCGCGCTCGGCCATGGGAACCTCGGGCTCAAAAACCACAGCCATCTTGATGGAACAGTGGTAGTAATCTTTGAACGCATGAGCCATCTCCACGGCCAGACGGGTGTGAATGTCCGGCGCAAAGGGAATCAAAATGCGGCGGACGCCTTGCTCCGGGAAAGATCCGTGGAGCACGGCAGTTTCGCTGGGAGCATTTTGCACCACCATGTCGACGGCCGTGGAAAAGAAGCGCTCAAAAAAAGTGGGGCGCTGATCCCGGGTCTGGACGATCAGGTTGCACTCCTCTTCCTTGGCCGTATCCACGATGCCCTGCGAAATCCGGTGGGAGACGCGCACAATCGAGCGCACGGGAACGCTGTGCTCAAGCCCCATCCAGCAGGCTTCATCCAGCAGTTCCTGAGCGGAGGCGGATTCGCGCAAGCCGGCCCGTAAAGACTCATTTTCCTCCACCTCGACGACATTCAAAAAAATCACTTCGGCGTTGTGCTTTCGGGCGACCGCAAAAGCCAGGCCGGCAAGGCTCGGAAGGCTTTCTCTGTCGGAGACGCAGGCAAGCACGCGGTATTCATTCCGCTCCAGCCTTTCCAGCGCGCGGACTTTCCGCTCATGCTCCATTTCCCGCGAGCCCGAATAAAACTTGTAAATCAGGATCCCGGCGCCAATCCAGCCCAGGGCCACAAACCAGGCCGTCAGACTGTAGGCGAACATGTAGAGGGCCAGGCCCAAGTTGGCAATAATCCCCGCAATGGAAATCCAGGGGAAAAGCGGAACAAAATATCCCCGGTCGAGTTCCGGCCGCTTCTTCCTCAAGGTGATCAGGGCCAGGTTCACCTGCAAAAAGATCAGCAGGAACATGACGTCTGAAGCGGTGGCGACATCCTGGATGGGGAGCGAAATCGCCATGAAGATGATGATCAGCAGCGAGAGGAGAATCGCCCAGTGCGGGGTGTTTCTCTTGGGATGCACTTTGCTGAAAAAGCCGGGGAAGTTGCGGTCCCGTCCCATGGCAAAGGCCATGCGGGATGAAGAAAAGACCGTGGCGTTCAGCGCCGACATGGTGGAAATCAGGCCGGCCACCAGGATCATCAACGCGCCGCCACGGAAAAAGTGGCGCGCCACGTCAACCAGCGCAATCTCCTTCTGCGCGCCCAGATAAGCCCAGGGCGTCATGCCGTTGGGCGGATGAACGCCGCCCAGGGCCACGAAGGCAACCAGAAGATAGATGGGAATGACAATGATGAGCGAGTAGAAAACCGCCTTGGGGATGTTGCGCTTGGGGTCCTTAATTTCTTCCGAGCTCTGCGCGATGATTTCGTACCCTTCAAAAGCAATGAAGGTGAGTCCCATCGCCTTGACCACGCCGCTCCATCCGTTGGGGAAAAAGGGCGTAAACCCGGACGATTCCCAGTGAGGCTGGTGGAAAACAAACTCCACGCCAAAAACAATGAAGATCATGAGGATTACAATCTTGGTTCCGGTAACGATGTTGCCGACCTTGCCGGTTTCAGACGCGCCCCGGAAATTGACGTAGCCAAACAGGAGGGCAACCACGACCGCCAGCAGCTTCTGAGGCGAAAGGAACGCCCAGTGGGGCACCTTGTAGCCCATTTCGTTCAGGACATATTCAAAATAGGCGCCAAAGCCCAGGGCGTAGACGCTACAGGCCACCGCGTGCGCAAACCAGTCCATCCATCCGGAAAGGAAGCCGGCCCAGCGCGGCAACGCTTCTTTAGTCCAGCGATAACCTCCGCCGGCGTCGTGAAAACAACTGCCGAGTTCGGCATAAGACATTGCCGTAAACAGCGTGACGATGCCGTTCAGGGCGAAAGCGAGAATCAAGGCCGGTCCGGCCACGCCCGCCGCGATGCCGGTGAGGACAAAAATGCCCGCCCCGATCATGGCGCCCACGCCGATCAGCGTGGCGTCGAGCAAAGTCATCTCCCGACTTAGGCGAACTTCGGTTTGAAATTTAGCCATAGGAGTTTATTCGCGCGGGAAAGATTCGCGATTTCTTTGCCGCCCCATTTTCTTGAAACGAACGATTCGGTAATCTCTTAGCACGCCCCGCGGCTACGGACCGCGCGTTGGGCGGCATTGGCGTCAAATCAAAACAAAGACAAATCTGCTAATAGAAATACTTCAAAATTTTGCCACAACCGGCAAAATGTTGCAAAAGGAGGATTCGCCCTGAAACCGCTCCCGGCGGCGTGCTAGGATACGGCAGGGGTGCGCAGGCGGTTGCGGCCCCGGGACTCGAAAAGACCAGGAGGTAACAACATGAAGCGATATGGGCAGGTGATCGGGCTTCGGCCGGGCAAGTTGGAGGAATACGCCAGCCATCATGCGGAAGCCTGGCCGGAAGTGCTGAAGATGATCCACGAATGCAATATCCGGAACTACTCGATCTTCTTTAAAGACGATACGCTGTTTGCTTACTTTGAATACGTGGGGCAGGATTTTGACGCCGATATGGCCAAAATGGCCGCCGACCCCAAGACCCAGGAGTGGTGGGCCATCATGGGGCCGCTGCAGGAGCCTGTCCCAACCCGCCAGGAAGGGGAATGGTGGGCCAATATGCAGGAGGTGTTTCACACCGATTAGTCAAAACCCTGCTGCGGCGAGAGATGTCCCGCCGATTGGCGTCCGCGGGGTCCGGCTGGCATAATGAACCGAGGGGCTTTTTATCCATGACACAAGCTGAAGCGCAGCACGGCGGACACGCCTACACAAACCATCTGATCCACGAAAGCAGTCCTTACCTGTTGATGCACGCCCACAATCCCGTGGACTGGCACGCCTGGAACCAGGAAGCCTTTGATCTGGCGCGGCGCGAAAACAAACCCATTTTTCTTTCCGTCGGCTACTCGACCTGCCACTGGTGCCACGTGATGGAACACGAATCTTTTTCCGATCCCTCGATCGCCGAGGCGATGAACAAGGATTTCGTCAACATCAAAGTGGACCGCGAAGAGCGGCCGGACGTGGACCGCGTCTATATGACTTTTGTGCAGGCCACCACCGGCGG
>CAYWMN010000231.1:0-6172 GCA_964459065.1 uncultured Acidobacteriota bacterium | reverse complement strand
TCCCATCCGAGTGGTTGAAACTCAGTGCACATGCCCTTACCTTTCAGTCGATACACCGCAGGATCTCGAACGAGTCCGGCGGATTATGGCTACCGGGTTGGTAGAGATGGGATGTGACAGATGAAATCCGAACCTAAGTTGATCAGTACCCTCCGCACCTCCCTTGCCCAGTCACAAAGAGAGAAGTTGGATCTCGCCGCCCGGAAGATTGCAGAAGCCAAGCTGAAGGGCCGTTCCGTTGTGGTTGTCACGGGCAGCGGGCCGAACATCCACGAAGGCGTCACAACGCTGATTGCGGAATTAATCCGCAAAGAAATTGTCGACGGCGTCATCACAAGTTCGGCCGTGGTGGCCCATGAGATGGCGGGCACGCTGGACCGCGTCAAGCGCATCCCCATTGAAGAAGGTGAGGATCTCGGTCTTCCCGCAGCTTTTTTGCCGCGCGGAAGGATTTTTGAGATTACGATGCTGTCCGGCCAGGAGCAAGCCGAGCTCCGCCAGGAGTTCAGCGCCGGATGGGAACTCTATGACCGGCTACAGGGCCGTACCGGCAGTACCATCATCAAGGCCGCCGGCAATATGGCCTGGCCAATGGGATGGCGCACCGAGCGTCTGGCGCGTGAGGCCCAGGACCTCGCAAAACAGTATGGAACCACGGTTGAACACATTGCCGGACTTGGGGCCGATCCGATGACCATGATCGGAGCTGCGGCCCGGCGCGGCGTGCCGGTACTGGTCTCGATTCCGCAACTGATTGGAGGCGGAGCCGTGGGACTGGCCATCGGAGATGCCATCTGCTTGAGCCGCCGGGCGCGTCTTGTGGCGGACCTGCTCGCACAGGCCGATGTCATAGTGGAATCCGCCATTGCACTGTCCCAGGAAATCCATGACGGGCCTTTCGAGACTTATACCGGCCACGGCATCTGGGCCGCCTGGGATCATCTTCCAACGTACAGCCTGGAAGGCAAAACGCTGGTCAGGATCGATCTTGATTCCAATCTTGAAGCTGCCTGGAATTGTGAGCGCCAGGGGTCGGAAGTGCAAAGAGCGGTCAATGAGGGACTGCCCAAAACCAAGCAGACCGGGATGCCGTTTCGCATGGAGATGTCCGGGTTTGCGCGACTTGAAGGCAGCATTCCCGTTACGGCGGATGTTGGCGTGGTCTGGCCGATCATCGCATCTGAACTTGAAGACCAGTTAAACGTGAAACTGGACTTCAACTCTGCCCCGCAGGAGAACGCCGATGGCAAGCGGATTCGCGAATGGATCATTGAAAATGTCCGATCCGTAAACCGCCAGCAGATGTACGACGCGGCAAAGTGCCGGTTGTCACCAACAGATGCAGCGGGCGTGCGGCAAGGCAGCCACGAGTGAACGCAGGACACAACCGACGCGCGAAGCGGAGCACACTCGGGCGTTTCGCCATCTTGAAAGACGCCCGTCGCAACGTCAATTTTCTCGATTTTATCTTTAAGTATTCTTAGGTCCTGGACCCGTACGGGAAAAAGAAATAACATTCTCCCATGTGTGCGCGTCGGATAAGCCCACCAACCGGAGTGGCAATCCCGCGACGCTCGAAGCATTGCGTCCTGCAATTGATGGAGGGCTGATGGAGTCAACTGGAGCGAGTCGAGTGCGTTGGCGGCTGGTCTGGTGGATCGCCTTGGTGGGGGCTGTAAGCTATCTGGACCGTGTCAATATATCGATCGCGGGCCACACCATCGCCACGGATTTTCACCTGTCGGAACCCGAGCTAGGTCTGGTCTTTAGCGCCTTCACCGTTGGCTACGGAGCATTTCAACTGGTCGGAGGCTGGGCTGCCGACCGCTTTGGACCGCGCCGCACGCTCACCTTCGGAGCGATCTGGTGGGCGGTGTTCACGATCTTGACGGCCTCCGTTCCTCTCAGCATGGCCGGCGCGCTGCTGGTTTTCCTGCTGGTCCGATTTATGCTGGGCGCCGGCGAGTCCGTCATGTATCCGAGCTCAAACCGCTGGATGGCGGACTGGGTCCCCAAGGTCGAACGCGGGCTTGCAAACGGGATCATCTTTGCAGGAGTAGGAGCAGGAGCAGCGATCACGCCTCCCATCATTGTGGCGATTATGGTTTACTTCGGGTGGCGGGAAGCATTTTTTATCTGCGGCTTCATTGGTCTGTTTGTTGGGCTTGGGTGGTACAGGCTGGCGCGGGACCGGCCCGAAGAACATCCGTCCGTAAACCCGCAAGAACTCGAAATAATCCGCGAAGGGGCCCTGGACCAGAAAGTCACCCTAAAAGGTCGTGTCCCCTGGTCTGCGATTCTCAAAAGCAAGGACGTCTGGGGAATCACTATCAGCTATTTCTGTTACGGTTACGTGGCGTACATCTTTTTGACGTGGTTCTTTATCTACCTCACAACGGTGCGAGGACTAACGCTCAAGAAGGGCTCCCTGTACACGATGCTGCCGCTTATCGCGATGTCTGCGTGTTCCGCCCTGGGAGGCCTGATCAGCGATGCGGTCAGCCGGCGATGGGGAAGGCGGGCCGGCCGTTGCGGTGTTGCTGTGTTTGGGCTTGGTCTCGCAGCGGTCCTGCTCACGCTGGGGGCGCTTGCAGCGAGTGCAACGGTGGGAGCCCTGATTATGGCAGGCGGAGCGGGGGCGCTTTACCTGTCTCAAAGCTCGTACTGGGCCCTCTCAGCAGACCTGGGAGGCCCTTCTGCGGGCTCGGTATCAGGCTTTATGAACATGTGGGCGCAGGCCGGCAGCGCCATCACTGGAGTGCTCACGCCCATCATCGCTATTCATCTGGGCTGGATGGCGTCATTTCTGATTGCCGCAGGCTTTTGCGCTGTTGGCAGCCTTGCTTGGCTGATTGTCGACCCTGATCGCCCCCTAACCGTTAGTTTGCCAGCGAAAGAAGCTTGATCTCCCCGGCTGCTTTGCGCAAACGGGATGGTATTTGAATGCTCATCTGCTAAGGCCGAGGTGCCACACACGAAAGGCCGACCGGCCACATCGGCGAAAGTGAGGCCCTTGATGAAGGTCTTCTATGCCATAGTCTTTGCCGTGGTCCCCTGGCCCGCGTCAGAATGAGCCGCACAGGATGGGCTTTGCATCGAAAGAGTCCGATCCCCCGCTACCAGATTCCAAGGAACTTGGCTGGCTTTCCCGGAAACAACCAAACCCCCGGCGCAGATAGCAGCGCCAGTTTGGTCTCCGAACCCAGGATCGGCCAACCCCTTGCACTCCTTCCGGCTTAGCTTGACCGCGTCCCCCTACACTTGTTTTTGACAGGAGGGATATGGGGCGGCCAAGCAAATAACAGTTCCGTTCCTCCTGCCTTGAAAAAGATGGCAAATTTTGGGCGCCATTAACGGCCCTTCGGGACTTGCCGCCCGCTCACGTCCGTTTGAGCCAACACATTCCACGGTGAGGGGACGCTTTCGACCACTCAACCCGGAGAGAAGCGCCGGATCATTTTCTTTACGTTCCCGGGCACGCGTCATATCTTTTGCTTCCTATCGTGCTAGCATCAGTTTTGTAATGACAACGCCAATCTTTCTTTCTAACCCATGGAGAATTTTCGTATGGCCAAGCGAGGCAATAAATCTCGACGTGAATTTCTGAAGGAAACCGCTGTTGCAGGAGGAGGTCTAGCAGTATTCAGCGGACTTTCGCGAGCCACAAGTCTCGATTTTTCGGAAGAGGCTTCAAACTCAGGGTCAATAAAGCCCGTCGATTTGCGTTGTGAATACCGCAAGGATCCCGTCGGCATTGATGCCCGGCAGCCGAGGCTGCATTGGATCCTGCAATCAATTGTCCCCGGAGCCCGCGCGCAGACGCAGACAGCATACCGCATCCTTGTTGCCAGCAGCGAAGGACTGCTGCGCTCTGGCCAAGGTGACCTGTGGGATACCGGGAAGGTTCAATCCTCTCAATCAACGCAATTGGGGTATGAAGGAAAGCCTCTCGCGTCAGGCAGGCCAGCATGGTGGAAAGTGCGGGTCTGGGATCAATTCGGAAAGCCCTCGCCGTGGAGTGAAACCGGCGTCTGGTCGATGGGACTGCTCAACGGCGAGGACTGGAAAGGCCAGTGGATTGGGTTGAACGGTGGCGAGGGCAAACCGCAAGGGCTCATGCGCGCACGCTGGATCTGGTCATCGAACAGTGGAACCGGCACACGATACTTCCGGCGAGCGCTCAAGGTTCCGCAAGGACGAAGTCCCGTCGTTGATGCCATGCTGTTTGTGGTTGCTTCGGGCGATTCAACACTTTACATCAACGGGAAAATAGCCGCAAAAGGCAAAGGAATTAAGGCTCCCATTTCGCGCGACGTCACTCATTTGCTGAAGCCGGGCGACAACGTTCTTGGTGTTGCTGTCGAGGAGTCGAGCGGCGGACCCTCGGGAATGATCGCCTCGCTTCAGATGAATGTCGTTGGGGAAAAGCAGGTGGCGATCCCCACGGACCACCGGTGGCATGTATCGCAATCAGCCATCAGTGGCTGGAATCAAACCGGCTTTAACAGTTCCGAGTGGGAACCCGCCCAAGAGATCGGCAACTATGGCATGGCTCCCTGGGGAGACGTCGGCTGGGCGGAGCACCGGGTCCTGCCCGCCAGAATGCTTCGCAAGGACTTTCGGGTGGAGAGTTCAGTCCAACGCGCCACTCTTTATCTGTGTGGCCTGGGCCTGTTTGAAGCGTACTTAAACGGAAACAAAGTGTCTGAAGACGTGCTGGTCCCGGCACTGAGCGGTTACGATAAGCGGGTCTTTTACATGACCTTCGACGTCACGAATGGCGTGAAAGAGGGTGATAACACTCTTGGAGTGATGCTGGGCAACGGGCGTTTCTTTGCTCCCCGCGTCAATGCCCCCACGCGCACTCGCAGCTTCGGCTACCCGAAGCTGCTGCTTCAACTGGAGCTTGAGCATCGAGACGGCACGGTGCAGAGAATTGTAAGTAATGGAAGCTGGAAACTCACCACCGAAGGACCTATCCGTTCCAACAATGTTTACGACGGCGAGGTGTACGACGCCACCAAACAGATGGAGGGCTGGAGCGAGCCTGGCTTCGATGATTCCGCCTGGCAGCAAGCCAAGCAGGTCGAAGCCCCGACAGGAACCCTGGCAGCTCAAATGATTGATCCGATCCGTGTTATGCAGACTTTGAAGCCTGTCAGGATAACTGAACCAAGGCCCCATCATTATGTCTTCGACATGGGCCAGAACATGGTTGGCTGGTGCAGGTTGACCGTCTCGGGCCCGAGGGGCACAAAAGTTACCCTTCGCCATGCGGAGACCCTTCGAGGCGATGGCACTCTTTATACCAATAACCTCCGATCAGCTCGGGCTACGGATGTTTATACGCTCAAGGGTCAAGGAACGGAGATTTACGAGCCCCGCTTTGTATATCACGGTTTTCGCTATGTGGAACTAACGGGCTTTCCCGGGAAACCCACCCCCGCCAACCTGGAAGGCCGGGTTGTCCACGACGCCCTCGCTGAGCACGCCCAATTCAACACCTCGGACCCTTTGATCAACCGGATTCACAAGAACGTTCTCTGGGGTACACGCGGCAACTACCGGAGCATTCCGACCGATTGCCCGCAGCGCGACGAACGGCAAGGCTGGCTGGGTGACCGCTCGGCTGAAAGCCGAGGTGAGACGTACCTGTTTGATGTCGCGGCCTTTTATGCAAAGTGGGTGGCCGACATCGAGGATTCGCAAACTCCGAAGGGCAGCGTCAGCGACGTTTGTCCCGCGTACTGGCCTTTCTATAGCGATAATGTCACCTGGCCGGCCAGCTTCTTTATTGTGGCTGATCACCTTTACCGGCAATACGCCGATCTTCGGGTGATCGAACAGCATTACCAGGGGATGAAGAGATGGATCGCTCACATGCACACTTATATGAAAGGCGATCTCATGCCGCGGGATGTTTATGGCGACTGGTGCGTACCTCCCAAATCGCTGACCTTGATCCATTCAAAAAATCCGGCACGACAAACAGACCATACTTTGCTGGGCTCAGCTTATTTTTATCATTTGCTGCAATTGATGGTCCGGAACGCAACGCTTCTCCATAAAGAGGCCGACGCCAAGGATTTTGGTGCGTTAGCGGCAAAGATAAGAACGGCATTTAACAAGACTTTCTACAACCCGGCCACGGGGGAGTACAGTAACGGCTCAC
>CAYWMN010000230.1:5506-6237 GCA_964459065.1 uncultured Acidobacteriota bacterium | reverse complement strand
GATTTCAAAACGCCGGCGTATCCTTTCTGGTTGTAGATTTCAGCATGTTCCTTGCGGTCCCACAGGCTGATGCCGACCGCTTCTTTCCCGTCGCTGGAGACCATCGCAACTTCGCCTTCGAATCCGGCGAACTTTTTCAGAGCCGGAATCGCCTCGTTGTCGATGGCCTGAACGAAACCCTTTTTGCTGTCCGGTTTCAGATGCATTCGAACAACCCTGGTAAACATCGGATTGCCCTCCTTTGCGGGACAGGATTCAACTACTCCCAAGTCTAAATCCACTGATGTCGCGTGTCTATGGATTCCAGCGCGGGTTGAAACAATAAAAACGGGCAATTGGAATGACCTGCAGCCCCCCGATATGAATCTGTAAGATGCGTAGGCAAAAAGATGCACACCGGACCAGCCGCCCGTTTGACTTCACGGGCTGCGCTGGGCTACTCTCGAAATGACACGAGTTTCCGCGCCTGATTCGGCATTTGCGAACTCACCATGCGAAGAGTTTATCTGGACAACAACGCGACCACGCCGCTCGACCCGGCGGTTTACGAGGCGATGACGCCGTACTTTCTCGACGACTTCGGGAACGCCTCGTCTATCCACTGGTACGGCCAGCGCGCCAAGGCCGCGGTTGAACTGAGCCGCGAGCAGGTAGCCCACCTGCTGAAGGCGCGGCCCGGCGAAATCGTTTTCACCAGCGGCGGAACCGAATCGGACAACGCAGCGCTGGTG
>CAYWMN010000230.1:0-5496 GCA_964459065.1 uncultured Acidobacteriota bacterium | reverse complement strand
ATTGTGGAAGCGTCGCGGTCTGAAAAGAAGCACGTCATCACCACCGCCCTCGAGCACAGCGCGGTTCTGAACACGGCAAAGGCATTGGAAAAGCGCGGCGTGCGCGTCACCTACGTCGGCACAGGTCCGAGCGGGATTGTGGACCCGGCCGACATTGAGAAAGCCATCGGCCCGGATACGGTTCTGATTTCCGTCATGCACGCCAACAACGAACTTGGAACGATTCAGCCGCTCGAAGACATCGGGCGCATCGCGGGCGATCATGACATTTATTTTCACACCGACGCCGTGCAGTCCGTCGGAAAGATTCCTGTCGACGTTGAAAAGCTGGGCGTGGACCTGCTTTCGCTCTCGGCTCACAAACTCCATGGACCCAAGGGCGTGGGTGCAATGTATATCCGCCGGGGAACGATTTTGCGACCGCTGCTCTACGGAGGCCACCACGAACGAGACCGCCGGCCCGGCACCGAAAATGTTCCGGGCATCGTGGGACTGGGAAAGGCCGCCGAGATGGCGGCCCAACACGGGACGAGTGAAGCCCAACAGATCGGCGCGCTGCGGGACCGTCTGGAGGAAGGCATTCTCAAGGCGATTCCCGCGACCCGCGTCGTGGGCGACCGTGAGCGGCGCTTGCCAAGCACCAGCAACATCAGCTTTGACTATATTGAAGGCGAAGGTTTTGTCATCGCCATGGACCTGAAAGGCATTGCCTGCTCAACCGGGGCGGCGTGCTCTTCCGGCTCCCTGGAGCCTTCCCACGTGCTTTCTGCTATCGGCCGCAAGGAACAGGCGAGGACGAGCATCCGCTTCAGCCTGGGACGATTCAACAACGCGGAGGATATCGACTATACCCTGGAAGTTCTGCCGGGGGCGGTCGAACAGCTTCGCTCGCTTTCGCCCCATTACAAAAAGAGTTCCGTCACCGTTTGACGGCGGCATCCTGAGGCATCCCACGACAAGAGTTTTGAGTTTATGACGATTGCAATCGCAATGAGCGGCGGAGTCGACAGTTCCGTGGCTGCGGCGCTGCTTGCCGAAGGCAAAACAGCGGCAACCGCGAAGGGTTCTCCGGCCGTGGTCGGGATGACCATGCAGCTCTGGAACCAGCGGCGGTTGCCTGCCCTGCAGGGCGCCGAGGAAGGAACCACGCCGGCACGAGCCAGCGGCCGCTGCTGCTCGCTGGATGATGTTTACGACGCGCGCCGCGTGGCGGGCTTTCTGGGACTGCCCTATTATGTGGTTAATTTTGAAGAGCAGTTTGAGCGCGACGTGGTGCGGCCCTTTGTCGAGAGCTATCTGGCCGGCCAGACGCCCATTCCCTGCAGCCGCTGCAACACGGAAATCAAGTTTGCGCAGTTCATTGAAACCGCCCGCAAGATCGGCGCCGATCGCGTCGCCACCGGGCACTACGCGCGCGTCCGCCAGGATGAGCAGTCCGGCCGCTACCGGCTGTTCGCCGGCCGCGACCCCTCAAAAGATCAATCCTACTTCCTGTTCGGCCTGACCCAGGAACAGCTTGCTCGAACGGTTTTCCCCTTGGGAGAGTTTACAAAAGAAGAGGTGCGTGCGATGGCCCGCGAGCGAAAACTGCCCGTGGCCGAAAAGCCTGACAGCCAGGAAATCTGCTTTGTTCCCACCGGAAATTACCGCCGCTTCATTGAAGCTTATCTTTCCGAGCAGGGCAAAAAACAGGAGTCTGAAGGCGGCGAGATCGTTTCAACCGACGGCGCCGTTCTTGCCCAGCATCAGGGACTGGAAAACTATACGGTCGGACAGAGAAAAGGCCTGGGATTCGCCACCGGAACGCCCCTCTACGTGATCGGAATCGACCCGGGCAGCAATCGCGTCACCGTGGGTTCCAATCAGGACCTGCTGAAGAGCCGGCTGCTGGTGCGCGACGTCAACTGGATTCGCCCTGTCTCGGAAGGCGACTCCATCACCGCGAAGGTTAAGATTCGCAACAAACACTTGCCCGCTCCGGCCCGCATCAAGGCTGGGAAGGACGGCGAGACGCAGGTTGAATTCTTAAGCCCCCAGCGGGCGATCACGCCCGGCCAGGCTGCCGTCTTTTACGATGAAGATGAAGTTGTCGGCGGCGGCTGGATTTCCGAAGTCCTGCGCTGACAGGCGCCCACGCTCTCCAGAAATTCAGACGCTTAAGACTGACGTTACCGTTTGACGGCCCGGAGCGAACCGCTCTGCCTGCCGGAAAGAAACCGCCAGGTCGCGGGCATCAGGCGGCGCCGAGAAGGGTCTTCAATCAGTTCTTTTTTTAACTTCCGCAGGTCCTCAGGACGGTCCACATCCGGGCACGGGTCGAGCACAGCACAGGAGGAGCCACGCGCCAGGATTCTGCCGAGTGTGTCTTTAAACGCGAACCGGGTTCCCAGGCGAGCCCCCATAAAAAGCCCGGGAGCAGGCTTGCGAAGCCCCACCAGATAATAGCCGCCGTCCGGGCAAGGGCCCAGCACCGCATCCACCCAGCGCAATTCTTCCAGCGCCAATCGCAAAACCGAAAGACGCAACATCGGAGAATCCGTACCGATCACGACGGCCCGCGGCTGCTGCTGCAACAGCAAGTCAAAGGCTTGGTCGAGCCGCTCCCCAAGGTCCCGGCCCCGCTGCCGCTGGCAACCAAAGTAGCGCGGAAGCAAAGCGGAAGGAAGGTCGCCTCCCGCTGCAAAAACGTAACGGGCGACTTTCCCCTTCACCTTCGAAACCTTGCGGAGAGTATCGGAAACGAGCGCCTGGTGGAAATCCGCCGCGCCTTCCGGACCTAAGGCTGGAATCAATCTTGTCTTGGTTTGCCCTGGAATCGGAGTTCGCGCAAAAACCGCGATCGCGGCTGACGGGCGAGCGTCCTTGGAACCGGCTTCAAGATGGCTCGTGTTGGCTGGCATAACCGGTTTGCGCAATCGCCTGGAACTGAGGGGGACATCCTTCGCCCGAAACGGAAAACGGAAGGCCGAGCGAATTAAATAAACATCTGCTCGTCTTGCGGAACTTCACGCGCCCGGCCCGTCCGGCGCCGGGAAAGGAAAAATTCCATCCCCGCCTGCACACCTTTTAAAACTGCGGACACTTCTGAAATGGGCCCGACGATGTTCCGCTGAACGGTTGTGGTGGTATTTTCGACTTTCGCGAGGACGTCCGCGATGGTTTGGTCGATGCGGATGACTTGCAGACGGCATTTGTCCAGCACCTCATCGAGAACCACATCAACATTGCTGGTGCCTTCCCGAACCACACGGCTCACCTCGGCAAGGTTCGACATCACCGTGCGCAAAGGTTCGCGGCTGTCCGCCACAAGGTCCGTCACGGATTGCGTCAGTGGATCAAGCCGCTGCATCACCTGGGTGCGAAGGCTCGACACATCTTCCTGAAGACGGCGAATCGCCAGGTAGATGCCGAGCATCGCAAAGGCCTGCAAAACGATGGCGGCAGCCGCGAGGATAATGAAAATTGTCAGCAGAGTTTCATGAGCCATGCTTCACACTCGGCCGCCTGAGATCGGACAATAAGGGCGGCGCACCTCAGGATGCCTTGCCCTTCTCATCGCGATAAGCTTGCTTGCCAGCCTCAAGGGCCGCTGAAAGTTGGTCCTTTTGTTTGTTAACAACATCCTTGGCCTTGTCCACGTACCCTTCCGCCTGCCGACGATACTCCTGGCTTTTTGCAGCCACCTTATCCCGGCTCTCGACCGCTCTCTGTGAAAGGTAGTCGCGGGTTTCTCTGCCGGACTTCGGCGCAAACAGCAACGCCAAAATTGCCCCGATCCCAGCGCCGGCCAGGAAAAACGCTACGTTCGATCCCCCGTTGTTTTCGCTCATCGAAGACCTCCTCCAACCTCATTAAGCTAACCCTAAGCAACAAGCTTGACCGCAAGTTCTTTCCCTTTTTCGAAGGCCTCCTCAGCCTGCCGACGAATTTCGCGGCTCTGTTCAGCGACGTAATCCATGCCATCTTCGGCCTTCCGGGAAATCATCTTCCTGGTTTCCTTTCCGCTCTTCGGTGCGTAAAGAAGGGCCGTAACCGCGCCAAGGCCGATTCCGGTTGCAAGCATTCCTAGACCGTAAAGTACTTTTTTGTTGTTCATAGTTACCTCCGATCTGCATTTAAGCTATCAAAGTCAACTTCGATTTTCAACAATAAAGTTTTTAATTTCAGCTCAATCATTAATAAGCCGTCCAGTCGCATTATTAGTATGAGATTACTGACTCCTTAGGAACTCCTTGATGCTGGCGGCCTGAGCCGATGTCACGATTTGGGACAACTCAGCCTCATCAACGGATTGCAGTTTTCTGATGCTCCCGAAATGCTCCAGGAGCTTTCGGGCCGTTCGCTCGCCCACGCCGGGGATTTCCCGCAACACCGAAGTCAACTCCCTTCCCGAGCGCCGTTTGCGGTGAAAAGTTACCGCAAAGCGGTGAGCCTCATCACGAATCCTTTGGATTAGATGCAAGGTCGGCGAGTGATGGTCAAGCGCTATCGGGTCGTCTTCACGTCCGTAAACGTACAGAATCTCCTCCCGCTTGGCAATGCTCGCGAGCGGCTGGTTGATGATCTCCAGTTTTGCCAGCGCCTGCCCAGCAGCGTGGAGCTGCCCGATTCCACCATCAATCAGGATCAGGTCCGGCAAGGGTTTATTTTCATCCTGCAAGCGCCGGTATCGCCTGCCGACAACTTCCCGCATACTGGCAAAATCGTCGTTTTGAGGGACAGTCTTAATAATAAACTTGCGGTAGTCCGCCTTCTTCATCTGCCCGCCTTCCCAAACCACCATGGATGCCACGATGTCGCTACCCTGGATGTGGGAGACGTCGAATGCCTCAATCCGATTGGGAGGCTTGGCCAGGTCAAGGAGGTCAGCCAGGTCCCCAAGCATTTCACTGCTCTTCGGCTTTAAAACGCGAAATCGCCTTTCAAAAGAGTGCCGCGCGTTGCGGGCAACCAACTCCAGCAGGGCCCGTCTGCGGCCGGCTTCCGGAATCAGAATGTGAACCAGCTTGCCTCTTTTTTCAGACAGGAGTTCTTCCAGAATTTCCCGGTCTTCAAAACCCACCGGAACATAGATTTCACTCGGCACATACTGCTGATCCAGGTACACCTGCTTGACGAGCGCCGCAAAAACATTCCCCAGGTCGGGCTCGTCCAGATCTTCCCAGAAGAACTCCCGGCGATCCACGGTCCGGCCGTTCCTCAGATGAAACAGGTTCACCGCCATCTGCTTCCCTTCCCGGTGGAAACCGAAAACATCGAAGTCGCCGCCTGAAGACGCCGCCATTTTTTGCCGCTCACCAAGCTGTTCCATCGTGGAAAGCTGGTCGCGGTAGCGCGCAGCCTCCTCGTACCGCTGGTCTTCAGAAGCCTGGCGCATGCGCTCCCGAAGCTCGCGGGCCAAATCGCTTTCGCGGCCTTCAAGCAGCAATCGAACGTCGTGGACCGCCTCGGCATACTGCTCCGGCGTCGTCAGCCCCTCCACGCAAGGGCCCAGAC
>CAYWMN010000229.1:0-6249 GCA_964459065.1 uncultured Acidobacteriota bacterium | reverse complement strand
TGGTGCGGCTGTACGAAGAAACCCACGATAGCACTTACCTGAAACAGGCGCTCCAAAACGCGCGGGTCCTGGCCGCCAACATGGAACCTGGAAGCCAGAATGCGTCCCCCTGGCCCTTCCGGGTGGACTACCGCACGGGCGCCGGCCGCGGCCCTGTTTCAGCCGACATGGCCTACATCCTGCGCCTGTTTGACCGACTGATTGAGCACGGCCACGCGGAGTTCAGGGAGCCGCGCCGGAAATTGTGGGCGTGGATCAGGGACTACCAGATTCCCAATCTAGGCCACGACGGTTCGCTGTGGGTGCAGTTTTTCGAGGATCACCAAGGGCTGGACAATCGCAATTCCTGGTCGCCCAACAACCTGGCGCGCTACCTGCTGGAGAAAAAGGAAGCTCTCGATCCCGACTGGCAGCAGCACTCGAAGATGCTGATCGAGTTCGTCATCCGGAATTTCACCAGCATCCGGCTCGGCGTGCCGGTCTGCGGCGAGCAGACGACGGATTTAAAGCCCTGGGGCGGCGCGCTTTCAACCTACGGCGCGGTGCTCGCCATGTATTCGGCCGCGACCGGCTCCGCGGAGTACAAGGGGCTTGCATGGCAGGCGCTCAATTTTTGCCTTTACGCCATCAACGACGACGGAAGCCCGTGCGAACTCGCGCTCCGGCGCGGCTGCGGCGGCTGGCAGGAAGACGCGCATACGGATAAAATTCATAATTATATGGACGCCCTCAAGGCGTTCCCGGAATGGGCCGGTTAACGGCCGGCTCTCTGAGCATTGGGTCATGATGTTTGCAATTTCTCCCGGACGGCCAACGTCGCCGTAGAAAAGGAGAGTGAACCATGCAACGAGCAACCAAGCGCACCGCCCTCGCAGCAGCAGTTGTGCTGGCAACGGCTGCGGTGCTTTTCTGCCAGCGGAATCAGACCCCTGTTTCAAACCCGCCTTTGGCCAAGACCGCCGGCGAGAAAAAGATCCTGGCGGAACTCGACCGGATGGCGAAAAACCATGAGACCTACCTCAACGTTCCCGTCGAAGACGGCGAGGCCTTGTGGGTGCTCACGGAGGCGGCAAACGCCAGGCGCGTGGCGGAAATCGGGACCTCCACGGGCTATTCCGGCCTCTGGTTTTGCCTGGCGCTCCAGGCGACCGGCGGACATCTGACGACGTTTGAGATTAACCACCGGAGGGCGGCAGAGGCGCGCCGGCACTTCAAAGCAGCGGGCGCCGCCCGTCTGGTGACGGTGATTGAAGGGAACGCTCACCAGCAGATCGCCAAGCTCGAAGGCCCGATCGACGTGGCCTTCATCGACGCTGATAAACAGGGCTACGTCGATTACCTGAACAAAATTCTCCCGCTGGTGCGACCGGGGGGCCTGATCCTGGCCCATAACGTCGGCATGGTTCCGGATTACGTGAAGGCAGTGACGACCAACCCGGACCTACAAACCATTTTCTATATGCAGGGACGCGGGCTGGCCGTAACTCTGAAGAAACGCTGACCAGCGGCGTTCGAACGAACGTCGCTTCAGGGATTCAGGCTTGCTGTTGACATTCGCCGCAAGCGTAAGCCAGGACGCGCTCACGCAGGGACGGTTGCGGGCGCCTTCGCCTTCTCAAGCGCCAGATCCACCGCTTCGCGGATGGTTTTCACATAGCGCAGCTCAAGCCCCTGCATCAAATCATCGGACAAGTCTTCCTTAACGTTGGGCTCGTTTTCAGCAGGCAGCACCACTTGGGTGACGCCGGCGCGCCGCGCCGCCAGAACCTTTTCCTTGATGCCGCCCACCGGCAGAACCTGCCCGCTCAAGGTAATTTCACCCGTCATCGCCAGGCGCGAGCGAATGGGCCGGCGGGCCAGCGCCGACACCAGCGCCGTTACCATGGTAATGCCGGCTGAGGGGCCATCTTTCGGAATCGCCCCGGCGGGGACGTGAATGTGGATGTCCTGCGACTGGAAAAAGTCCGGATCGATGCCGTACTCCGCCGCATGGGCGCGCACCCAGGCGAGCGCGGCCTGCATCGATTCCTGCATGACCTTCCCCACGTGCCCGGTCATGGTGAAGTTCTTGCCGCCCTTCATCGAGTTCGCTTCCACAAAGAGGATGTCGCCGCCCGTCGGCGTCCAGGCGAGCCCCACGGCAACGCCCGGCTCGCGGGTGCGGTCCACCAGTTCGGTTTCCAGGCGAAAACGCTGAACGCCCAGAAACTCTCCCAGGTTGTCCGACGTGACGGTCAGTTTTTCGGTGCTGCCCTCGGCAAGCTTGCGCGCCTGCTTGCGGCAAAGCGTTCCGATTTCGCGCTCCAGGTTTCTCACGCCAGCCTCGCGTGTGTAGTGGCGGATAATTGAGGCGATTGCCTCGCGCGTGAATTCAATCTGTTCGCCGAGCGCAACCCCGTTTTCTTCGGTCTGCTTGGGAATCAGGTGCCGGATTGCGATTTCGATCTTCTCTTCTTCCGTGTAACCCTGCAATTCCAGCACTTCCATGCGGTCGAGCAGGGGCGGCGGAATCGTATCAAAAACGTTTGCCGTGCAGATAAACAGCACCCGGGAGAGATCGAACTGGACGTCGAGATAGTTGTCCCGGAAATGCGAGTTCTGTTCCGGATCGAGAACTTCCAGCAGGGCGGAAGATGGATCGCCGCGGAAATCGCGGCCAATTTTGTCCACTTCATCCAGCATGAAGACCGGATCACGCGTCTCGGCGCGCCGGATTCCCTGCATGATTTGCCCCGGAAGCGCGCCGATATAAGTCCGGCGATGCCCGCGGATCTCCGCTTCGTCGTGAGTCCCGCCCAGCGACAAGCGGATGAATTTCCGGTCGAGAGCCCGGGCGATGGATTTGCCCAGCGACGTCTTGCCGACTCCGGGCGGCCCCACGAAGCAGAGCAGGGGGCCTTTATGCTGCGGCTTCAATTGCAAGACGGCCAGGTAGTCAAGAATCCGCTCCTTCACCTTTTCCAGGTTGTAGTGGTCTTCATCCAGGACGTTCTTAGCCTTGGCGATGTCCACCTTCAATTCACTGATCTTGTTCCAGGGCAACGCGACCAGCCAGTCCAGATAGGTGCGCGTCACATGATAGTCGGCCGCCGCCGGCGACATCTTGGCCAGCCGGCCGAGCTCGCGCAGAGCTTCTTTGCGGGCTTCCTCCGTCATGCCGGCCGCGTCGATTTTTTTGCGCAACTCCTCGATTTCCTGATGCTCGTCCGCCTCGCCCAGCTCCTTCTGAATGGCTTTGAGCTGCTCGCGCAGATAATACTCGCGCTGGGTTTGCGTCACTTGATCCTGCACGTCGGATTGAATTTTGGAGCGAAGTTGCAGCACTTCGACTTCCCGCGCCAGCAGATGGTTCAGGCGATGGAGGCGCGATTGAAGTTCAAGGCTCTCAAGCAGCTCCTGCTTTTCCGTGCTGGAAAGCGAGGGAAGGTTGGCGGCAATAAAGTCCGCCAGGCGGGCCGGATCGTCGATATTGATCACCACGGTCTGCAAGTCGTCCGACAAGGTGGGCGAAAGCTGGACGACCTGCTGGAACAAGTTCATCACGCTGCGCGCCAGGGCGTCAAAGTCCGATCCCTTTTCCGCCGGGAGCACGTCCGGCAAAGGCTTGACTCCGGCGCGCAGGTAGGGCTCGGTCTGCAAAACTTCTTCGAGCGCAATTCGCTGCAGCCCTTCAACAAAAATAAAAAGGCTTTGCGTGGGAAGTTTAATGATTTTGTGGACGAACGCCACTGCGCCGATCTGGTAAAGGTCCGCCGGCTGCGGCGCATCCACGCGCGGGTCGCGCTGCGCAAACACACCGATGTACTTCTCGCCCTCGGGCAGGGAGTTGATCAGCTCAAGCGAGCTTTCGCGTCCCACCGTGAGCGGCAGGATAGCATTCGGAAACAAAACCGTGTCTCGAACCGGCAGAATCGCCAGATTTTTGAATTCAATGGATTTATTCAGTTTATCGCTCATCGTTATGGTTGGTCTTCCCTTCTACAGAGTTGACCCCTGCTTTCTGGTCTCCCACATGTTAACTCTATGGATTTCAAAGCCTTCTTCATTATTCTAATACGGAGACTCCACCGCCCTCTAAACGGAATCCTACCAAAATGTTGTGGCTGACCGAGTTCGGTAAATTCGACCCTACATAACATATAGATGCCGATTTTCACCAAACGGTTCGATGGGTATTCCCGGCTGCCGGATGCCCTGGCAACGGAGCCTTCGGGCGGAAAGGTTCCAGACTTACCCCTGGATGTTCCGTGACTCTCCGCCACGGGAGCAACGCTCTAATCTCTGTTTAATCATATCGGCAATCTCCCGGCAACATGGAGAAAACGGCGAATTCGCATTTCCCACGCGGTACCGTGGGGTTTGGGTCAATCGTGCCCTGCCCACGCTCAGCGGCCCGCCTCTACACCCGATCTGAAGGCGCTATGCGGCATGCTGCCGGTGCGCCGCCTGGCGCGCCCGTCCGGGCGCAGCAGACCTCAAAGTGTATGAATATACCTTGACAACTTGCTCTGCCAAAGTTTTACTTTTCTCTGTCCTTCATCAATACCCAGCACGGGAGGTGCTTTCGCAGTGCTCAACCATCGTTTTGACTTAAGCAATCCACCATCGCCCAGCTTGAATGCTGAGGAACACGACGCGGCTCGGAATGCGATCGGCGCGAGTTTCCCTCAACCTGCAGCCGCGTCTTTGCCCGGCCGCATGTTGCGCGTGATACCGTTATTCCTGTTGCTGGCCTGCATTTCGGGCGCGGCGGTTTCCGCATTTCCCGCCTCTTCGGGAAGCCTGAAGATGCTGTCTTCAACTCCGCCCATGGGCTGGAACGACTGGGCCCACTACCAGTGCGGCTACACGGCAAAGACAATCCTTTCGAACGCCAGGGCGCTGGTCGCAACGGGCCTTGCCGCGCGCGGGTTCGACACCGTGACGATTGACGATTGCTGGATGCAGAAAGAACGCGACTCGAGCGGCAACCTGCAGCCGAATCCTAAGAAATTTCCGCATGGAATGAAAGCCGTGGCAGACGCCGTGCACGCGCTGGGCCTGAAGTTCGGCATCTATGAAGATGCCGGCGCCGAAACCTGCGACCGCCTGGCAGGCAGCGGCCAGCCGAAGGGCGGCGGCAAAGACCACTTTTTCCAGGATGCCCGGCTTTTTGCCTCCTGGGGCGTGGATTACCTCAAGCTGGACGCCTGCAACGTCTACGTGGCCCCGGGCAGCACCAAAGTGGCCGCCTTCCGCAAGGCCTATGCCACCGAGAGCCGGGCGCTCAAAAGCGTGGGCCGGCCCATCGTGTTTTCAGAATCGGCCCCTGCCTACTTCCAGGGCACGCCGCAATGGTATGACGTGCTGAGCTGGGTCCGCCATTACGGCCAGCTGTGGCGGGAAGGTTCTGACATGGCCAATTACCATGCGAACGACCCTGACGCGCCGCGCTTTCCAAGCGTGTTGTGGAATTACGCTTACAACCTGCCGCTGGGAAGGTTTCAGAAACCCGGCAACTGGAACGACGCGGACTTCATCATCGCGGGCGACAGCGGCCTGAGCCTGGCGGAAAGCCGCAGTCAACTGGCTTTGTGGAGCATGATGTCCGCGCCGCTCATTCTGAGTTCGGACGTTGCGAAGCTCGGCCCCGCGGCGCTCGCCATTGTCGGCAATCGCGCCGTGATCGCGATTGACCAGGATCCGTTGGGCCGCATGGCCACGCTGGTGCGGCGAAGTCCGGCCATGGACGTTCTGTTCAAGCCGCTTGCCGGGGGTGATGATGCCGTGGCGGTCCTTAATCACAGCGAGGCGCCCATCCGGGTCCGATTGCGCCCGGCCGAGCTTGGCTTTGCAACCGCCGGCGGATGCCGCCTGGACGCGCGGAATCTGTGGAACGGCAGCCGGCAATCCGCGATATCCGCTCTTGAGGCCGAGGTTGCGCCTCACGATACCGCCATCTGGCGCATTCACCCTTCGGCCCGCTGCGGGCGGCCGTCGCGCACCGGCGCCATCATCATGACCACCAATCCCGACCGCCATCATCGCACCCTTCATCATTACAGCCGCTGCCTGGCCGCTCCGGGAAAAGTGGAACTCTGCCAGGGCACTCCGGATGAAAAATGGGTCGTTACCTCCAAGGGGGCTCTGCGGTCCCAGGGCGGGCGCTGCCTGGGCGTCAAGCATGGCAAGCCGGTAATGGAAGCCTGCCGCGCGGCCCGAGCCCTGCGCTGGCGCCACACGCTCAAGGGGAACCTCGTCAGCCTCCGC
>CAYWMN010000228.1:0-6256 GCA_964459065.1 uncultured Acidobacteriota bacterium | reverse complement strand
CTCAGCAGCAGTCTGAGGAGGTTCATAGCACCGGAGCCTTAATCCTGAAAATTCGATCAACTCAGAGCGTTTTCAGGTAAGCGATCAGGTCGTTTAACTGTGCTTTTGAAAGTTTGTTTCCAAACGGCGGCATGGGCATCGGTTGAGCCTGCATGTTGCCGTCTTCAATCTGCTTCCTGACATTGGCGACGGTCGCCGGCTTGTGGGAGTACGGCAGCTCCTTATCTTTTAAGATTCCCTTCAATCCAGGTCCGATCTTCTTGGTTGTCTGATTCGCAAAATGACACATTGTGCAGTTTTCGTCGAAGACCTTTTTGCCCGCCTTGGCTACGGGAGAAAGAGCCGTCCCGCCCTTGGCCCAACTAATGGTCATTGTCGGTATAACCGCTACTAATCCCAAAATCAACAGCCCCTGAATGATCTTCCGCAAACTTCCTCGCATCTTGCCTCCTCAAAATTTCCTTGCAAGTTCTTGCACAGCTTCCGCACCCACGGCACGCAGCTATTTCAAGTTCGTCTCACGCCATCCCCGCAGGGTGGATAACCCAACCTAAGATTTTACCATTACTGCGTGCCGGGACGTAAAGCTTACGGCCGCACCGGCAGATGGGCATCAGAAGAGGGCCGAAACTCAATCCGTCGGCGCGGCACAGAACTCTCTGCCGAAAGGATTCAAACTGAACAGCTGCGGCAGCCCACGCGGGCGCGTCACGAATTCCGATACCCACCTGACTGGGCTCGATGCGGCACTGGGCCGCGAGATTCTGCTCGATAAAATCCGCAGGGTCTCCCCTCCAAATCACATATGGCACAGTCGAAAGAAAAGTGATATGCTCCGAAACAGTCATAGGGTTTTATCGGTCGATTGTTCTAAGGTCTGCATTCTTTTAAGGTTGGGGGGGTAACCCACAGGCCGGGGCAGGCTCAGCCTTTTTAAACTTAAAATCCTCAGTTTCGGCATTTAGTTTTGACCGTTGTGGAGGTGTATATGCGGTTCAATCGGCGTGATTGGCTGAAGAGCATGGGCGGCGGGGTGGCTGCCGCGTATAGCGCAAAATCAGCGGCCCTGGCCGCTCGATCTGTATCCAAAACTGATGACAACAAACTCAAAATGCCCGGGCCCTATCCGGGGCGGGTGGTTTCGGTAAAAAGTCCTGCCGTTCTCGTATCCGACCAATATCAAGCCGGACCTGTTCAAAAGATGATGCGGCGCGGGATGAAGGAACTGACCGGCGCGGACACCTGGGTGGAAGCCTGGCGGTCCTTCTTTGAACCAGGCGACGTGGTGGGCGTCAAGCTCAACCCGGTGGGCCGGCCGCGGGTGATATCAGACGCCACGGTCTTGCATGAAATTATCGCCGGCCTCAATGCCGCCGGGATCAAGAACAAGGATATTGTCGTCTACGACCGTTACCGGCGCATGTTCTTCGGCGCCGGCTACGACAAGTGGGTGCCCAAGGGGGTTCGTATTTCCTGGGCTGCGGAAAACGTGGATGGCATTCAGCAGGGAATGGACGGCTATGACCCCGACCACTACATGGACATGGCGCTGACCCTTCCGGGCTATAGCGTCACCGATGCGAGGGCGCGCCGCTCCTATGCGGCCCGCTTCATCACCCGCGAGGTCAACAAGCTGATCAACGTTCCCGTGCTGAAGGATCATCAGTCGGCAGGCGTCACGCTCTGCCTCAAGAACCTCTCCCATGGCCTGGTAAATAACGTTAACCGCAGCCACTCCTCCAAAAGCCTGAATACCTGCAACGCCTTCATTCCGGCTGTTGTGGCGATGCCGGTGATCCGCAACAAAACCGTTCTCCACATTCTCGACGGCGTCAAAGGCGTCTATGACGGAGGGCCCTCCGCCAGGCCGCAGTTCGTGTGGGAACATCGAACGATGTATTTCGCTACGGATCCGGTAGCGCTTGACCACGTGGGATGGGAAGTGATCGACGCCAAGCGGGTTTCGGTGGGGATGAAAGCCCTCTTTGAGGCAACGCCTGACAAGTTCAGCACCTTCGTGCACCGGCAGCCCGAGCACGTTGAAATCGCAGGCGCCCTTGGCTTGGGCGTATGGGAACGGTCGAAGATCGATTTGCGGCAATTCAAGGTGTAACTCGCGGCGCACTTCCCTGGGATGCCGTCCTCATGGCCGGGACCCGTTGGGCGTTAGACGCTCCGATACCATGTTTGCGCCCGGACGGGCGTGACGCCAGCCATCTTCTTGCGCGGATAAAGCTCGTTCAACAATGAGGATCTTGGGCCAGCCTACAAATGCTCTTGTAGGTTCCGTGAGGTTGTAGTAGTTTGCAGTTTGGCAAAAGCGGCCAGCGAAAAGAAGTTTGAAACCGACGCACTAAATTCAAGGTATTTTCAGGTTCTCACCTAGGGGTGTTGAATGATGACTCGGCGCGAATTGCTGGCGGGGATGCTGGCTTCCACGGTTGGGACGAAAGCATGGTCGAAAGTTGCGGGCAGCAGAGGGCGGCGGAACCGGCGGCTGAAGATTGCCGCCGTTATCACAATCTGTTTCAAGTATTCCCACGCAGAGGAAATTCTGGACCGCTTCCTTTTTGGATACGGATGGAACAGCACGTGGCATCACCCTCCCATGGATTTGGTGGGGCTCTACGTCGATGAGGTCGAAAAGAACGATCTGAGCCGGGAGCGCTCCAGGCTTTTCCCCCAGATGAAAATTTATCCCACCATCGCCGAGGCCCTCACGCTCGGCGGAAGCAAGCTGGCCGTGGACGGGGTGCTCTCTATCGGCGAGCACGGCGATTATCCTGACAATAAAATAGGACAGAAGCTCTACCCTCGCTATCGGTTTTTCGAGAATATCGTCAAGGTCTTTGAATCGAGCGGCCGGACCGTCCCCGTATACAATGACAAGCACCTTTCCTGGAACTGGGCTTGGGCCCGGAAGATGTATGACACCTCTCGCCGCATGGGCTTCCCATTTATGGCAGGATCAAGCCTGCCAGTAACCTGGCGCACACCCTCGCTGGAAATGCCCTGGGGGGCGCGCGTGCGGGAGGCTGTTTCCGTGGCTTACGGAGGAGTCGACAGTTACGATTTTCATGCCCTCGAAACCCTGCAATGCATGGTGGAACGGCGCAAAGGCGGAGAGTGCGGCGTCAAGTGGCTGCAGGCTTACCGGGGAGAAGATTTCTGGAAGGCGTACCGGGAAGGCGTCTGGTCACGAGATCTGATGAAAGCCGCTCTTTGCCGGAGCCATACACTAACCCCCGCCCGCCCGACCTTTAATGACATCTATCCCACCGATGACCAGATGCGGACAATCGTTAAAAATCCCGTCGCTTATCACTACGAGCACCTGGACGGAGTGAGATGTACCATGCTGTTGCTGAACGGGTTGGTACAGGATTTCAACTTTGCTGCCCGCCTCGACGGTCGTCGCGAAATTTTTTCCACGCAGATGTATTTGCCCATGCCCCCGGTCCGTTGCACCCTGGCGAATTTCTTCAGCCCTCTGGTGCACTACATGGAGAAGATGATTCTCACCGGCAAAACCTCTTATCCCGTGGAGCGCACCCTGCTGACGACCGGATTGACGGCCGCCGGCATGGAAAGCCTCTACCTGAAACGACGGTATGAGACGCCGCATTTGCATATCCCTTATCAGCCGACAAAAGAATCCACTTTCTGGAGAACCTAAGTCCCATGTCGCTCCGCATCGCCGTCATCGCAACGATCTACAAGTATCTGTCCCATGCCCAGCACATCGCCGACCGATTTCTGGTGGGTTACCCGTACGCGGGCCAGTGGCACCATCCCGACATGAAGGTCGTCTCGCTCTACGTCGACCAGAAGCCGGAAGGCGACCTGAGTGCTGAACGCGCCCGCGAGTTCGGCTTTACCGTCTATCCCACCATTGCCGAAACCTTGCGCTGCGGCGGCAGCAAGCTGGCCGTGGATGCGGTGTTGATTGTGGCCGAACACGGCGATTACCCCAGGAATGGAAAGGGGCAGATTCTCTACCCGCGTTATGAGTTCTTCAAACAATGCGTCGACGTCTTCCGCGAGGATGGCCGCGTGGTTCCCGTCTACAACGACAAGAACCTTTCTTACAGCTTCAAAAAAGCACAGTGGATGGTCGAAACCGCGCATCGGATGAATTTTCCCATGCTGGCGGGATCGTCCTTGCCGGTAACCTGGCGCCTGCCGGATCTGGAGCTGCCGCTCGGCTGCGAGATCGAAGAGGCGCTGATGGTGGGAGAGGGCGATTCGGACGCCATGGACTACCACGCGCTTGAAGGCATGCAGTGCATGATTGAGCGCCGCAAAGGAGGCGAGACGGGCGTGAAGTCCGTGCAGATGATCGTGGGCGACGCCGTGTGGAAAGCGGGCCGTGAAGGACGATGGTCGCACGATTTGCTCGTTGCCGCCGTCTCCCGCAGCGACACATTGCAAGGCATGAGCGTTGTGGATGGACGCACGCAGGACATTGTGGACAATGGGCAGTTACAAAAACTGGTGAAGAAGCCGGCAGCCTATTTCATTGAGCACAACGACGGTCTCCGTACGACGCTGCTGATGCTCAATGGGGCGTTAAAGGACTTCAATTTTGCTGCCAGGGTCAAAGGTTTCTCGCAGATCCAATCCAATCAGTTCCTTCTCACCCCCGTCCCCAACGTGACTTACTCCGCCTGCCTTGTGAGGAAGATTGAAGAGTTGTTTGCGACCGGAAAAGCTCCGTATCCGGTGGAGCGAACTCTGATGGTGAGCGGCATCCAGGAGAGTTGCTTGACTTCCAAATTCGAAGGACAGAAGCGCCTGGAGACTCCCTATCTGCAGGTGCGTTATCAGGCGCCGAAAATATCCCAGCGCGCCCACCAGTGAAACGCGTTCCGCAGTCTGAATCTCTCCCTTGCCGCCTTCCTGCGCGCAAGCTGAAGCGCCGTCAGCCATCGGGTCGCACGGCAAGAACTCCGTCTCAGTCTAGCTTTTAACTTTGCTCGGGGAATCGAGCGTCGCGCGTTCCGGCTCCCTGCACCTTTTCAGACAGTGCGATACACTATACGCCACATCGAACGGTGCTGAAGAAAATAAACCTGGAGCAGATCGCTGATGTTGTCCCGCCGGAATTTTCTTAAGACCGCGGCCCTTGCCGCTGCAGTTGAATCGGGTTTGGACACTTTGGGGTGGTCCGAAATACCTTCCCCAGCCCGCCCAACGAATCTGACGGTTGAGTATTTAAAGGATCCGCTCGGAATCGACGTGCGCCATCCCAGGCTGGGATGGCTGCCGCCGGCAAGCACCCAGCGCGGCGCCAGCCAGCAGGCTTATCAAATCGTCGCCGCCAGCAGCCGCAACAAACTGCTTGCCGGAAACCCTGACCTGTGGGATTCCGGAAAAGTCGCCAGCAGCAATTGCGCCCAGGTTGTCTACCGCGGCCAGGTGTTACAGGCTCGAACGGCCGTCCATTGGAGGCTGCGGAGCTGGAACCAGGACGGGAGGCCATCGCAATGGAGCGCGCCCGCGCTGTGGGAAATGGGACTGCTGCGGCAAAGCGACTGGAAAGCAAAATGGATCGCCGACGTGGCAGCAGCCGACCGTGAACACACCTACACGGGCCCGGCGCCTTTTTTCCGCAAAGCGTTTCAACTCCCAAGCCCCGTCACTTCCGCTCGCGCTTATATTTGCGGTCTGGGCTTCTGCGAACTCTACCTTAATGGAAAGCGGGTCGGCGATCAGGTCCTATCGCCAAACCAAACCAATTACGATTCAAGAAAACTCCACCATTTGCTCTATCCTTATCGCGATCATGCTCGCATGCGAGCCCTGTATGTGACCTACGACGTCACCGCCTGCCTGCGCCCGGGACCGAATGTCGCCGGGATCATTCTGGGCAACGGTTGGTATAACCAGCGGGACCGGCTGGCGGAAGGTTACCTTTGGTACCACTCACCGAAATTGATTTTTCAGTTGGAATGCCAGTCGGCAGACGGAAATGGCGTCACCGTGGCCAGTGACGAAACCTGGAAGGTCTCGACGTCAGGGCCGATTATCCACAACGGAATTTTTACCGGGGAAGATTACGACGCCCGGCTGGAAATGGATCAATGGCTTGAACCCGCGTTCAATGACGCCGGCTGGGTGCAAGCACAAACCGTTCCGGCGCCACAGGGAACGCTCGAAGCTCAGCTCTCGGTTCCCGACCGGGTTGTAAGATCAATCGAGCCTGTATCGGAGAGGACAGTGCGGCCGGGGGTACGCCGGTTCGACCTGGGACAAA
>CAYWMN010000227.1:0-6268 GCA_964459065.1 uncultured Acidobacteriota bacterium | reverse complement strand
GATCTGGTAAGGTCGAGTGACGTGCAAGTGGGCATCCGTGCGAGTTTCTGCAATGGCCGCCGGACAAGCGTCTAGGAAAGGAAAAAGTTTTGAAAGCTGCTTCAACCTTATCAGCAACCGAACAAGCATTGCGGCATGACTGGACCCGCGAACAAGTTCAGTCCATTTACGACCGTCCTTTGCTGGAGCTTGTTTTCAACGCGCAGCAGGTTCACCGGCAGCATCACAACGCGAACGAAGTCCAGATGTGCCGCCTGCTTTCCATCAAGACCGGCGGCTGCCCGGAGGATTGCGGTTACTGCCCTCAAAGCGCGCACTACGAAACGAATCTTGAGCGCGCCGGCATGATGGATGTCGACGAAGTCCTGGCGAAGGCCCGCGAGGCCAAGCGCGAAGGCTCGACGCGCTTCTGCATGGGAGCCGCCTGGCGCGAAGTCCGGGACGGCGAAGATTTTGACGCGGTGCTCCGCATGGTGCGCGGCGTGGCGGCCCTCCGGATGGAAGTCTGCTGCACGCTGGGCATGCTCACCGAATCCCAGGCCGAGCGCCTGGCCGAAGCCGGTCTCACGGCCTACAATCACAATCTCGACACCTCGCCCGAATTCTACGGCAACATCATCACCACGCGCCGCTATGAAGACCGCCTGCAAACGCTCGAGCGAGTGCGAAAGGCCGGCATCACGGTCTGCTGCGGAGGCATCATCGGCATGGGCGAATCGGACGCCGACCGCGTGGGTTTGCTCCATCAACTGGCCTCGCTCGACCCTCATCCCGAAAGCGTTCCCATCAACATGCTGGTGAGCGTGGAAGGCACGCCGCTCGGCGAAGCCTCGGCCATTGATCCGCTGATCTTGGTCCGGACCATCGCCACGGCGCGTCTGCTGATGCCGCAATCGATGGTGCGGCTGAGCGCCGGGCGCCGGTCGCTCACGCGGGAAGCCGCGGCTCTGGCGTTCCTTGCTGGAGCCAACTCCATCTTTACGGGCGAAAAACTGCTGACCACGCCGAACCCGGAAGTTGATGAAGACGCCCGCCTGTTCCGCGACCTTGGCTTGCGGCCCATGCCCTATGCCTGATCAGGAGCCGAGCCCTACTCTCCGCCGTCTTTTGAGTGAACTTGCCTCGCTCAAGTCCCGGTCCGGCCTGCGGCGCCTTGCCCGGGTCGAGGGCGTCAATCTTTTTTCAAACGATTATCTGGGCCTTGCGTGCGACGCGCGCCTGCGGGAGGCGGTTGCCGCCGCGGTGGCTTCCGGCCTTTCTCTCGGCTCTACCGGTTCACGGCTGCTTTCCGGCAACGCGGCCGTGTGGGAAGAACTTGAAGCCGGGTTTGCAAGCTTCATCGGCGCCGAAGCTGCGCTCTTTTTCAGTTCCGGCTATGCCGCCAACGCGGGCTTGCTTAGCGCGGTGCTGCGGCCCGAAGACACGGTCTTTTCCGACCAGTTGAACCACGCGAGCCTGGTGGACGGCATTCGACTCTCCCGCGCGCGCAAAGTGATCTTCCCGCACCTCGATCTCGACTTTCTTGAAGACGCGCTCGCCAAGACCAGCGGTTCCCGCGGCGAAAAGTTCATTGTGGTGGAAAGCGTTTTCAGCATGGACGGCGACCGCGCGCCGCTCGGTGATCTGGTGACGCTGGCCGGGCGCTTTGGCGCGGAATTGATTGTAGATGAGGCTCACGCAACGGGTGTGTTCGGTCCCGCCGGCCGCGGCCTGGTTGCCGCTGCCGGGGCCACTAATAGGGTGCTCGCAACCGTCCACCCCTGCGGTAAGGCGCTGGCTTCAGCGGGAGGATTTGTCTGCTGCTCAGAGGCGCTCAAGCAATATCTCGTCAACCGTGCCCGCTCGTTCATCTTCAGCACTGCGCTTCCGCCGTATCTCGCTGCGCAGATTCGCCGCGCGGTGGAAATCGTGGTCGAAGCAGATGATGAGCGCAGCCGCCTTCAGCAGCTTGCCGCCTTTTTGCGCGGGGAATTAAAGCGCGCCGGATTTGACACCGGCCGGAGCGATTCGCAAATTGTTCCCGTAATACTCGGCGGGAACGATACCGCTGTCCATTATGCTGATGAACTTTGCCGAGCGGGTTTTGCCGTCCGCCCGATTCGTCCGCCTACCGTTCCGGCAGGCACCTCACGCCTGCGTCTGTCGTTGAATGTGAACCTGTCGATGGAAATCCTGGAAAAGCTTGCAAACGTGCTTGCATCCACGCGCGCGGTTGCAACCTAGTATTGCACGGCAATTTCATCTACCCACGGGAGGTAAATATGAAACGTCGTGAATTTCTGATGGGTGCGTCAGCAGGTTTCGGCCTTCCTCTTGCGGCCCAGGCCGCAGTGGCCATGGGCGCGACGAGCGATGCGGAATCCCAGGCAGGATGCGAGCCAGGCCACGTTCTGCCCAAAGATTACAGGAAGGAGCCGTTCAAGCGGCTGGTGATCCTGGGTGAAAGCCACGTGGAGGGCGGCCCCTGGCTGCACCGGAAAGAGGATCGCTATGCCGACGTTCTTGTGCGGCTCATCAACGCCTGCCAGAAGGAGCCGATTGAGTATTACAACAAGGGAATCGGCGCCAACGCTATCTCGCCGCGCAGTCCCGGTTACGCGCAGTCCAGGAAGCCCAGCGCGCTTGAGCGCTACCGCAAGGATGTCATCGACCTTCGGCCCGATCTCTTCATCCTCGCTTACGGCCTGAATGACATGCGGGCGGCCATGCCCTTAACCGATTTCCGCGAAGACATGGCCACCATCATCAGCAACGTGCAGAAGGCGTGCTCTCCCGTCACCGTGCTGACCACCGTTTATTACATGACGGGCTGGAGGAGTTATCCGCCTTACGACAAGGGCAGCGTCGAGCTCACCCTTCGCTACAACGACTGCATTCGCGGGCTCGCGGCGGAGTTTGACTGCATTCTGGCCGATATCTGGCGGGCGGAGGACCAGGCCGACTGGCTGATCGGTTACGACGGCGTCCATGCCAACAAAGTCGGCCAGCTGGTGATTGCCAACCGCGTTTTTGAGGCCATCGCGCAGCACGCCAGCTGCCTGACCAATTGGGCTTTCCAGCAGGAACGCGACACGCAATGGACGGAGCGCACCACGAAATCCAGAAGCCGGTCGGGCGACCCTTTCCGGAAAACCTGGTGACCTGCTGGGGAGGTGCGGTGCGCGGGAGGCAGCCGTGCTCAATCGAAAACCCAATTGACCCCTCCTACCGCTATCGCGCTATAGTAAACAGACGTTATGGCAACGGATCTTTTTGTGACCGGGACGGACACAGGCGTTGGCAAGACGCTGGTATCGGCGCTGCTGTGCGCGGCGCTCGAAGGCGTTTACTGGAAGCCGATCCAGACGGGTATCGAAGAAGAAAGTGACCGGCGCACGGTGATGGAAGTGGCTGGACTGGCCGAGGACCGGACGCTTCCGGAAGTTTATTGCTTCAACCCGCCGGTTTCTCCGCATCTTGCGGCCGAGTGGGCCGGCGTCGCGATCGATCTCGCCAAAATTCGCCTGCCGGATGCAAAGCTCGCGGGCCCGCTGATTGTTGAGGGCGCGGGCGGCGTGATGGTGCCGGTGAACGGCTCCGAGTTTATGCTGGATATGATGCGCGGGCTCGGCCTGCCGGTGGTGGTAGCTTCGCGCAGCGCGCTCGGAACCATCAATCACACGGTGCTCACGCTCAACGCGCTGCGCGCAGCAGGGCTTACGATACGTGGGGTTGTGGCGGTGGGAACGCCGAACCATGACAACGAGCGCGCGATCGAACGATACGGCTCGGCGCCCATCATCGGCCGCGTGCCGCTGCTGGAAGTGATCAACCGCGAAATCCTGCTGGAAGTCTTCAATTCCGAATTCAACAAGGAAAAATTCCTCTGAATGTCCGAGCTTTCGATCTGGCATCCTTTTACTCAGGACGCGGTTGAACCCGCGCCCATTGCGATTGAACGCGCCGAGGGCGTTTATCTCTACACGGCCGACGGCCGGCGTCTGATTGACGCCATCTCATCCTGGTGGGTCAACCTGCACGGCCACTCGCATCCGCTGATTGCGGAAGCCATCGCCCGGCAGGCGCGCGAGCTTGAGCACGTGATCTTTGCGGGCTTTACGCACCAGCCGGCCCAGGAGCTGGCGCAGCGGCTCAAGCCGTATCTGCCGCCTTCCATCGAGCACATTTTCTTTTCCGACGATGGATCGACCGCTGTGGAAGTGGCCCTCAAGATGGCCGTGCAATATTGGTGGAATCAGGGAAAAAGCGAAAAGTACAAGATCGTGGCGCTCGACCACGCCTATCACGGCGACACGTTCGGAGCGATGTCGGTGGGAGAGGACGGAGCGTTCGTCGATCCTTTCAAAAAGCTGCTTTTCCCGGTGTGGCGCGTGCCTTCGGCTTATTGCTTCCGGTGCCCGGTGGGCCAGGAGCGGGCCACCTGTGACATTGACTGCGTCGAGCCGCTCGCCGAGCTTCTGGAAGAAAAGCACGGCGAGATTGCGGCCGTCATCGTCGAACCGTTGCTGCAGGCTGCTGGCGGCATGATTGTCCATCCCGTGGAATTCCTCCAGCGGATTCGCAAGCTTTGCACGGCCCATAATGTCCTGCTGATCGCCGATGAAGTCCTCACCGGCTTCGGGCGCTGCGGGCGGATGTTCGCTTCAGAGCTTGCCGGCGTCGCGCCGGACATCATGTGCCTTTCCAAAGGACTGACCGGCGGCTTTCTGCCGATGGGAGCCACCCTCTGCTCCGGCGCTGTTCGGGAAGTGTTCCGGTCGCGTGACCGCACCCGAACGTTTTTCCACGGGCACTCCTACACGGGGAATCCGCTGGCCTGCGCGGCGGGCATCGCCAGCCTGAAGATTTTTGAATCGGAGCCGGTCTTTGATCGCATTGCCGGGATCGCACGGATTCATGCCGAGCGGTTGCCCTCGCTCAAAAGCCATCCAGCCGTGGTGGACGTGCGTTCCATCGGCACGGTGGCGGCGCTGGAACTCGGGGCCGAAGACGTTGGGTATCTTTCTGACCTGCGGCCGTTTCTCTACGATTTCTTTTTGGCAAAGGGCGTTCTGCTGCGCCCGCTTGGGAACATTGTCTATATCCTGCCGCCCTACGCCATCAGACCCGCGGAATTGCATTGGGTTTACGACGTTATTACGGAAGCGCTTGATCGTCTGCCGGCCCGGTGAAGCGTCTCCGCCGGAACCGTGTCGAGAGGTATCCTGAGCCGGTTCGCCCCTCGGCGCCCCGGCGCAGCAAGTGTGCTAGACTCAATGGCTATCAATACCCTCGGGAGATGATCCAGTGGCTGCTCGAGTCCTGAGCGGGAAGCAAATCCGCGATTCCATCCTGGAAGAGTTAGGTGAGCAAATCCGCGACTTAAAAGCCACGGGCATCACGCCCGGCCTCGCCGCCGTCCTGGTGGGAGCAAACACCGACTCGCAAACTTACGTGCAGAGCAAGATGAAGACGTGCCAGTCGCTGGGGATGCACGCCGAAAAGATTGAGTGGCCCGCCGACACCACCACCGAGAGGCTGCTTGAGCTGGTGAACGACCTGAACAGCCGTGATGAGATTGACGGCATTCTGCTGCAGCTTCCGCTGCCGCCCCAGGTTGATTCGCAAGCGGTGCTTGAAGCCGTCAGCCCTTCAAAGGACGTCGATGGTTTCCATTCCGTCAACATCGGCAATCTGGTGAGCGGGCGGCTTGCCCTGGCTCCGTGCACGCCGGCGGGCATCATTGAAATTCTCCGGCGCAGCGGCATCCCGATGCAGGGCGCGCGCGCCGTGGTGATCGGCCGCAGCGACATGGTGGGCAAACCCGCCGCCTTGCTCCTGCTTCACAATCACGCGACGGTGACGATCTGCCATTCCCACACGCGCGACCTTCCTGCCGTGGCGCGCGAAGCCGACATTCTGGTGGTGGCGGTCGGCCGCCCGGGGTTGGTGACGGGTGAATTCATCAAGCCCGGCGCAGCGGTAATTGACGTGGGCATCAACCGTCTGACCACGGAAGAAGAAGTACGGAGCATTTTTCACGATCCGGTGGCGGCGCTTGAAAGGCTGCGGAACAAGGGCTCGGTGCTGGTGGGTGACGTGCAGCCTGAGGACGTGCGGCAAAAGGCGGGAGCGTACACGCCCGTTCCCGGCGGCGTCGGTCCACTGACTATCGCCATGCTGATGTCGAACACCGTCCAGGCTGCCCGGCTCAGGCGCGGAATCCAATCGGCGCAATCAGCCTGCCGGTAACAGCATGGGCGGGCGGAATTGTGCTGGCTTGCATCTG
>CAYWMN010000226.1:0-6280 GCA_964459065.1 uncultured Acidobacteriota bacterium | reverse complement strand
ACGTTTGGCGCGGGCGGCATCAAGAGCTTGTACGACAAGCGTCAGAAGTGGGAAGTTCTGCGCACGGACAAGTTTGAAGGGGGCGAGATTCTGCAATTTACCGCTCCGGGAAACGCCTGGGAAGATCCGGAACTCGTCACCATGGAGAATTTCGACAGGACCAGCAACCACGCTTTTCCCTTCAAGCATTTCGTGCGCGGCGCCATTCGCACCACAGCGCTGCGCGAAGCGCAGTTCCGGCATTTCACGCTGCGGGAAACATTCCACCTTTATCACGAGCTGGACCGCGTCGATCTCGAAGTCGAACTGGTGAATTGGGACGGAACCAAGGCCCGGGAACTGCGGGCGGCCTTTCCGATCGGCCTGGAGGATGCCGGCCTGAGCTACGAAGTCCCGTTTGGGACCGTCGAAATGGGAAAGGACGTTCTTGACTTCGCGCTGCTGCCTCCGGATTCGGACACCCAGTTCCAGCCGAAGATTTACGGCGGCGACCACCCGCTTGCTTACCGCGAGGCGATCAATTGGATCGACGCTTCGGCCCGGCGGTACCAGGGTTTGGGGTGCCTGGCCGCTTCGGACATGACGGTTCACCTGTTTCGGGACGAGACGCCCAGCCCGGTGGCCTATCCCGTTTTGCAGCACGTTCTGCTCTCCACTCGCAAGAGCCTGGCGTGGAATCCGCTCTGCTGGTTCACGCAAAAGGGAAGCCACCGCTACCGGATGTCTTTAATGCCGCACGCGGGCGACTGGCGGCTGCGTTACCGTGACGCCATCGGTTTTAACTACCGCCTCGCCGCCTTTGTCGGCAGCGCGGCGGGAGCAACCGGCGAGGCGTCCGCCGCTCCAAGGGCGGAGTTTCTGAAGATGGAGCCGTCGAATCTGGTGCTGACGGCGATGAAGAAAGCGGAAGGCAGTGACCCTCGCATTGTGATTCGGTTTTACGAGGCGGAAGGCAGCGAGGGCACCGCTCGAATTCAGCTTTCCAAGCCCATCCGCAAAGCCTGGCGCTCGAGCCTGATCGAATACGACGAGGAATCCCTGCACCCCAGCGCCGATGGCTCGCTGGAATTTCCGGTTGGACCCTGGGAAATCGTGACGGTCAAGGTTCAGGTTTAAGGCCGTGGACCGGAGAGGGCCAGCCCACACCTTGCGGGCTGGGAGTGCGGCGGGAAAAATGGAAGGAGGCGGAGATGCGTTTAAAGGACCGTGTCGCGATGGTTTCAGGGATGGCCATGGGAATCGGCGAGGCAATTGCGGAACGCTTTGCCTCCGAAGGCGCTGCCATTGTGGGCCTGGATATCAATGAGGAAGGCGGCAGGGCCACCGCGGAAAGAATCAGTGCAAAAGGCGGACGATGCCTGTTCTGCCGGACGGACGTGGCCTCGGAAGACGAGATCAGGGCGGCCGCAGAAAAAGGCGCCAAGCAGTTCGGGACCATTGACACGCTGGTGAACGTGGTCGGCATTGCTTCCGAGGCGCCGGTGCATGAGATGGAGCTTGCCGACTGGGAAAACATCATCCGGGTGAACTTGACCAGCATGTTTCTGGCTTCCAAACACGTTTTGCCGGGAATGCTTGCCGCAAAACGCGGCTCGATTATTCACATCACTTCCGTGCAGGGCATCCTGGGTTTTCCGGGCTATCCGCATTACGCTGCCAGCAAGGGCGGCATCATCAGCATGACGCGCCAGATGTCGCGCGAGTACGCAGGGCGGGGTATTCGGGTGAATTGCATCGCTCCGGGAACGGTTGAGACGCCTCTTAACGTTGCGGTATTATCGCGGGCGCCGGACCCCCAAGCGCTTCGGGCTTACTGGGAGAGGATGCACCCGATTGGGCGAATCGGCCTGCCGATGGATATTGCCAATGGGGCGCTTTATCTGGCCAGCGACGAAGCGTCGTGGGTGACGGGCCAATGCCTGGTGATCGACGGAGGGCTTTCCACCAGCGCTCCGGCATAAGCGACTGATGAAACGCGGAGGGTGAGTGACGGAGTTTCTGAAAATCGATGAACTGGCAGCGAAGGTCCCGGGCGGGGTTCGGTTAGGGATCGGAGGGGTGCACCTCGCTCGATTGCCCATTGCTCTGATCGAGAGCGTTATCAAGCTGGGGCGGCGCGATTTTACGTTTGTGAGCTGGGGCGGAGGTCTGGCGCTTGAGTTGCTGCTTGAAGCCGGGGCGGTCAACAAGCTGGTGTTTTGTTTTTCCAGCCTCGATATTTTTGGCCTCGCGCCGCGTTTTCGCGAAGCGCTGGAAGCGTCGCGCATCGAAGTTGAAGAGTGGTCGGCGCTGGCGATGACTCAGGCTTTTCATGCCGCGCAGTTCAATCTTCCTGAAATGCCTTTCCAATGGCCGGCCGGCTCTGACCTGATCGGAACGGGCGGCTTCTGGAAGGCGGCCCCGTCGGCGTTTACAGGCGAGGCGGTCGGCCAGGCCCGGCGCTTGAATCTCGACGTGTTGCTCTTGCACGCGCAGCGGGCTGACCGCGCGGGAAACATTGAAATCCAGGGCGCGCGCGGCATGGATTTGACCGTGTTGGGAGCGGCCAGGCGTACGCTGGTGACCGTCGAGGAGATTGTGGATGTGGGCAGGATCGGTGAAGCTCCGCGATCGTTTGCGTTGCCGCACGCCTTTGTGGAAGCGGTTGCCGAGGCGCCGGGCGGCGCTTATCCGACCTCTTGCCTGCCTTACTACGCGACGGACTATCGCCGCCTGCTCGATTACGTCAGAACGGAACGCGCGCAAAGAAAATCAGCCGTTGCTGCAGGCGCCAGCAGGCAGGAGACTTCAACTTTACCGCGCCGGCCGCCTTCTCCGCGCTTTGTGTGGCAGGAGTCGCCCCGGATGTTTCTGCGCGACGCCGCCGGCATCCGGGTTGCCGATCTCACGGCCGAGCGCCTGGACGGCCACCGTCTTGAGATTGAGGAAGGCGCTCCCTTCACGGTGGACGAACTCCTGGCGGTTTGCCTTGCCGGTGAGTATGACAACGCCAGCGTCTGTTCGGTGGGATCGGTGTCCCCGCTGGCCATGGTGTCTTACCTGCTGGCCAAGCGGACTCACGCGCCGGGGTTGACGCTGATTGCGCTCAACGGCGGTTTTATCGATATTGATGCGCACCCCATGTCTTTGACGCTTGCGGAGCCATTGGCGTTTGAGACCGCAAAGGCCTGTTGGGGCGGGGATGAAACCTATCACTGGTACTACCAGTCCGGCCGCATTACTCATGAGGTGATCACCGTCGCCCAGGTGGACGTTCACGGGCGCACCAACAACGCCTGGATCGAGGGCAAAGGGAAACGCCTGCGCCTGCCGGGGCAAGGGGGCATGGCCGATGTGGCCAATCTGCACAAGAATTTTGTCCTTTATTTGACGCGCCACTCGCCGGAAAGATTTACCGGCAGCGTCAAGTTCTGCACGGCCTCGCGAGGTTTGCTGGGCGATGACGAACGGCGCCGGGCAGGATTGCAGCCCGGGAAAGTGCGTTTGATTTCCGATCTCGGCATCTTCGAGCTGGACCACGCCGAAAGACGTTTTCGGCTGGTGAGTCTTCATCCCGGCGTGACCCTGGAGCGCGTTCGAGAACAGACCGGAGGAGAGATTCTGGTGGATCACCCGCTTCGCACAACCCCGGCTCCCACCCCGGAGCAACTGCGTCTGATCCGGCGCGAGATTGATCCTTTTGGAATCCGGCGGTTGGAATTCGTGCCCGCCAGGCAGCGCCTCGGAATGATCGAAAGCATCCTGGACTCTGAGGCGAAGCTGGTCGGCGAGATTCGGAAAGAGCGGGAATGACGCCCGGCGCGGGTCGGGCGCGATCGCAGCTTGCTGCGGAAGGAAAGTCAGGAGGAAAACGGAATGGGCGGACCTTTAGAGGGAGTTCGCGTCGCGGACTTCAGCCAGCTTGTGCAGGGGCCGAGCGCGACGCAATTTCTGGGTGACCTGGGGGCGGACGTTATCAAGATCGAGCCGCGCGCGGGCGATTGGCAGCGCAACTGGTCCATTTACGACCAGTACATCAACGGGCAAAGTGTGTCGTTCCTGGCTTTCAATCGCGCCAAGAGAAGCATTACGCTGAACCTCAAGGACCCGCGTGGAAAGCAAGCCGCCCTGCGCATCATCAAGTCAAGCGATGTGCTGGTTGAGAATTTTCGGCCCGGCGTGATGGACCGGTTGGGCCTCGGCTATGCCGAGTTGGAAAAAGTTCATCCGCCATTGATCTACTGCGCGAGTTGCGGATGGGGACAGGACGGACCTTACAAGACCCGTCCCGGCCAGGACCTGCTGGCGCAGTCGGTGGCGGGCGTCCTGACGCTGAACGGAACCGCCGACGATCCTCCCGTGCCGGTCGGGATGGGCGTTGCGGACCTGACCGCGGCGCTTCACATCACGATTGGAGTGCTGGCAGCCCTTCACCGGAGGAACGAGACCGGCGAGGGCCAGCGCGTGGATGTGAATCTGCTCGATTCCATCATGAGCCTGGCGACTCAGGAGTTGACCGTGTACCTGAATACCGGAATCGAGCCGCGCCGCAGTGCCGCCGGATTGGGACACCCTTACGTGGGAGCGCCGATGGGCGTGTACAAGACCAAAGACGGTTACGTCGCGATCGCGATGATGCCGATCGGAAAAATTGCCGAGCTCGTGGGTGTGGAGGGCTTTGCAGGAAACGATTCCCGCAACGTCATCGAAAACCGGGACGAAGTGAAGCGCCTGCTTGAGCCGGGGTTCGCGAATAAGACGACGGCGGAGCTGATCGACATTTTTATGGCGGCGGACATTTGGGCGGCGCCGGTGAATCACTTTCCTGACGTCGAGCGCGACCCCCAGGTGGCGCACAACGAAACCCTTATCAGCTTTGAGCATCCGGTGGCCGGAAAGTTCCGAACGGTCGGGCCGCCGGTTAAGTTCAGCCGCACTCCCACGTCGGTCGAGCGCCCGCCGCTTCTGAGCGAGCACAGCAGCGCCATCCTTGCAGAACTCGGTTACAGCGAGGGGGAGATTGCAGAGCTGAAGAGCGATCAGGTGATCTAGCCGGCGCTTCGCACGGGCGAATCGGCCCGCTCTATCCCGGCATAGTTTGATAATCGATTGGAGGTCATGGTGAACAGGCGCGAGTTCGTAAAAGATTCTCTTCTCTCTGGCGTGACGGGGTTGGCGGGCGGCAACCTGCTGGCGGCCGCCACTTCTGGAAGCTCATCAGCCGCGGTTCCTGCGCAGGGCTCGGTATCAAATCACCGGATCTATGCTCACCTGTTGGACCCGCGCGAGCATCCGGACTACGCGCGCCACCACGTCAAGCCGCCAAGCTGGGAAACCTTTGATCATCAAACGCAGCGGGTGACCTTCCGGCGTTTCACGCTTGAGCATGGCAGGATTGTGCATTACGCCGAGGATCTGGAGAAGTACACCCGGACGTATGACCTGGGAAATGTGATTTGGCCGTTCTGTTCCATGCTTTTTGCCGCCAACCTGGGCGACGTCCTGGATGAGATCAAGCGGAGAGGTCTTTTTGTCTTTGATGTCATGGGATATGGGCCCGGCACCAAGCCTGCTTCGGGAGCCTATGGGGGAGAGTATCAGCCGCCGCCGGGCGTGCTGGAAATGTTCGATCAAAAGTTGGGCGATCATTGGCTGGGCATGGATATCGGAGAGCAGGACGGCCGTTATGTTTGGCGATATGCAAGCCAGATGTACCCCACCGGGGGCAGCCACTTCCAGCAGTATCTGAATTTCCACCGCTATGCCGAGGGCATTACGGACCAGCTTGGGAGCAAGATGTCAGCCCTCGTCTCTCTCAGCTTTGGCCACTATTACCTGAAGGAAGGCCTTTACAAACTGATCGGGGCGGAAACGGCGCAGGGGCTGCCCAACGGACAGGTCTTTTACGTTTTTATCCGCGGCGCGGGCAAGCAATACGGTGTGCCGTGGTTCGGAAATGCCTCCGTCTTTAATCGCTGGGGATATAAGACGTATGGATCTGAGAACTCCACCGGTCCCGGGTATCATCATGGCCCGACTTTCGGCACCAGCCTCAGCTTGATGAAGCGATTAATGTACAGCCAGATCCTGTACAACTGCATGCTGGTCTCTTTTGAGAGCGGATGGTTTTACGACACCAAGGTTTCGAGTTCAGGAGGATGGGAAGCCAACCGGGAGAACCGTCGCTTAAGTCCGATCGGCCAGATTCAACGGGCGGCGGGCAAGTGGATTCGGCGGCAGGGCCAGCCGGGAGCCATGGTGACTCCGGTGGCCGTCATGCTGGACTTTTTTGCCGGCTGGA
>CAYWMN010000225.1:0-6300 GCA_964459065.1 uncultured Acidobacteriota bacterium | reverse complement strand
GTAAATGTTATGATGTCTGCATTTATTCTTTTAGTAATAATAGGATTATGGAGTATATGGTTCTAATAATTTTCTATAATAATGTTCAAATAATTAACAATCTATTAACTAAAAAAAAGGAAGATAACTCATGAAAAAAGTTGTTTTACCTATGCTATTTGCTCTTCTCTCGTGGTCTTTTGTGACCTATGCACAACAGGTGACGATTGATAGCTTCGATTCTTTTACTGATTCTACGTACACTCTTGGATCTGAAGGTGCTCCAACTGCAATTAAGTATCATTCTGATAGTACAAATTTTATGGAAGGTGCTGCTTCTTTAGATGCAAATATTACAATTGGTTCTTTTCATACATACGGCAGTTACTTATCCTTACACAGATCTGCACCTAATGGTTCATATTTCGACTGGTCGAATAGCGACACATTAAAACTTTGGCTAAGGGTTGTAACCGCGCCTGCTCATCCAAGCGCAATAGTATTTAGAGTTCAGCTACTAGATCAACCCGATTCAACAGGTAATACAGAATTATGGGTTTATGAAAACGACACTACTTTAACTACTCAACATGATTGGGTTCAGTTACAAATCCCTTTCAAGCAGATAACTTCAGATGGCACAGTAAATCCTGGAGATTCAGGTTTTGTGATTGCACCTTACAATTGGAATTCAGCAATGAATGATCAAAAATTAAATATGGACAAAATTGTTGGATATGATCTGTCTGTAGTTACTACTGGAAATGATGCTGATTCCATTGAAGTTGAATATGATAATTTTGAAAGAACTGGCAATAGACCTATTCCTTTAGTAATATTTAATGGTATTTCAACTCCTAACAATCTAAGTGCTTTTCAATGGAATGCAAGTTTTGCTCAAGAAAACGGCAATGGCCCGTTTCCAAATACTAATTCCTTACATTGGATTATGGGAGATCAATCAGGAACTGGCGGTTGGAATGGGATTGGTTACAATATATCTCCAGCATTTAACCTTTCCGGCGGATGGCCGGTAGATTCTCTCAGTTTCTACATGAAATCAGACATCGGCGTTGATTCAATGAGAGTTCAATTTGAAGATGGGACAGCGAAGGTTGGTAAAGTTTTTATTGTTACTCAGGATACATTATGGCATAGATATGCTGTTGCCCTAAAGGATATGGTTCCGGAGGATGGTACATCAGGTTTTGATTCAGCTGCTGTAACAGTATGGCAAATAATGGCTGAAGGAGATGGTATAACAGGTAAAAATGTATGGCTCTCTGATATTTGGACTGGCCATCCTAAAGCACCTATTCCTCCTGTGGCTCCCCAAGGTATAACTGGTGTCGCAAACAATGATAATACCAATACAATAATTTGGACTGATGTTCCCGGGCAAACCAATGAAACGTATAATGTTTATTATTCATTGTCGCCAATTACAGATATTACTGCTGAAGGCGTAGAAGTTGCCGGCACAGGTATTGCACATGGCGAGCAGCAATTTGTTCACAAATTATTAGCTCCTGCTACAGATCAATCAGTTACTTACTATTATGCAGTAGTATGTAAAAGCGGTGACGGTCTTCTAGGATCTGTTGGACCTATGAGTTCTGCTATTACAAATACAGCTAAAGGTATTACTACTGTTAATGCTACAGCACCTCTTAATTTCCAGGCTGATGGAGATTTAAGCGAATGGTCAAATATTAAGCCTTTCAGAGTATATGTTAGCGACGGCAGCGGAACAGTTGTTCAAAATACATATGTTCCTAACGATACGGTAAGTTCAGGGGATATTTATGTAGCAGTTGATCAGGATTATTTATACGTAGCCGGACATATCAATACAAATAATATAGTATTTAATCCTGACACTTCATCGTGGTTTAATACTGCAACTGATTTGTTTTTTGGATTATATAATGCACATGGTGCTCCGCACACGGCGCTCCAAAGCGGATCACATCCGGATTATCATTTTAGATTTGCTCAAGATAGAGTGATTGTTGATAATGATGGTGTTGATTCACTTGTAGTTCCAGGAAGTAACTATTATTGGGGTTCAAGATTCCCAGATCCCTTAGCCGGTTATAATTTTGAAGCAAAAATATCATGGCAGGATATTGCACATAAATCCAATACTGGTAATACAAGATCAGATAACCTATTTGTCCCGCAGGTAGGTATGAGAATTCCTTTTGATATCGAATTAAGCAGTGTAAGTATAGGAAAAACTACAAGAGACGGACAATTGGATTATTCTTCTATCGCAAATGGTAATTCATATGCTAATGTTGCAGTTTGGTCTTATACATGGATTGGTAATTCTTGGACAGGTATTAAAAACAAAGGTGGCAATACTGTTACTAGCTATAAGTTATCTCAAAATTATCCAAACCCATTCAATCCTTCAACAAAAATACAATATTCTTTGATGAAACCGGGCTTAGTAACATTAAGAATTTACGATGTACTTGGCCGCCTGGTAAAAACATTGGTAAATGGATACCAAGTACAGGGAAGTCATATAGTTAATTTTAATGCTTCCCAACTTGCAAGCGGTGTTTATTTCTATAAACTTGAATCAGGTTCTTTCCAAAGTGTTAAAAAAATGATGCTGCTTAAGTAATATATTCTTGGTGCAGTACTAAAAAGTACTGCACCATTTATTTTCTGATTAGAATGACTAAAAAATTCATATTTCTATCTTATTGGGAAAAATGATAATGTGTAATAATGATAATTTGAAAGTCTTAAAATATCTTTTTATAAAAGTTGAAGAAATATTTATAATATCCTTATTAATTTTTCTGATTTCAAATATTTCTTTTGCCGGTACAACAGGTAAACTTTCGGGAAAAATAACAGATGCTAAAACCGGAGAACCTGTTATTGGCGCTAATGTATTAATTGAGGGAACATATCTCGGTGCAGCGGCAGATGTTGACGGATATTATTATATAAACAACATACCGCCGGGTGAATATACTGTTATTGTCAGTTCAGTTGGATATGAAAAAGTAGTGATCAAAAAAGTCCCGATAAAAATAGATCTTACATTTAATCTGGATGTAAAATTAAATGAAACATCAATAAGCACTAAAGAAGTTGTAATTACGGCAAAAAGACCATTAGTGCAGAAAGATTTAACTTCTTCATCGGTAACAGTTTCATCGAACGAAATTAAAATGATGCCTGTTGAAAGTGTCGGTCAAATAATAAATTTGCAGGCTGGAGTTGTAGGAGGTCACTTCAGAGGAGGCCGCTCGGATGAGGTATCTTATTTGGTAGACGGACTTCCGGTAACTGATGAGTTTAACGGTACTTTACCGCTTCAAGTTGAAAATTCATCAATAAGGGAAATGGAAGTAATCAGCGGAACCTTTAACGCCGAATATGGAAGGGCAATGTCCGGTATAGTAAACATAGTTACGCAGGACGGTTCCAATAGCTTTCATGGAAAAATTTCTGCATATACCGGAGATTATGTAACTACCCATACAGGCTTATTTCCCAATGTGGGAAAGCTGGTAACATTTAGAATAAGGAATTACGAATTTAGTTTAAGCGGTCCGACGTTATTAATTCCACATTTAACATTTTTTACAACAGGCAGATATTACTATAATCCCGGATATTTTTACGGTCAAAGGATATATAACGTTTCGGATAATCCGCTATACGGACCGACGGATTCAAACGGTAACTTGATAGTTACAAACAGCGGTGACAGTGCCTATGTTCCAATGAGCCCTGTACGCAGATATACTTTTAATGGAAAGTTAACTTATCAACTCCCTAGTATAAAAATTTCATACAGCGGATTTTGGAATAAAGATTGGAATAAGTATTACAGTCACCAATGGGCATGGAACCCTGATGGAACAATGAATTATTATACGGACGGCTTAATAAATAGTGTACAAATATCTCATATACCGTCTCAAAGTATATTCGAAACATTAAAGTTTGCTGTAAACAGATATAATTACCATGGCGGAGTTTATGATGATCCTTTTGATCCGAGGTATGTTGATCCAAGTCAGGGAGTTCCTACTTCGGGTTACTCATTTGAATATGGAGGTCAGCAGCCTGATCACTATGAAAGAGAGACAATTGAAAGTATACTTCAATGGCAGTTAAACGCTCAGGTATCCAAGGAACATAAAATAGGAATTGGTGCGGAATTGGATTGGTATAAACTTTACGACCATGGTTATAGTTTAATGAGTCCAAATACGGGCGGAAATATAGATTCGATATATACACCTCTTTATCCACAGTTGGGAGCAAATGGAAACATAGCATATACAAAATTTCCAACCACGTTTTCCGCTTATATTCAGGACAAGGCTGAGTACGATATAATGATTATCAACTTCGGCCTTCGCTTCGATTACTTTAAACCGAATTCGCAATACTTGATGGATTTAAGAAATCCGGAAATTGACATGAATTTTCCTAATGCTGGTAAGAATGTTGAGGCCAAGGCAAAAATGCAGTTAAGTCCCCGTTTTGGAATTTCATTTCCTATCACTGATAGAGGTATTATACATTTTTCCTACGGACATTTTTTCCAGATACCGAGTTTTTCAAATTTATATGTAAATCCGAATGCTGTATTGAATACAAACGGCTCATTGTCAACTATAATGGGTAATCCGAATTTGGAACCTGAAAGGACTGTAAAGTACGAGTTGGGTCTTCAGCAGGCTTTAACATTAGACATGTCTTTGGATTTTACGGTTTATTACCAGGATATAAGGAATCTTTTAGGTACTGAAATAATTAATACTTACCACGGAGTAAAATATGCTCGGTTTGTAAATAGGGATTATGCCAACGTAAAAGGATTTATAGTAACATTGGATAAAAGATTTTCGGATTTATTCAGCATAAAATTAGACTATACCTACCAGATTGCCGAAGGAGATGCATCTGATCCGATGACACAATATTATAATAATCAAACAGATCCTCCGGTACAAACAAATAAAACATTTGTCCCTTTAAATTGGGATCAAAGATCTACTTTAAATATATCAGCCAATGTAGGAAGTGCTGATGACTGGAATGTGGGTTTAATATTTAATTACGGATCAGGTTTTCCTTATACGGAAGACATTAGAATATCGCAAGGATTGTTATTTGAGAATAACGGATTAAAACCGCCGACTTACAATGTTGATATGAGAGCAGAAAAAACATTTAAAGTAGGAGGACTTGATTTTAACGTATTTCTACTGGTTTACAATTTGCTGGATATAAAGAATGAAGTAAATGTAAATACAGCTACAGGAAGGGCAAACGATCTTCTTAACATTGATATAAAAACGGCTGGTACGATAAACGGATTAAACACATTGCAGCAGTATTTAAACGATCCCTCAAGTTATTCGGCACCCAGGCAGTTGAATATCGGATTAAGTGTCGGATTTTAAAAAAATGATTTGGAGAATGTAGAATGAAAGTCAAAAAAATAGAAATTCTAATTCTAATAAGTGTCCTATGTACTATGACCTATGGACAGATTTCTGTTGGTCAACCGGATCCTCGGATAGCGCTATACAGAGCGGATCCATATGGAAATTCCCAGTACGAAAGGGAAGGTACAATGGTAGGTAATAGAATAAATACATTATTTTATAATTATGGAGAAGTAGGCTACTGGCAGTTTGCGCCGTCTATGGAGTGGCCGGCAGGTACAGGGCATAATAATCTTGATGGAACTGCAGTATTAATAGCCGCAAGAGTTACAACACCAACAGGGTATAGAGTTAATCCACTTATTAGTCGGTATCGGGAATATGATAGTCAGGATCCTGTAACCGGCGCACACTGGGGACTGGAGCCTGTACCCGGCTATCAAAATCCGGTAAGTACAAGTCCGGCAGTAAATATTGATACAAGTACGTTTCCACTTGCCTGGCCTGCTGCGCTCGATTTAGATGCATCTTGGAACGGAAAGTGGTATGGTTACTTTGGTAAAGGAGTTTCGAATGCAGATTTTGAAACCTTCTTTGTAATGGATGATTCCCAGGATAAAAAATTTACACGCATACCATACTATTATTTCCCAATAGCAAGTGATTCTAATAGAGGGGGACTAGGCTTAAGGGTTGAAGTTCGAGGTTTTCAATGGTCTCATGTATTGGCTGAAGATTGTATCTTCTGGCATTATGATATAGTAAATCTATCCGATTATACTTATGATAGTACTGCTTTTGGATTTTATACGGATCCTGGGATTGGAGGAGCAAACTCAACTGAACCGCCAAACAGTGCTTATTACAATACAACATTGGATATTGCATA
>CAYWMN010000224.1:0-6321 GCA_964459065.1 uncultured Acidobacteriota bacterium | reverse complement strand
GAAGTCCTCGATATTGCCAAGCTGAAGGAAATGAATATCGCCACGCTGACCCAGGTGGCAAAAGACCTGGGCGTTGTGGGTGCCACCGGGATGCGCAAGCAGGAGCTGATCTTTAAGATCCTCCAGGCGCAGACGGAAAAGGCCGGTCTCATTTTCTCCGAAGGAGTGCTCGAATGCCTCCCGGACGGCTTCGGCTTTCTGCGCGCTCCCGACTATAACTACCTGCCGGGGCCCGACGATATCTACGTTTCGCCCTCGCAGATTCGCAAGTTTGATCTCCGCACCGGCGACACGATCTCCGGGCAGATCCGTCCGCCCAAAGAGGGCGAGCGGTACTTTGCGCTGATCAAGGTGGAGGCCATCAACTTTGAGTCTCCTGAAGAAGCGCGGAACAAGATCTTTTTTGACAACCTGACCCCGCTTTACCCCGAGGAACGGCTTTGCCTTGAAACCGGGCGCGACAATATTTCCGGACGCGTGCTGGACCTGCTGACGCCCATCGGCAAGGGACAGCGCGGATTGATTGTTTCTCCGCCGCGCACCGGCAAGACGATGCTGCTGCAGACCATCGCCAATTCCGTTACGACGAACCATCCGGAAGTGACGCTCATCGTGCTTCTGATTGACGAGCGGCCGGAAGAAGTGACCGACATGCAGCGTACGGTGGAAGGCGAAGTCATCAGCTCCACCTTCGACGAGCCTGCCGCACGGCACGTTCAGGTGGCCGAAATGGTGATTGAAAAGGCCAAGCGGCTGGTGGAGCACAAGCGGGACGTGGTGATTCTGCTCGATTCCATCACGCGCCTGGCGCGCGCCTACAACACGGTGGTGCCGCCTTCGGGCAAGGTGCTCTCGGGCGGTGTTGACTCCAACGCCCTGCAGCGGCCCAAGCGCTTTTTCGGCTCGGCGCGCAACATCGAGGAAGGCGGCAGTCTCACCATCATCGCCACGGCGCTGATCGACACCGGCAGCCGCATGGACGACGTGATTTTTGAAGAGTTCAAAGGCACCGGCAACATGGAAGTTCACCTGGACCGCAAGCTGGTGGATAAGCGCGTCTTCCCGGCCATCGAGATCAACAAGTCCGGCACCCGCAAAGAAGAACTTCTTGTGCCCAAGGACGAATTGAACCGCATCTGGGTTCTTCGCAAGGTGCTCAACCCGCTTTCGCCCGTGGAGAGTATGGAGTTGATCATCGACAAGCTCTCCAAGACCAAGAGCAACTCGGAGTTTCTCTCTTCGATGAGCAACGGCGGAAGGTAACCCAATGCGGGGCTTTTTGAACGCGCTACGGCGCGCTCAGAAGGTTCCTGCGGCGGGCCAATTCCAGAATCTTTTCGACAACCTCTTCGGCCGTCAGGCGGGTTGAGTCCATCACCTGCGCATCCGCGGCGGCCACCAGCGGCGAAACTTTTCTTTCAGCGTCCAGCTGATCGCGATTTGAAATCTCCGAAATCGTGTCCTGCAAGTTTGAGGGCCGGCCCTGCTGATGGTTCTGCTCCAGGCGCCGCCGGGCTCTTTCTTTCGGGTCGGCTTTGAGGAAGATTTTCAGCGGCGCATCGGGAAAAACCACGGTGCCGATGTCGCGGCCTTCCATCACAACGCCATGGCCTGCCACGAGCGACCGCTGCAAGGCGATCAGCTTCTGCCGGACCTTCGGCAGGCGGGAAACCCGAGCCGCGGCGAGCGTCACTTCCGCGCCGCGAATCTGTGCCGTAACGTCTTTCCCGTCCAGAATCACTTGCGGCTTCCCTCCGCCGGCCAGAAAGCGGATTTCCGCCGAAGCCACGATCTTTCCGATTTCATTCTGGTCGTCAATCGACGCTCCGGATTGGAGCACCTTGAGCGCCGCGGCCCGGTAGGTGGCGCCGCTGTCGACGTAAGCAAGGCCGAGACGCGCGGCGAGCATCTGGGCCACGGTGCTTTTGCCGGCGCCCGCCGGGCCGTCAATGGCAATCACGATGGGTTTTGTTTGTGGCATTGCAATGAATGAGTGAGATGGAACTCTGAGCATAACTCAGAATTCGTCACGAAAGGTTTTTAAATCCTCTTGAACGCCTTTTGAATCTCTTTCATGTCGTACCGCAGCAACACGGGCCGGCCGTGCGGGCAGGTCATGGGGCAAGCCGTTTTGCTCAGCTCGCTAAGCAGCCATCCCATCTTTTCCTGATCGAGCGGCATATTGATTTTGATGGCCGCGTGGCAGGCGACCGAGGCGGCAATCCTGCGCTGCAGCTCATCGAGCGAAAGGGCCCGCGCTTCGCGCCCCAGATTTTCCAGGATTTCCCTCAGCAGTTTTTCAACGTCGTCGGCGGCAATATCGGCCGGAGCGGCCTTGACCGCAAGGCTTCCCTGGCCGAAGGGTTCCACCTCAAAGCCGTTTGAGGCCAGTTCTCCGGCAATATTGTCGAAAGTCACCCGCTGTTCGGGCGCCAGGTCCAACACAATCGGCAGCAGCAGCCTTTGTCCTTCCAGCTTGCGGTCCTGAAGCCGGCCCAGATGCTGCTCAAATAGAACGCGTTCGTGGGCCACATGCTGGTCGATGATCCACAGGCCTTCGGGGTTTGTCGCGACAATAAAGCTTGACTGAATCTGCCCCAGCGGACGCAGGTCAGCGGGAAATTCTCCAGCCTGGGCTTCCGGCGTTGCGGTCGCGTCGCAGGCGGCCGACGGCGCCTGCGCGGCAGGCGCGTAGGCGGCCAGCGCCGCCTCGGCCAGCGGAAGGTAGTCGGTTGAAGGGCGCGGCCGGGGTTCGGACAGGTGAAACGTTCGACCTTGCGTAGGCTGTGCCGGCATCGCAGGCCGCCCCGCCGGCCGTGTTGGCCTGGGCGCGTACGGTTCCGGGCGTGGTCGGGCGATGTCGGCGGTTTCCGCTGCCGGCTGAGGTTTCGACGGCTGGGCTTGCCGGGGCAGGGGAAACGCGGCGATGGGCCGCGCGGCCATCAGCGACTGGAGCACCGAATCCCGGACCAGATCATGCACGAAGGATCCGTTCCGGAAGCGCACCTCGGCTTTGGAAGGATGGACGTTGACGTCGACCTCCCGCGACGGAATATCCAGGAAAACCAGCGCCACCGGATAGACGCCCGAGGGCAGAATGTTCCGGTAAGCCTCGGTGAGCGCGTGCTGAACCAGGCGGTCGCGGATCAGCCGGCGGTTGACGAAAAAGTAGATCTGGTTTCGGTTGAGCTTGTGCACTTCCGGGCGCGAGACGAACCCAAAAATCCTGTAGGGCTCGGCCGCCGATTCAGCTTCTCCTTCAGCGTCGGCCAGAAGCTCGGGAGGGCCGAACCTGGGCCCGGGGCGCTCCATCGGGCCGAATTCGACCAGTTGTTCCAACGCCTGGCCGCCCAGTACCTGATAAACGCGCTCGCGATGGCTGCTGACCGGAGATGCCTTCAGGATTTCATTGGACATGGAAGTGAGTTGAAAAGCCTTGTCGGGATTCGCCAGCGCATAGTGCGTGACCATGGAGGTGATGTGCCCCAGCTCAGTCGATTCCGTGCGCAGGAACTTGCGCCGCGCCGGGGTGTTGAAAAAGAGGCTCTTCACTTCCATTTGCGTGCCGCAGGGGCGCACGGCGTCTTTGACGTCGCGGAGCTTGCCGCCGGAAATCTCCAGCCGCGTCCCCACTTCTTCCGAGGCGTGGCGCGTCTCCAGCGTCAGGCGTGAAACCGCGGCAATCGAGGGCAGCGCTTCGCCCCGGAATCCCAGCGTCGCAATCTGGTCCAGGTCTTCGGCGGATTGAATCTTGCTGGTTGCGTGGCGCTCGAAAGCCAGCAGGGTGTCATCGCGGCTCATGCCGCAGCCGTCGTCCGAAACCCGGATCAGGCGCCGGCCGCCGCTTTCCACGTGAACCTGCACCGACTGCGCTCCGGCGTCCAGGGAGTTTTCAACCAGTTCCTTGGCTACCGAGGCCGGGCGTTCGACGACTTCGCCGGCGGCAATCTGGTTGGCGACGTTTTCACGAAGGATGCGGATAACGGACATTTAATTTTGGGATTGAGGGATTGAGCCATTGATTCATTGACGGAGCAGCGTATGAAGAAGCCTGCCGCCTCAGAGACCAATCAGCGAATCACTCAACGACTTAGCGCTTCAAAACTTGACAATTCTTATCCCCAGTTCATCAAGCTGGTCGGGGTCCACCGGCGCCGGCGCCTCGCACATCAGGTCCACGGCACTGGCGGTTTTGGGAAAGGCGATCACCTCGCGGATGCTCGATTCGCCGGCCAGCAAGGCGACGATGCGGTCAACGCCCAGCGCGATCCCGCCGTGCGGCGGCGCGCCGTATTCAAGCGCATCCATAAAGAAGCCGAACCGCTCGCGGGCCTTTTCATCGCTCATTCCCAGCACCTTGAAAACCCGCTGCTGGATGTCGCGCCGGTGCATACGGATGGACCCGCCGCCGATCTCCTGGCCGTTCAAGACCAGGTCGTAGGCAAGCGCTTTGACGCCGGCCGGGTCGGATTCAAGCTTGGGCAGATCTTCTTCCCGCGGCGAAGTGAACGGATGGTGCATGGCCGCATACCGTTTTTCTTTGGGGTCATACTGGAACATGGGGAAGTCGACGATCCAGGCAAACTTCCACTGTCCGGATTGGATCAATTCCAGCTTGCGCGCCAGTTCCAGCCGCAGCCAGCCGGAAGCCTCGTCCAGGCTCTGGAGCTTGTCGGTGGAATCAACTCCCAACACCATCACCAGGTCGCCCGCTTGCGCTTCCACCAGCGCCGCCAGTTGTTGAAGCGTTTCCTCGCCGACGCCGTTCTTGAGCCGCGACTGGATTCCCGCTTCGGTGAGAGTGAGGTGCGCCATGCCGCTGGCGCCTGCATCCACCACCGCCTGTTGGAAGCGGTCCAGCTGGCTGCGAGAAAATTTGGACGCGCAGCCCGGAACGCGCAGCGCCTTGGCCTCCTTAAAGCTGTTCAGCTTATTCAGCGTGCCGTCGGGCAGATTGACGCGCCGCCATTCCAGCCCAAAACGCAGGTCGGGTTTGTCGGAGCCGTATTTTTCCATCGCCTCGCCGTAGCTGATGCGCGGGAACGGCCGCTGGGCCTTCGCGCCGACCAGCGCCAGCAGCTTTTCCATCAGTTGCTCGATGATTTCAAAAAGCTCGTCGCGCTGCGGGAACGCCATCTCCACGTCGATCTGCGTAAATTCCGGCTGGCGGTCGGCGCGCAGGTCTTCATCGCGGAAGCAGCGCACGATCTGGAAATAGCGGTCGAAGCCGGCCATCATCAGCAACTGCTTGAACAGTTGCGGCGACTGCGGGAGCGCATAAAACTGCCCCTGGCGCACGCGGCTGGGCACCAGGTAGTCGCGCGCGCCTTCGGGCGTGGAGCGCGTCATAAACGGCGTCTCGATTTCGATGAATTGATGTCCCGCCATGTGCTGCCGCACGGTTTGATTGGAGCGGTCGCGCAGGCGGATGTTCTGCTGCAGGCGGCTGCGGCGCAGGTCCAGATAGCGGTAGCGGAGCCGCGTCTCTTCCACCGTGCGGGTTTCATCTTCAATCGGGAAAGGCGGCGTCTTGGCTTCATTGAGCACCAGCAGCGTTTGCCCGTTCACTTCCACTTCGCCGGTCGGGATTTGCGCGTTCACGGTTCCTTCGGCGCGCGCTACCACTTCACCTTCCACGCCCACCACAAACTCACTGCGGACGTGTTCCGCCTTGGCGTGCGCTGTGGGGCTGGTTTCGGCGTTCAACACCACCTGCACCACGCCCGTGTGGTCGCGCAAATCGAGAAAGATCAGGTTGCCCAGGTCCCGGCGCCGGGCCACCCAGCCCGCCAGAAAGACTTTTTGGCCGGCATGCGCCTGGCGCAGTTCGCCGCAATGATGAGTCCTTTTGCGTTCACCCAGTAGATCGAGTTCCAAAATTCACCTTTCCATTATTCCGCATCGGAAGAGGATTCGGCCTCGGGCGCGGCAGCCGCGCCGAGCTTCGCCCGGATGGCGGCGGCCACCCGGTTCCGGTCCACAGCACCTTGCTCGCCCGTTTCCATATCTTTCAATTGATACTGCCCGCTTGCAACCTCGTCTTCACCGATGATGACGGTATGCCGGGCCCGCTGTTTGTTGGCCTGGCCCAGAGATTTCTTCAGTTTCACCTGCTGGAAGCTGGTTTCCGCGCTGATGCCTTCCCGGCGCAATTCGCGCATCAGGCGCATGGCCGGTCCGCGCGCGGCCTCGCCCATCCAGGCCACGTAAACGTCGAGCGGCCGCTTCAGCTGGAGCCCCCCGCTTTGTTCCACGGTCAGGACCAGACGGTCCTCGCCGATGGCAAATCCGAATCCGGGCGCCGCGGGCCCTCCCAGCATT
>CAYWMN010000223.1:0-6373 GCA_964459065.1 uncultured Acidobacteriota bacterium | reverse complement strand
CCACGACAGTTTGCCCGTTTGAGAGCTGGACGTTCTTGCCGTACAAGCCGACAAAGGCCGGTCCTTTGCCCGTCCCGTGGCACGTGATGCAGCCGAGTTGATGGTAAAGCTTTTCGCCTTGGTCGGCCATCGTGATTCCTGTGACGCCGCCTCGGAGCCACCGTTGGTAGTCTTCAGGCTTCATCACGTAAACCCAGCCCCTCATCAGGGAATGTCCCATGCCGCAGTATTGATTGCAGAAGAGGCGGAATTTGCCGGTTCGGGTGGCTTTAAACCACTCGCTGGTATAGCGATCCGGAAGCACGTCATTCTTGACCCGAAATGCCGGGACAAAGAAGTCGTGAATCACGTCTTGCGAGGTCATGGTGAGTTTGATCGGCTGACCCACCGGGATATGCAAAGTGTTAATTTCTCTTTTGCCGTTGCTATGCTCGATGTGCCACATCCATTGCTTGCCGACCACGAATACTTCTATGGCGTTCCGGGGCGCGCGAGCGTCCTTTACGAAAATTTCCGCGCCCCAGAAATACATGACGGTCACCAGGACCAGGGGGATCACCGTCCACAGAATTTCCAGCGGGATGTTGTTGGTCACCTGATTTTTCGGAATCGGCTCGTCTTTCGAACGCCTGCGGTATTTGATGGCGAAATAAAAGATGAGCAGAAAAATCAGGGCGGCAAAAAACACGGATACCGCTGTCAGGAAATAGAACAGGTGATCGACCGGCGGCGCGGCGGTGGAAGCTTCTACCGGAAACAAAGGGAACGAGTGTGGCATTTTATTCCATCAACCTCATTAAAGTCGTCACAAAGATCTTCGTTTCAACTCGGGTCGGCGACACCCGGTTTGCGTGACGGCCGAATTCAGCAGCCTCGCGGCGCTCCCTTTAGGCATGGGCGTGGCGCCCGCCACGAAACATGAAAAGCAACAGCCCGCCCAGGGAGACAACCGTAATCAGGGCGGCGATAAACAGCACGCGCGAAATAATCAAACTATATTTGCCGGTGGCCGGATCATAGCGGCTGCAGTACAGCAGGATCGCGTCCACCGGGCTGCCGATCTTGTCATGCGAGGCCTGGACAAGCGCCAGACGCAGCGCCCCGGCGGGATAACGAATGCCGTAGAAATACCTCGATAGTTTGCCTTGCGGCGTCAGGACCATAATGGCGGTGGCGTGCGCAAACTGGCCGGTTTCATTGTCGAAGTTGTACCGAAAGCCCACCGCCTTGGTCAGCGCCTTGATGGAGACTTCGGGCCCCGTCAAAAAATGCCACCCCGCTGAAGCTCCTTTACGGTTGTACATGCCCAGGTAGACCGCCCTCTTCGCATATGCAACCGGTGGTTTGTCTCTGGGATCGAAACTGATAGTGAGTACATTGAATTGCTGTCCAATGTTGAACCTGAGATCTTTCAGGCTTGCAAGCAAACCGTTTTCGACCATCGGGCACAGTTGGGGACAGTTGAAATAAACCAACGACAGGACCACCGGCTTTTTGCCAAAGTAATCGCTCAGGTGGACCAGTTTTCCTGTTTCGTCCCGAAACACCAGCCCCAGGGGGATTTGGTGGTTCAACTCCTGATCGATTCCCACCCCATGGAGGAGAGGCGGGAGCGTTTTAGAATTCTGCGCCGTTTCGCCGCCTCCGGGCGGGCCCTTGAATCCCCGTGCCTTCAGAATGTTCGACAGTTGCGCCTGAGCCATCATGGGAAAAACAAAGCTGACCAGAACGCAGCACACGATCGGCCAAAGGGACGCTTTGGGCGCTCTGTTTGAGATGGCGCGTTCACGGTCCGTCTTGATGTGAATGGATCTTGAGTTCATTTTGACCCCCCGGCCGTGTTGACCTTATTGCCGTTTCGCGATTCAATGTTGCGGCATATAGCCTTCAGGAACGACATACTGCTGCACTTCGCCGGGTTGAATCATGCCCTTGGGCGTTTTGCTGTTGCGTACTGGAAGTCCGTTCTGGAGCAGGATATTCATCGCGCGCTCGATAGGAATTCTTACGATTCCGTCCTTACGGTCAACCCAGCCATAACTGTTTAAAAGTTGTTTCTCGTGCGCCAAATATTTTTCGAGATCCCTGTGAGGGTGCGCCTGCAGGCGCGGAACTCCCGGTGGCGGCACCTCGGGGCCGTTCGCCAGGGGCGACGTCGGCGGGCCAAGCGATTGATGTTTCTCAAAGAACCGAAGGGTTCCTGTACTTACCAGAAATGCTGCGGCAACCGAGATTGCCATCGCGATCCCGAAGTAGATAATGTAGCGGACGGTTGCGTCACGCGTTTCGTGCCGTGGCTTCGAGTTTTCAGCCGGCGTTTTGTTGTTATCCATGTTGAACGACTCCCTCGAACCTCGGGTCGTGCAGGGCAAGCAACGGCTTGGACTTAAGCGCTCGCACAAAGAACGAAAGCCAGACGCCGCCAATCCCAATCGGAACCACAAAATCGGTCCAATGGAAGCGAGGTCCTAAAGGATAAAAGGATGGGAAGATGAACCAGTACAAGTCGAACCATCCCATCACGATTAAGGCTCCCCCGACGGCCGCCAGAGCTTTCATATTGCGTTTGACGGGACGGTTTAACAGGAGAATGAAGGGAACCGCAAAATGGAACCCAATGATGAAGAGCGCGACCCAGGTCCAGCCGCCCGTTGCCCGCACGGTATACCAGGGAATTTCGTCCTGCAAGTTCCCGGCCCAGATAATCAGGAACTGAGAGAAGGAGAGGTAAGCCCAGAGCATGACAAAGGTCAGCAGGAGATTCCCCAAATCATTAAACTTCAGCGGAGTGGCCACTTCCGACAAGGGTTTGCGCTTGGCCAGAAGCATCGTCACGATAATGACGAACGACATGGCCGCAAGCGCCGGCATAATAATGAAAATCATGCCGAAGATCGTGGAAAAGAAATGGGGTTCCAGGGCCATGACCCAGTCAATTGCGGCAAACGTGATCGTGAATCCGTAGATGAGGATCCCCGGCGCGCAAAGCTTTGGGAACCGCTGGAGCAGCCCGTCAGTGGTTCCGGTATCTTGTTCAGACGACCAGCGATTCAGGAAATACGCCAGGGTAATCCAGACGGCAAAGTAAAAAACTGCGCGCCCAAGGAAGAAGTCCGGCTGCAGATAAAACGCTTTGAAACTTGAGCCCGTGACCGGCGGATAAAGGCCCTTATCCGCGTGTCCCACCAGCAACGGAATAAAGAGCAGCGCCAGCAGCGGGATCGTCCGGCTTCCGGCTTCGAGGGGACGGCGGATAATAAAGCCCCACTTCCCACCCACCATATGGTGGAGCATCAGGATGGCAAAACACCCCAGGGCGATCATCAGCCAGAAAAGGTATCCCAGAAGGTATGAGCGCAAGAACTGAGTCCAATTTGAGTAAGCCCCGAACGCGCAGGCGATTAGACCCAACACTCCGATCAGCAGCAATCTGCTCTGGAGACGATCCAACTTGGGTTTGAGAGCATCGATGTCGTTCATGGCGCCGATCCTTCGAGTTTCTGAAGTTCCTTAGGCGGAACGTCCTTCAACGGTGCGTCTTGGCTCAATTGCAAGGCGCGAATATAGGCCGCAATGCACCAGCGGTCCCGCGGGGACACTCGCGCGGCATAACTGTACATGGTTCCGTAACCGTTCGTCATAACATCAAAAAAGTGGCCGACCGGCGCCTTCATCAAGCGGGCGATGTGGTAAGAAGGCGGAGGCGGAAATCCGCGTTGGACGATCATCCCGTCGCCACTCCCCGTGTAGTCGTGGCAGGGCGTGCAGTAAACGTTGAAGCGCTTGCGGCCGCGCTCCAGATCCTTATGGGTGATGGGGAACGGAAAGACGTTGGCGACGACGCCGTTGATTTTGCCGGTATAGAAAAGCTCATCGGTGCGCAACTCGCCTCGCGCCACGGTCCCGGGCACGGGCGGCCGCGCGGAGCGTCCATCCTGGAAGAATGTGCTGGGTTCAAAACCCTTGTATTTCGGCTGAATGTGCATGTCGAGCCGGCACCCGGTCATGAGCGCTCCGCAGAGGATCAGGCCCGCCCACCTGAGGCCCTGTTGCCAGCGCGGGCGCGCTGTTTTCATCGGGAGAGTTCGCCACGCTGCGGCTCCCAGCCGTAATGATTGGATTCCGCCCCTTTTAGCTTTCAACTTCAGATACCTCGCGAGGATGAAGTTCCGCCAGGAACTGCCTTGTCTTGGCCGAATCAAACATCGGGTCGTCTGCCATGACCACAAGAAAGAAGCGGTCCTGGGTCACTTGCGCAAAGCGCGGCACGTTGAACACCGGATGGTACGGAGAAGGCAGCCCGTTAAGCGCAATCATGCCGAAGGTGGCCGTCAGCGCCGCGCATAGGATCGTCATCTCAAAGGTGATGGGAATAAAGGCCGGCCAGCTATCGAAAGGCTTTCCGCCGATGTTCAGCGGGTACCCGATGACGTTGGGCCACCATTGGAGGAAAAATCCCCCGCAGCAGCCGAACAGCCCTCCGAGGAGGACTAAGACCGGCAGGCGCGTCCTCGGGAAGCCGATGCAGTCGGCCAATCCCTCAATCGGAAAAGGAGAGAAGGCGTCCACGCTGCGATATCCGGCGTTAAAAGTTTCCTTTGCCGCATCCAGCAATTCCTCGGCTGAATGGAATTCAGCCATCAGTCCGTATATAGGTTGCCTTTTCATAGTTTCACTGCCACGTTAGCAAATGAAGCCCGCCCGCGGCCCCGCCGTAATTAGAACGCGGGCTTCTAAATCTATTGTGTACTCTCCTCCGCCGTCTTGTGGACCAGTTCCCGCATTTCGAAAATCGAGATCATGGGCAAGAAACGAATAAACAGGTAGAAGAGCGTGAAGAACAGTCCGATCGTGCCGATAAAGACCATCCAATCCCACCTTGTGGGGTAAAACATCCCCCACGAAGAGGGAATAAAGTCGCGATGCAAACTGGTGACGATAATCATGAAGCGTTCCAGCCACATTCCGGTCTGGACGGAAAAAGAAAGAATCCAAAGCCAAAGGGGATTCCGCCGGATTTTCGACAACCACAACAATTGGGGAATCACCAGGTTGACGGCGATCAGCACCCAGTACACCGTTGCGTAAGGGCCCTCCATCCGGTTCATGATCATGAACCGGTCGTAAGGATTGCCGCTGTAGAAAGCCATGAAAGTTTCCATCATGTAGCTGTAAGCGACAATCAGGCCCGTGGCCAGCATGATTTTGGCCATGTTGTCCAGGTGGCGGATGGTGACAAAATCCTGAAGGCCGTAATACTTTCGAAGCGGCACGGCCAGCGCAATGACCATCGCAAAGCCCGAGTAAATGGCGCCCGCCACAAAGTAGGGCGGGAAGATCGTGCTGTGCCAGCCGGGAACAATGGCGATGGTAAAGTCGAAGCTCACCACCGTGTGAACGGAAACAACCAGAGGCGTGGCCAGACCGGCCAGCAACAGCCCCGCCATCTCATAGCGTTTCCAGTGCCGCGCGGAACCGCGCCAGCCCAGCGCAAAAATTCCGTAGATTACTTGCTTGAACTTCTTGGTCGCCCGGTCGCGAAGCGTGGCGAGGTCCGGAATCAATCCGACGTACCAGAACAGCAGCGACACGGTGGCATAGGTGGAAACGGCAAAGACGTCCCAAACCAGCGGGCTGCGAAATTGCGGCCACACGCCCATCGTATCGGGGTAGGGAAACAGCCAGTAGGCGAGCCACGGACGACCCAGGTGGAGCAGTGGAAACGCGCCCGCGCACGCCACTGCAAACAGCGTCATGGCCTCAGCAAACCGGTTGATGGAGGTGCGCCACTTCTGGCGCATCAAGAGCAGGAAGGCTGAGATCAGAGTGCCCGCATGGCCGATTCCGATCCACCACACGAAGTTGGTGATGGCGTATCCCCAGCCGACCGGAATGTTGATTCCAAAGACTCCCACGCCCACCGCCATCAAAACCGTAACGGCGTAATTGAGCATCAGGAGAAGCACAATGGCGAAGGCGAGGCCCGCCTTATATTTCTTCCCGGTGCCGCGGGTGAGGACGATGGAACCGATTTTGTCGGTCACCGACCCATAGGTGTGGCCGGGGCCGAGGACTTCGGTGCCGGGGGAAACCACCGTGGTGACGTTTTCGGGATCTTGGGCAGCCATCCCCTTACTCCTTGATCTCCGGATTAGGATTTCGTAGCCGCGCCAGGTAAGAAGTTCGCGGGCGAACGTTCAGGTCGGCGAGCAACACGTATTGCCGGGACTGCGCTTTGCGATTGCTCACCTGGCTCTTGGGATCATTGATGTTCCCGAAGACAATGGCCTGCGTCGGACAGACCTGCTGGCAGGCCGTCTGGACCTCCCCATCGTGGATCGTGCGATTCTCTTCCTGGGCCTTGATTTCCACT
>CAYWMN010000222.1:3829-6376 GCA_964459065.1 uncultured Acidobacteriota bacterium | reverse complement strand
CCGGACGGGTCAAAAACGTGTCCGGTAACCGCCGCACTGTTCCGTTGAGCAAGCAACGGCAAAGGCAAGACAATTGTCAATAAAGCAAAAGCAATTGCCAGGATTTTCGTTCGCACTAATGCCCTCCTTGTAAGCAAAAGCAAATATGCCGTACGACCCCGCAAGGGGCGCACAACTTAAGTCAGCTTCATGTGGAGATTAGAAGCGAATCAGCCATCGAGGAGGATGGAACGAACAACCTCTATGACTTTCCCTTTAGCGGACCCCATGTAGGTTAAAACCCAGGGACAATCCGCTTACCCGACCCGACTAAGAAGAACTTATATTTTCAAGAGTTACAGTGTTACACTCTGCAATTTATAGTCGATGCCAAAATTTATGTCAACTATAAATTCAAAAAAAAGATGCCCCCTCCGAAATGACAATTTCGCACAGACGCGTATAATAGAGGATCACGGAATGATCGTTCAACAAATCTGAGGCTTCCGCGAACAAAATAAACCTATGAACAAACACATTCCACCCGCGCTGACGGGCGTTTTTGCAGCATTGCCAACCCCTTACCAGATGGATGGCACTCCTGATTTCAATAAGTTACAAAGCATCCTCGATTTTCACCTGGGCAAGAAGATGCCGGGCGTTTGCATCGGGGGCGTAACCGGCGAATACGCCACCTGTGGCGTCGAACACCGCCTCTCCCTTTTCCAAAGCGTCAGCCGCTACATCAATGGCCGGGCCAAACTGGTGTGCGGCGTTGGCGCCGAGCATATGGGGCAGGTCCGGCGGCTGGCGCGCGCCGCGGCCGATTGCGGAGCCATCGCGGTGTTGCTTTCGCCTCCTTCCTTCTTCAAACACCGTTCCAGCGACATGCTGGACTTCATCAGGGAAGTTGCCGCCGATCTGCCGCTGCCGGTGATTTTTTACAACATTCCGCAATTTACCAGCGGCCTGTCTTTGGACGATGTTTTACGGTTAGTTGATTCCGTCCCCAACGTGATCGGCCTCAAAGACAGCTCCGGCGTGCCGGAAAACCTTCCCGTCCTGCGCAAGGCAAAGCAGGAAAAGCCGATGCTCTTCTTCATCGGGAGCGACGGCCTTGTAGTCGATGCGCTTTCGAGCGGCGCTGACGGCACCATCTCCGGGCTCTCTGCCGCTTGCCCTGATTTGGTTCTGGCGATCTATGCGGCTTTCCGGTCAGGGAACAAGGATGCAGCCGGAGAACTACAAAACATGCTCAACGAGCTCATCGCCCATCTCGGCGACTTCCCGCCTCCCTGGGCGATCAAACTGGCGCTCGAGGCCCGGGGCATCGAAGCCGGCAGCCTCAGTTGGCCGCTGGGGCAACGCCTCCAAACGAAGGCAGAAGAATTTCAGTCCTGGTTCAAGGAATGGATTGCCAAGGCCGATGCGGCTTGCAGCAACTTGACGTTCAAGTAATCAACGCTCGCCAAGCAAGGACCCCAGCCGCGACCCAAGGCGGTCAGTTGAGAGGATATCGAATAAGCATTGCCAGCGGGGCCTGCCGGAGCAGGCCCTTTGCGCTGGGACTTGCAAGCACACATCGAGTCTTGAGCTTTTAATCCCGCCGTGACAGACGAGAACTCCCAGGTGCTCATCGCCGAGCCTTACATATTTCCCTTATGCCCGTCGGTAAAGTCTCTTCCCTTCCTCCAGCTACTCACCCACTTTTGACTTGTCGAAAACACTTTCACTTGCTCCGGCATTAGACGCGTCACAAATTCGCCTTGACTTACCGTGTCGGTTTCGTCCCCATAAAGCTGTTTCAGACGCCGGCCATTGAGAGCCTCCAACCCTTCGACTTCCACTCCCATGTGGGGATGCTTGTCCTCGTTTACCAGAACAACCACCCAGTCTGAACCGGAACGGCGCGCTATCCATCGCACGCCTCTCGCTCCAACCTTTGAGCGCCCGGTGGATTCGGTCAGCTTAACGGTTACGCCCGTTTGCTCAGGAGCCGTGAGGAAGGGCTGTAATTTTGCAAGTTCGCTCGTCATGGCATAGATAGAATCACGAAACTCAGCGGCTACTGCGGTCGAGGGAAGATAGTGGGTCCCCCAATACAAAATCCCCTTGGCTCCGTTGACAATGGCAGCATAGGCCATCACCCGTGTTTGCGAAAACGACGGGTAGACAACTTTTTCCGTATCGCCCGGCAGGTTGCCCCAGGCAAACCCCTGCAGCACCATCCAAACCGGTCGGCCCTCTCCAATACTCGAGTAGCGGTTGGTAAAATCTGCGATTGAGCTGGGAGGATAGGTTGTCTTTTTGGCCGGATGGATGGGATAGATGTCACAGCCGATGAGGTCAACGGAATTGATATATTCACGAATAAACTTCATGTCGCTTCGGGCCGCTTCATTCATCCAGACAGGATGCTCGTCATGATCCAGACTTCGCAGCATACGGATATTCTTGTTCATTTGGGGAATCAGCTTGCGAGCCTGCCCGCGCGCGTAATGGAGAGCCTCGGGAGTTTGCTGCCACCACTCGTCGAGCTGGGGGCCTTCCGCTGGCTCTTCTGGCCCT
>CAYWMN010000222.1:0-3819 GCA_964459065.1 uncultured Acidobacteriota bacterium | reverse complement strand
TCGTCGGGATGTTTATAGATCCCCTTTTTGTAAAGAACACTCCCAGCTGTAAATGACCAGACAATCTCATCGGGGCCTTCCCAGGCGGCCAGCGCCGGATTGTCCTTATCGGCATTAATCATTTGCCGGATTCTTGCCTGGTCAGTCGACTGCAGCGGCAACGGAACCCAACCCATCATCCCGGCAGCCTTCGCTCGATTTAAAGCCTGGTTGTTGCGGCAATCGATAAGGTTAATCCCGGCCTTCGCCATAACTCGGAGTTCCGCATTGGTCTTAGGCATCTCATAAATCCCAATGGGAAAGACCACGTGGCCGTTTTTCACAATGAGCCCTCTCACCATTCCGTGATGGGTTGCTCCCGCTCCAAACGACATCGTCAGTCCTAGTCCCATTGCCACAAGCAGAAAAATGTGCTTCATGCCACCCTCCCGTAATTTTGCGCTACTGAATCCCGCCGCCGCAGGCTCTCCCTTTGGGAAAACCCAAACCCTTCTTCACAAGGCTCACCGTCCCCGCTCATCAATTACTTTCCATCCTTGGCCAAGAGGCCAACCGTGTCCAGCCGAAACGGCTTAAACCCCAGCTTGAACGCTGGAGAACTCGGAAGGAGTGTAAAGTCATCGCGCGCCGCGTCGCGAAACCGGGGATCGGCAATCAGTGAATGCAGATCTTGATCCCGAGACTGCCATTGCTTCAAGGTCCACTTCGCAAAATGCAGAGGGCCGCCTCCTAGACGAAAGTACAGATTGCGGTCAAATTTGTAATGATTGTCGCTCCAATGTCCCCCAAGCAACTTCCCGTTGGTCCCATTCCGCCAATAAACAATGTTCCATTCAAAGGTGAAACTAAGATGGTCCTCATTAATTGACCGGAATATTTGAGACCGGCCCGGATTCCCGAAGGCAAAGATATTATTGACGACGGTGTTATGGGCTCCGTAGTGTTGCAGGAATCCGCCGTCCTCAGTGCGATAGACGAGATTGTTCTTAATGAGGATGTCGCTTGATCCTTCATCGGTGTAAATCCCCCATCCGCCATAGCCTTTCCGGTACCGGGTAATATCGTGACAAATATTATTCCGCTCAACCGTCCCAGGCTGGATACCCAGCGTATAAATACAACCCATATCACTCAGCAGGCCCCGGCCGATGTTGTATATTTTGTTGAACTCGATCACGTTGCCGTGTGCCGCACTCGGCCCGTAACCCCATGTCCAGCCCGCGGAAATACCTGAGTAAAAGGTATCGTTTATTTCATTGTGGGAAACGGTGTTGTTGCTCGACTGCCCGATCCAGACACCCACCCCCGGAGCATAAACGTTTCCGATATCGTGGATGTGATTATCCCGAATGAGATTTCCCGCAGTGGCCTCTTCTTTTGAAGAAGGGATCTTGGGGTCGCCCAGCTTGACGCCTCCGCCGCCCAGGTCGCTCATGTCGCACCCGATCACGCGGTTATCTTTCGACCCTCGGTGGAACTCTACGGCATACTGCCCAAGGTGGATAAGACGGCACATCTCAAGAGCACAACGATCTGCCCCCACCGCCTCAACCGCCGCAGGAATGTCATAAGAAGCTTGCAGATCAACATACCCTTTCCTGGTTAGGGACCAATCCGTATACGCGGCAGTGAAACCCCGCAGGGTAATGTCGTGAACAGTCCTTCGGGCGGCAGCATCACCCTGAAAACGGATGAGGGAATTAAGCCGTGGCGCCACGACTTCTGAGCGTTTCAAGTTCTCCCCCGGCTTCGGCCAATAGTAAAGGACTCCCGAACGCCGGTTCAGATACCATTCACCTGGCTCATCGAGCGCGTCGAACGTGTTTTCAACCCAGAATCGAGGATTCTTCGAGGTCGCGTAGCTTTGGCAGGCGCCCGACAGAGTCACCGTGTGCGAAGCAGCATCCACGCGGGCGATATGCAACCGGTACTCCCCCCAATGCGCCAACCCGATAACTTCCACACCGGGCTCTTTCGCCCATTCAGCCTGAATGTCTCCAGCGTGATAAGTAAAGTGCGAGGGCGTGCCCAGAGCGATTTTGCCAACAACATGGTAGAAGCCGGAATTCGGTGAGCGGGCACGCTGCCTGCGAACTCCGTTCACAAACAGCTCACGAAAATACCATGCTCCCTCGCGGACCGCCGGCAGTTCCACTTGCCAAAGGTGTCCGCGCGCGGCTGGGCCACCCGCGCCAGGCGCAGGTTTCCAGCCTTTGATCACCCGCCCGCCGCTGAGGACAACCTTCTCGTGATGATAGGCGGCGTAGGTTATGGGTGACTCCGCTGTGCCGGAATCTTCCGGAGTAAAGACCAGAGGGCGGGCCAATTCATAAACCCCGCCGCGGACGTAGACCCGCACCGGCCCGCTGGCATTTCTTTTCAGATGGAGGGCTCGAACCGCATCTCGCGCTCGATCCAGCGTCCTGAAGGGACCGTCGGTCCCATCCTTGTTAGGCTCGGCAAGTCTGCCGGACCATGAGTCATTGCCCTGTTTCGAGACATAAAACACCAGGGCCGCTCCCTGGGTTGTACCTCGTGAGTGTTGGACGGCAAAACCTTCCGAGCCGGGTCCCATTACAAAAAGGGCCACGCACAAAAGCAAAAAGAATTTTCCGCTTTGCATTGAATTTCCCCGGTGTTTCTGCGTTATTGGGCAAGATGGCCGGGAGATGCACCTTCCGCAGACCTCCACTTGATCTAAGCCCAGGAACCGCAATCCCAACAGTCAAATTAGGAGTTGGCTCCGCTTCAACTCTCCCTCAATATCCTTCCCCTCGTAAAACCACAGGCGGCCACGGACCCGAACCGTTTTCCCAACGGGACAATCCGGCAGGTCAGGATCCGAATGCATGCAAGGAACAAGTGCCTTGCCCCAGACGCGGCCGGCACGCTCCCAGGCAGTAAGGATCCAGCGATTACCGTCAACCGAATGCACGGCCGCAAAGGGTGGCTGAAACACTTTGTTGTCGTTCGTCTGACGATTAAACTGCGGAGCGCCCTTCAGCATTACGCAAACCTGATTCCGGATCCCCGTCTGCGAATGAAAGGCGCTCAGCGCCTTTCCCGATCCGTTTCGGAGCCAAACCTCCATCTGGACGTGGTCCCGCTCGGGATGGATCGAGGCGCCGAATTCAATTCCGTTCGGTAGCTTGCGCCGATAAATCAGGTTGTCATTTGGGCCGCGCGTCCAATCGATATTCTCCATGACAATGTTCTGATCGTTCCAGATCGTGGGGATGTCATAGTGCGCGAGAAAAATCAGACCCAGATTACAGAAGATCGCTTCAGGAAGATCGACCACAACATAACCCGAAGGGTTCCAGGGAAAAAATACGCTGGCCTTGGTTCCCCGCATCGGATCAATTTCGCCTTCCTGAAAACCGATCCGGGGCGACCGTCCGCCAGGATAAGGCAAAACGCGAATTTTTCCCGGCTCAACAGTCACGGGCGCAGGAGGATACAGGCCGAACTCCTCCGCTTTGGCGCGAACCTGCTCCTGTGTAAAACCGCACACTTTTGCGGCCTCGGCCAAACTAAACCGGTGGTAGCGCAACATGTTCTCAAGCCAATATTTCAAATCCGCCCTGGTCGCGACCATTTCCACGGGCAATTCCAGGCGTTTTCCTCTCTTCGGCTTCGGGTGCCGCTGTTTCAGCATCGGATCGTCCGGCGGAGTTTTCAGGTCAACATAGGGTTTGACATCCCGCAGAGCCAAAGTACGAAACCCGCTTTCCTTGAGATACATCATGTATTTCCGGAAATTCTCGGCGGGTGTTGTAACCCAGGGGTGCGCAACATCGGGCACGCCGTGCATCTGAA
>CAYWMN010000221.1:0-6379 GCA_964459065.1 uncultured Acidobacteriota bacterium | reverse complement strand
GAGGCCATAGAGGCAACCAGAGAAGCAGAGAAAGTCGGTGTCGACGCTTGTCTATTGGTAGTACCTTATTATAATAAACCTACGCAGGAAGGCTTGTACCTGCACTTCAAAGCTATTGCCGAATCGACGGATTTGCCGGTGATTCTCTACAATGTGCCCTCGCGCACTTCCTCGAACATCGAACCGGCCACCGTCGCCCGCCTGGCGGAAATTTCTAACATCGTTGGCATCAAGGAGGCCTCGGGCAGCGTGACGCAGCAGACAGAACTCCTGAGCCTGGTGGGCCCGGACTTCAAGGTTCTTTCGGGTGACGATGCGTTTACCTTTCCGTTGATGGCCTTGGGCGGGGTCGGCGTGATCTCGGTTATCTCCAACGAGGTTCCGCAGGAGATGACCAATCTGACGCATTTAATGCTGGCGGGAAAATTTGACGAGGCCCGCAAGCTCAACACCCGGCTGCTGCCTTTGATGAGGGTGAACTTTATCGAAACCAATCCCATCCCGGTCAAAGCCGCTCTGGCCATGATGGGCAGGATTAAAGAGGTTTACCGGTTGCCGATGTGCGCCATGAACCCTGAAAACCGCGCCAAGCTTGAAAAGACGCTGATCGCTCAGGGATTGCTGCACGCTGAAAAAGTCTGATGCGGTTCGGGTCGCGGCCCGATCCGTCGACGTGGACCTGCTCGTTCGGGTCGCGAGGGCATCGGCAGAACCGGATGAGAAGCCTCAATCCTTTGCCCGCTCGAAAAACCACCTAACATTCGCACTCTGGGGAACAATCATCCATGACACTCGAAAACCGAATTGAACAACTCTTTGCGCGCCAGGCGGATTCATACGGCGATGAATACTTTGAGGCTTTTGACGAATTCAAGGCGGCCTTGAATGCCGGCGAAATTCGCTCAGCGGAACCGGACCCCGGTTCGCCGACCGGATGGAAAGCAAACGCCTGGGTCAAGAAGGGGATCCTGATCGGGTTCCGAATCGGCCGGGTGGTTGAAATGCCTCCGGTGGAATTGCAGTTTCGTGATAAGCACACTTATCCGCTGAAGCCGATTCCGCTGGAGAAGAATATCCGCGTGGTTCCCGGGGGAAGTTCGGTTCGCGACGGGTGCTACATCGGCAGCAACGTGACTTGCATGCCGCCCATGTACGTGAACGCCGGCGCCTACGTCGATGACGGCACCATGATTGATTCCCACGCGCTGGTGGGTTCCTGCGCGCAAATCGGCAAGCGTTGCCATCTTTCGGCAGCGGCGCAAATCGGCGGTGTTCTGGAGCCGGTTGGAGCGCTGCCGGTGATTATCGAAGACGACGTTCTGGTGGGAGGCAATTGCGGCGTTTATGAAGGAACCGTCGTGGGCAAAGCGGCGGTGCTGGCGGCCGGAACGATTCTAACCGGGTCGACGCCCGTGTACGATCTGGTTCGGGACACCATTCACCGCCGCGAAGGCGACCAGCCATTGATTATTCCCGCCGGTGCCGTCGTCGTTCCCGGAGCGCGCGCGGTCACGCGAGGCCGCGGGAAAGAATGGGGCCTTTCCCTTTACACGCCGGTCATTATTAAGTATCGCGATGAAAAAACTGATCAGGCCGTCCGTCTGGAAGAATGGCTCCGCTAGGCGCTGTGCCAAATCACTACCCGTCGACCGCGCAAGGGAATCGGTTCTTCATGTTCTGTCCCCAGCCTGGAACAGTTTCAGCTGCCCTCAAAAAGGGGGGATCAAAATACCAGTTGACTCGGGGTTGCGGGGGTGCTAATCTACCTACCGACTGGTCGGTATCTAACTGGCCAGCCCTTGAACCTCGCGCAAGGCGCGAAATCTGACGGTTGAAAAGCTTATGGGAAAATCATATACAGGTTCTGAGATTCTGCTGGAAAGTCTGCGGCGCCAAAACGTCAAGGTCATCTTCGGCCTGCCCGGCGGTGCTGTTCTGCCGCTTTATGACGCTTTGTACAGCGCGGGAATTCGCCATCTTTTGGTGCGGCATGAACAGGCAGCGGCGTTTGCCGCCGATGGCTACGCGCGGGTGACAGGAAAACCCGGCGTCTGCCTGGTGACTTCCGGTCCGGGCGCTACAAATTTGCTCACAGGGCTCACGTCGGCTCTGATGGATTCGATTCCGGTGGTGGCTTTGACCGGACAAGTTCCGGCATCCCTGGTCGGCAAGGACGCTTTTCAGGAAGCGGATACCGTGGGGATGGCTTTGCCTTCTACCAAGCGGGCGTTCATGGTTCGCCGGGCTGCGGACATTCCCGCCGTGATCCAGCAAGCTTTTGAAATTGCCATCTCCGGCCGGCCGGGCCCCGTGCTGGTTGACCTTCCCAAGAGCGTTCTTTTGGAAAAGGCCGAGCCCAGCTATCCGGCTGCGACGCTGGAGGCTCCCAAAAAGTTGCGCGAGTGGAACGAGGCGGATATCCGGCGCGCTGTCGACATGATTGCAGCAAGCAACCAACCGCTGCTTTACACGGGCGGCGGAATTATTTCCGCCGGGGCCTCGGGAGAGTTGCTGGAATTTGCGGAGCTGGCGCGCATTCCAGTGACAACCACTCTGATGGGGCTGGGAGGTTTCCCCTCGCGGCATCCTCTTTCCCTGGGCATGCTGGGCATGCACGGATCTTATGCGACGAACACTGCGGTCAGCCACTGTGATCTGATGATCGCCGTGGGCGCGCGCTTTGATGACCGGGTGACCGGGCGCATTGATGGTTTTGCTCCGAATGCCGCCAAGATCCATCTGGATGTTGATCCTTCCGAGATCAACAAGAACGTCCACGTGGATTTCTCGCTGGTGGGTGATGCTCACGAAACGCTGCAGGCGCTGGTTGCGGAAATCAAAAGGCGCGGCGGTTTGTCCATTCCTCCGGAGCGCGGCCAGTGGCTTCAGCGGATCGAGTCTTGGAAGAACGAGCATCCCCTCGCTTACGACAAGTATTCGAACGTGATCAAGCCGCAATACGTCATCGAGACGGTTTCGAAGGTTGCCAGCGAAGACGCCATCATTGCCGTCGACGTGGGCCAGCACCAGATGTGGGCCGCGCAGTTCTATAACTTCCGGCAGCCGCGGGCCTGGCTTTCTTCGAGCGGTTTGGGAACCATGGGTTACGGTTTCCCGGCGGCGGTTGGCGCACAGATGGCCTTCCCGGACCGGCAGGTGGTTGCCTTTGTGGGTGACGGCGGATTTCAGATGACGCTCAACGATCTGGCGACCATCGTGCAATATCGAGTTCCGGTCAAGATTGCCGTCATCAACAACCGGTCGCTCGGCATGGTTCGCCAGTGGCAGGAGATCTTTTTTGAGAAGCGTTACTGTGATATTGACCTCAACTTCTCGCCGGACTTTGTCAAACTCGCCGAGTCTTACGGGATTCGATCCCGCCGGGTTGAGCACCAGGAGGACGTGGAGGATGCGGTTCGGGATTCCCTGAGCGACCGGGAGCCGCACCTGATCGACTTCTGGGTTGATCCGACGGAAAATTGCTACCCGATCGTGCCTCCGGGCGCGAGCCTCAGCGAGATGGTGGTGAGTCCGCCGCGGTTCCAGGCTGAAGAAGAAGTCCTGGATGATCTCTGGGCTATTTAAGTCAAACCGGTTCCGGGTGGGATTCCCCCCAGCGCCCGGAAGCGGTATAATTTTGAGTTCAAGGAGTTTCCAATGCAGTGGTTGCTGACGCTTGAAAGCGATCGTGATCCTATCGTGCTCTGTCGCTTGATGAACATTTTCCGGCGGAAAGGGCTTTCCATTGAGACGATGACTTTGGCGGCGAAGCCGGAAGCTTACTCCTATATGGTGGTCGTCGACACTCCGGGAACGGAAATCGACCATATTTTTAATTTCCTCCGCCGCACGGAGGGCGTGTCGAACGTGGCGTGTTACCAGCGCGAACCGTCCTCGACGGCGTCGTATGTTTTTGTAGAGTCCAATGAAAGTCCGGAAAGAATCCGGCACATGCTGGAAGCTCTTCCCGGGTCTGAAATCATTTTTGCGGGACATGGAAAGTATCTGTTCGAGATTCGTTCGGACAGCCGTTTGCCCCAGGCCATCTCCGGGCTCGGCGAGATGGACTTTCTGCCGCTTTCGCGGGTGAAGGCAAGCCGCGAGGCTGTGCAGAGAGAACTGGTGGGGGCGTTGTCGAGCTAGCGGCTCGGGGATCATTCCCAACTCGACGCTGAAATTCCAACAACACATTATTGAAAAGGAAAAGGTGTCTTATGGCGAAAGTCTATTATGAGAAGGATGGGGACCTCAAGGAGCTTGAGGGAAAGACGGTTGCGGTGATCGGCTACGGCAGCCAGGGGCACGCGCACGCGCTCAATCTGCGGGATAGCGGCCTGAACGTGATTGTGGGCTTACCGGCTTCGAGCAAGTCTCGGGCCAAGGCGCAGGCGCAGAATCTGGAAGTCTATGATCCGGCTGAGGCCGCCAAGCGTGGTGACCTGATTGCCCTGCTGGTTCCCGATCCGCCCATGGCGAAGCTTTATAAGGAAGCCATCGAGCCCAATCTGACCGAAGGCAAGACGCTGCTGTTTGCCCACGGATTCAACATTCACTACAAGTTCGTCGTGCCACCGAAATCGGTGGACGTGATCATGATCGCGCCCAAATGCCCCGGCCATCGTTTGCGCGAGCTTTACACGGAAGGGGTTGGCGTGCCGGCCTTGCTGGCGGTTGAGCAGGACGCCTCCGGCCGCGCCGAGCAGCGCGGACTGGCTTACGGCAAGGCGCTGGGCAGCTTGAAAGCGGGGGTTATCCGCACAACCTTTAAAGAGGAAACGGAAACGGATTTGTTCGGCGAGCAGAACGTTCTTTGCGGTGGCGTCTCGGCGTTGATTACCAACGCCTTTGAAACGCTGGTCGAGGCGGGCTATCAGCCGGAAATCGCCTACTTCGAGTGCCTCCATGAGCTCAAGCTGATCGTCGACCTGATCTACCAGGGCGGTATCAAGTACATGCGTTATTCGGTCAGCGACACTGCCGAATACGGCGACTATTCGCGCGGACCGCGGGTGATTGACGCGCACGTTCGCGAAAGCATGAAGCAGATCCTTACTGAAATTCAAAACGGCACGTTCGCCAACGAATGGATGGAGGAAAACGCCCAGGGACGGGAAAAATTCATGGCCATGCGCTCGGCCGCGTCGTCGCACCAGATTGAAAAGGTGGGCAGCCAGCTGCGCAAGATGATGCCGTGGATTCAGACCGGCAAGGACGAAGAGGTGACCGCCGAACAGGCGGAAGCCCGCCACTGAGCGGCTTGCCTGTTCCACTGGCCATCGCGCCGAGGGGTAAAGCGAGATGAAGTCCACAAGAAAAAGGGCGGGAGCCGGCTCCGGCGCTTCCGCCCCGCACAGCAAATCGCCGGGTGGCATTGGAAAGCTGGCCTTGATCGGCGCCGGCAAGCTCGGCGAGGGTCTGCTTTCCGCTTTGCTTGAATCCCGGACGCTGGCGGCTTCCCAACTGGAGGCCACCGTGGCCCAGGCCGAACAGGCCCGCGCGGATGAATTGGCCGGCCGGTACGGGATCAAGGCTCACACCAACAACCGCCAGGCCGTCAAGGGCGCTGCCGTTGTCTTGATGGCGCTCAAGCCTTACCAGGTGGCGGCCGTTCTCCGCGAGGTCAAAGGCTCTCTTCCCAAAGATGCCTTGGTCATTTCCGTCGCAGCTTCGGTGACGACGGCGATGATCGAGCGCGAACTGGGCCGCGCCGCGCGTGTGGTTCGCGCCATGCCCAACACACCGTGCCTGATTCGCCAGGGAATGACGGCGCTCGCTCTCGGCAAACATGCCACGCCCGCCGATGCGGAAGTCGCCCAGAACATCTTTGGCGCGATGGGCCGCGCCGTGCTGGTGGATGAAAAGCACCTGGATGCGGTCACGGCGCTTTCCGGCTGCGGTCCCGCTTATGTTTACATGATCATCGAAGCACTGGGCGACGCCGGGGTTGATCTGGGTTTGCCTCGTGACCTGGCGACCCAACTCGCCTCGCAAACACTGCTGGGCGCTTCTGCCATGGTGCTTCAGACGGGTGAGCATCCCGCCAAGCTGAAGGACGTTGTCACCACTCCCGCCGGCTGCACGATTGAGGGCCTGCTGGAGCTTGAGGATGGCGGCCTGCGCACGACGCTCATCAAGGCTGTCCTCCGAGCTGCTGCGCGCTCCCGCGAGATTGCCGAAGCTGGCAAGTCCTAGCCATAGCCGCAATGTAAATTCTACCCGATGTGCAAGAATTGAACGCTTTTTGCCTTTGCTGATTTTCCAAATTCACTAACTAATTCATAATAAACAACTTAATGATTTGATCTTCCGGGGTGAAAAGTCCCAGAAATCCCATTTGAGGGGCTTGGCGCCTTTAAATCGGCCCATATGGATAGCCTAC
>CAYWMN010000220.1:0-6415 GCA_964459065.1 uncultured Acidobacteriota bacterium | reverse complement strand
AATCAGAATCATGTGCTCGCCTTTGCCCACGTTCTTGGAGCCCTGGAACATCATGTGCTCGAACAGATGGGCAAAGCCCGTCCGGCCGGGACGCTCATTGCGCGACCCCACGTTGTAGGTGACAGAGATGGCAAAGACCGGGGCGCTGTGGTCAGGAGCAATAATCACCCGCAGGCCGTTTGCCAGGCGCTGGTCCGTAAATTCGACGTGGGGCACTCGCACTTGGGCCGCAGCAAGCGCCTGGGCAAAGGCCAGCAGCACTGCCAGCAGCAGTCCGGTTCCTCGATGTTTTTTCATGGGCGCGACTCCCTAAAAGGGAAGACCGAGTTAGAAATGAATCCCGGGGTTCTTTCTTTCCGTGTGTATCTTCCGGCAAAAATGCTCCCACCGCAAGCGCTTTGCCGTCTTTCAGGTCCCTTTCCCGCCATGCCGGTGCCGGCCGGCTTGTCGCATCAGGGCACGGTTGTTACAATTATAACTTGGTTCCCCTTCGGGGGTTGCAGCCATCGAGCATTATTTCCACATGCCATCCATTATCACAGTTCAGGAGCTAACCAAGGAGTTCCGCACCTTCCGGCGGCGGGAAGGCGTCTGGGGCGCGCTTCAGAACCTGTTCGTCCGCGACCCGATTACCGTCCGCGCCGTTGAGGGCGTCGATTTTTCAATCGAAACCGGGGAGATGGTGGGCTATATCGGCGCCAACGGCGCCGGCAAGTCCACCACCGTCAAAATGCTGACCGGCATCCTGGTTCCTACCAGCGGCCGCATTGTGGCCAACGGCTACGTTCCCTACCGCGACCGGCGCAATTACACCCGGCATATCGGCGTGGTGTTCGGCCAGCGAACCCAGCTGTGGTGGGATATTGCGGTGATTGAATCCTTCAAGCTGCTGAAAGAGATTTATGAAATCTCCGACGCCGACTATCACGAGCGTCTGGGCGTGTTCTCTGAAATTCTCAACCTTAAGGGCTATCTCAATACGCCCGTGCGCAAGCTCAGCCTGGGCGAACGGATGCGCTGCGACATCGCGGCCTCGCTGTTGCACAATCCTCCCCTGCTCTTTCTCGACGAACCCACCATCGGGCTCGACGTGGTGGCCAAAGACCGCATCCGGGAGTTTCTGAAAGAGATCAACCGCCGGGAAAAGACCACCGTCCTGCTGACGACTCACGACCTTTCGGACATCGAGGAGCTTTGCAGAAGGATTATCATCATTGACCGCGGCAACATCCTGTTTGACGGCGCGCTACGGGAAATGAAAGCGCGCCTGGCAAAGTACAACCAGGTGAAGTTCGTTCTGAAAGACCGCGCGCAGGTGGAGCGCCTGGCCCCGATCACCACCGAAGGCATCACCTGCGAGCGGCAGGATGAACTGACCTACCTGATGCGTTTTGACCGCGAGCGCTACTCCAATGCGGAGGTCATTCGCAACATTGTCAACACGCTCGAAGTGAGCGACATCCTGGTGGAAGAAGAACCGATTGAGGACATCGTAAAGCGCATTTATCTGAACGGCGAGGTCGGGTGATGGGCACCACGGAAATCGCCCTTCCCGTCCCGCCCGAGCGGCGCTTTTCACTGGGCGCAGCAGCGCGCATTTACGGCGAATTCGTCCGCGTGGGCTTTATCAACACCATCGCCTACCGGCTGCGGTACTTCACCGGGATTGTGACCTACCTCATCTACGTCTCGGTTTACTATTTCATCTGGAAAGCCATATACGCGCACAGCACGAGCATCGAGGGATTCGACTTCAGCCACCTGCTGACCTACGTGGCCGTCGGCTGGATCATCCGCTCGTTCTACTACAACAACATCGATCAGGAGCTGGCCACGCAGGTGCTGGAAGGCAAGCTGGCCATGGACCTGATCAAGCCGGTGAATCCCCAGTGGATGTACATCGCCCAGGCATTCGGCCAGTCCGTCTTCCGCCTGGCCTTGCTGACCCTGCCCACGGCGTTGGTGCTGCTGGCCGTCTACCCGGTGAGGGCGCCGGCAAGCGGCTGGCACCTGGCGGCGTTTCTGCTGAGCGTGGTGCTCAGTTTCTTTCTGGTGGCGGGCATCAACTTCGCCGTCGGCACGTTTGCCATCCGCCTGAAATCCATTCTCGGGCTGCTGCGCGCCAAGTATTTTCTGCTGGAGCTTTTTTCCGGGCTGCTGATTCCCATCTCCTTTTTTCCGCACGTCTTTCAGACGGCGTTTGCGTATATGCCGTTCCAGTACATCAGCTACATTCCGGTGCTGCTCTATCTCGGCAAGATCAGCGGGATGGGAATCCTCGAAGCGCTCGGCATCCAGATCTTCTGGGTGGTGGTGATGATCGCGCTCGGCCACGTCCTCTGGACATGGTCAAGCCGCCGCATCACCATCCAGGGCGGCTAAAACCATGAAGCGTCACCTCCGTCTTTTCCTGCTCTACCTCGCCCAATACGCCAAGGTGCGCCTGGAGTACAAAGCCGATTTCGTCATCGCGTTTTTCTCCTCCATGGCGGCCACCGTTCTGGGCTTCGGTTTTGTTCTGGTGCTCTTCACCAAGATTCCCAAACTGCAGGACTGGTCGTTTTACGAAATTCTGTTCCTCTACGGCTTTTCGCTGATCCCTCTGGGACTCTTCAATGTGGTCAGCTGGAACCTCCACCAGTTCGGCGATCTTTACGTGATCCAGGGGCGTTTTGACCGCATCCTGTTGCGGCCGGTGCACACGCTTTTCCAGGTGCTGTTTGAAAAGTTCCGCTTTGAGTCTCTGCAGGAAGTTATCACCGGCACGTTTGTGGTGGCCATCGCCGCTCACCACCTGCAGGTGCCCTGGCCCGTCGGCAATGACTTCTGGTTTATCCTCATGGTGGCTTCGGGCGCGACGATCTATCTTGCCGTGTTTCTGATGCTGACGTCGGTTGCCTTCTGGTTTGAAGACCGCGTGGGCATTGTGCCGCCGGTATTCAACATGCTGACCTTCGGCCGCTACCCTCTGACTATATACAACGTTTTCATCCAGTTCATGCTCAGTTGGATCATTCCCTTCGGATTCGCATCCTTCTATCCCACCACGCATTTTCTGGGCCGCACGGCGTTCAACACCTATTTCTATCTGGTCCCGGTGGTGGCGACATGCTTCTTTACCGTGTCACTCTTCCTCTGGGAACGCGGCGTGCGCAACTACTCGAGCACCGGAACGTAGGAAGCCGGCCTTGGCCGGTCACGGCGCGGCAGGCCTTCCAGTTCTTCTTTGACGGGATTGCCGTAATTGGTTAAAATCAACAGTTTCAGGTAGAAACAAGGTTCGTTTCCAGGTATCCGATGTTGCGATTTTACACTTCCGGCGAGTCCCACGGCGAGGGGCTGGTGGCAACCCTTATGGGTTTGCCGGCCCACATGCCCGTGGACTTCACCTACATCAACCGCGAACTGAAGCGCCGCATGGGCGGCTACGGACGCGGCGGCCGGATGAAGATTGAATCCGACACCGCGCACTTCCTGGCCGGCGTTCGCCACGGTGAAACCATCGGATCGCCCATCACCATTCTGATTGAGAATCGCGACTGGAAAAACTGGCGGCAGGCGATGTCAGTGGAGGACCTGCCGGAGAACCGTGAAAAGTATAAGGCGGTCACCTCGCCACGCCCCGGCCACGCAGATCTGGCGGGTGCGTTGAAGCATAACTTCCCGGATGCGCGTTACGTGCTGGAGCGCGCAAGCGCCCGCGAAACCGCCGCCCGGGTGGCCATCGGAGCCTTGGCCAAGCTGTTTCTGAAACAGTTCGGCATTGAAATCGCGAGCCACACCGTGGCTCTCGGCAGCGTCGCGCTCCCCGAAGAAGACGTTCCGTTTGAGCGCGTGCTGGCGCTGCGGGAGATCGAAGACATCCTCCTGAGCTGCGTGGATAAGGACGTAGAAACCCGCATGAAGGAAGAAGTCGACAAGGCCACCCAGGCACGGGATACCGTGGGCGGCACGTTTGAAGTGATTGCGCGGGGTGTGCCGGCGGGACTCGGCTCCTGCGCGCAGTGGGATGAAAAGTTGGACGGCCAGCTGGCGCAGGCCGTGGTGTCCATTCAGGCCGTGAAGGCGGCCGAGATCGGCAGCGGCATCGCCAACGCCGCAACGCCCGGCTCCGGTGTGCATGACGAAATCGGATACGACCGCGGACGCCGCAGCTTTATCCGGAAAACCAATCGTGCCGGCGGCCTGGAAGGCGGCATCACCAACGGCCAGGATATTATTGTGCGGGGTTACCTGAAACCGATTTCCACGTTGCGCCGCCCGCTTGAGTCCGTCGATTTTTCGACCCGCGAAACCGTCAAGGCCGCCTACGAGCGCTCGGACGTCTGCGTGGTTCCGGCGGCCGGCGTGGTGGGAGAAGCCATGGTGGCGCTGGTGCTGGCACGGTCGTTTCTGGAGAAGTTCGGGGGCGACTCGCTCGATGAGACGCGGCGGAATTTTGACGCTTACCTCGAACAGGTCCGCAGGTTTTAGGCCGGTGCAGTTATCCACCGGCCACAGTTTTGGTCAAGGGTATTCGGCAATCATTCCCTGCTTGATCTGAGTTTGGGCGGAAAAATGATCTATCCCATTGTCAAATACGGACAGGAAGTTCTGGAAAAACGGGCCGAGCCCGTCACCCAGTTTGACGGCGAACTGAAGAAGCTTGTGGCGGACATGTTCGAGACCATGTACGCCGCCAACGGCGTGGGCCTGGCCGCTCCGCAAATCGGCATCTCCAAAAGGTTGTGCGTGATCGACATCACGTCCGGCCAGGATCCCGAGCAAAAGCTGGTGCTCGCAAATCCGGAGATTATTTCCGTCGAGGCTGAGCAGACGCAGGAAGAAGGCTGCCTGAGCCTTCCGGATTTCCGGGCCAAGACGCCGCGCCCGTTGCACGCCACGGTTCGGGCACAGGATATCGACGGCAAGGAAATCACGCTCTCCGGCGAAGGTCTGCTGGCCCGCGCCTTCTGCCATGAAACCGATCACCTGAACGGCATGCTCTTCATTTCCCACCTGACGCATCTTAAGCGCGAGTCCATCAAACGCAAAATCCGCAAACTGGCCAAGGCCGGAGAGTGGTAGCATGGCCCTGAAGGCTGAAACCTTCAGCAGCGACCACCCGTGGCCATCGGACGCCTCAGATGAACCTGATTTTTTGCGGCACGCCTCAATTCGCAGTCCCCACGCTTGAAAAGCTGATCGCCGAGGGCCTGGCTCCCCGGCTGGTGATGACAAACCCGGATGAGCCGCGCGGCCGCGGCCACAAGGTGCAGCCGTCGCCCGTCAAGGAAGCGGCGCAGAAACACAACATCGAAGTTTATCAGCCGGCCAAGCTGAAAACGCCTGAAGTCGAAGCCTTCCTTTCGAAAAATCGTCCCGACGTTATCGTGGTGGTCGCCTACGGCCACCTGCTTCCGCAATGGATGATTGACCTGCCGCCCCTGGGATGCATCAACCTGCACGCTTCCCTGCTGCCCAAGTACCGCGGAGCCGCCCCGATTGCCTGGGCCATCATTCGCGGCGAAACAGAAACCGGCGCGACCACCATGAAGATTGACGCGGGGATGGACACCGGCGACATGCTGCTGGTGCGCCGTGAGCCCATCCGCGACGACGACACCACGGAAACCCTCGGGCGGCGCCTCAGCGTCATGGGCGCTGGCTTGATGGTGGAAACTCTGCGGAAGCTCGAACGCGGAGAGATTGTCCCCAAGCCCCAGGATTCGAGCCTGGCGACGCTCGCCCCGCGGCTCAACAAAAGCGATGGCCGGATTGACTGGACGCTCCCGGCGGCCGAACTCGAACGGCGGGTGCGCGGCCTTGCGCCCTGGCCCGGCGCCTTTACAACTTTCCGCGGGAAGAACCTCCACATCTGGCGCGCGCATTGGGCAACAGCTCCAGCCGGCGCAGAGATCGCTCCCGGGGCCGTGGTTCTCGAAAGCGGCAAGCTTGCCGTGGCCGCCGGCACCGGGTCGCTCCTGGTCCTTGACGAAGTCCAGGCGGAAGGCCGCAAGCGCATTTCCGCGCGCGACTTTATGAACGGGGCGCGCGTCATGCCCGGTGAAACTCTCGGTTCCTGAGGTGAAACCCGTGGCGCAAGTTTCTGCCGCGCGCAAGGCCGCCTTTGAAATCCTCCTGCAAGTTGACGCCGGCCGCGCCTTTGCGGCCCAACTGCTGGAAAGCCGGACGGCTGCGTCGCTTGGCGCGGCTGACCGCGCGCTCGCAACAGAAATTGTGATGGGCGTTTTGCGCCGGCGCGGCGAAATCGACTTCCAAATCGCACAACTTTCAGGAAAAACCCTCGCCTCCTTTGACCGCGAAGTGGCCACGGCTTTGCGGATGGGCATTTACCAGATCGCCTTCCTCGAAAAGATTCCCAAGTCCGCCGCCGTGAACGAATCGGTGGAATTGACCAAGCTCGGGCGGAAGC
>CAYWMN010000219.1:0-6447 GCA_964459065.1 uncultured Acidobacteriota bacterium | reverse complement strand
AAAACTCCCGTCCCGACATGGCGCGCAACGCCGACTTCTGCAATATTTATCCCCGATGGAACATCCAGAAATCCGTGCCTCCGGCTCTCGAGAAACTGCGGGTGGAAGAACCATTCTCTCCCGAGGGCGTCACGGAGCTGCAGGGAGGATGGTTCAGCAAATTCGGCGGCAAGCTTTCCGTCGATCAGGAAGGTGTGGACCCTGACCAGTTGAACGTCCTCACCAAAACCGTCATCGAAGACGGAGTGACCTTCTACAACTATTACATGGGTTTTGGCGGCACCAACTTTGACTGGGCCGCAAAGCATCTGACCACCACTTATGATTACGCCGCACCGGTTCGCGAGCCCGGCGGCTTGTGGCCCAAATACGATGAGGCGCGGGCGGTCGCGGGGTTCGTCGGGATGTTCGGCCAGGTCCTGGTGCGAGCCCAAAGGCAGGAGGGCGCCGCCCAATCCAACAACCCTTCAGTCAGCGCCACCCAGCGCATCAACGGCAAAAGCGGCGTCCTGTTTGTCAGGCAAAACGCCAAGGCCCGCCAGCAGTTCAAATTGACTTTTACGGACCCGGCCAGCCCCTCGCACCGCACGGTCAGCGTTCCGCGCCAGGGCGAGCTGGCCATGGACCCGCGAGAGATGAAGATGCTGCCCGTCCAGGTTCCCATTGCGGGCGGCAAGCTTTGCTACTCCACGGCGGAAGTGCTCGCCCACGGGTTCAGCCAGGACCGCGCGTTCGTGATCGTCTACGACGAGCCGGGCCGTCTGGTGGAAATCGCCCTCGCTACCTCCGACGAACCTCAGGTCCAAGGCAACACGGCCTACCTCTACTGGGACAGCGACTACCAATCCGTCGTGATCGGGGCGCGCGTCCAAAACAGCCCGCAGATGATTCTGGTGAATGAAGCGATGATGGTGGTGCTGATTCCCCGCAAGCAGGCCCTGCAGTCCTGGGTGGCCCAGGCGCCGGCCAAAACTCTGGAAAGCTCCGGCCAATCGCTGCCGCTATCCATTCCGTTTATCTCGGACATCAGCTTGATGGCGGCCAGCGGCTCCCAGGAAAATCACGTCTGGGCTGATCTGGATTTTGCTCCGGGCAACCACCAGCTCAGCGTACTGCTGCCTCCCACCCCTTCCGAGTGCCGCGTGGATGGCGCCCGCCGCGAGGTCCAATACAGCGAGTCCAGCCGGATGGCGACGCTCAGCCTTTCCACCCCCGCCCTGCCCTATCAAGCGAAGGCGATTGAAAAGGTCCGCACCTGGGTTGAAAAAATCTCAGACGCCCGGTCCGGCCAGTGGGCGAGTTCAGCACTCAAGCCACTCGAGACCTTTGGAATGATTCCGTACGATTACGTCAAATATCGCTACGATCATCTCCAGCTTGGCGGCGCCGGAAAAATGTTCATCAACGCTTTCGCCGACGACGGCAAAAAGGTTTTCATCAACGGCAAGCTGGTGCCCGAAGCCTCCACCACGGCCAGGCAAGTTCAGTTTGAGGTTGCGCCCTACGCCCGGAGCGGCGACAACACTCTGGAAATCGCCTACGAACTTTTCGGCTCGCCCAACGGCGGAGCCAATATGGGCGAGTTGAAAGGAATCGAATCCGTCAGCATCGGCCAGAGCGCCACTTCGGCAACTCCGCTTGGCCCGTTTGAGATCCAGCGCTTTCCGGCGCCCCTGCACGGAAGAGAAATTGATCCGCAGTCTCCCGCCGGCGGCTGGAGCAAACCGGCGGCCATCGGCGGCGGCTCTTCAAAAGAACTTGTGCCGGCCTTTGCCTGGTGCCGCGCGGAGTTCTCTCTGGAACATCCTTCTCCCGAATGGTTTGCGCCCTGGAAAGCAACCTTTGAAGCCGGCCGCGATGCCCTGCTCTACCTGAACGGCAAGTTCGTGGGGCGCTACGTCACCGAGGGACCGCAGAAGAATTTCTACCTGCCGGAACCGTTCCTGGTTTTCGGAGGACGCTCCAACATCCTCACCGTCGTCTTGGCCTATGCCACCGACGCCGGCCCCATTCGCACGCTGCGGATCGCTCCCTATGAAGAGTTCGCAACGCGCCGCACGCGGGTGGAGTTCTCCTGGTAAACGGCGCCGGCTGCGGGCGCGCCGCCTCCGTGGGTTTCCGACGCGCAGTGCGTCCGGGCGAGGGATGGAGGCCTCCTCAAATTTAATTTTGCCGTAATCCTCTTCGACCCTCTGAGAGGTATAATCTTCTCCGTAACATACCCACGATTGTTTCCCAATTCGGTGGCAGCGGCCACCAGACAGATGGATCAGGAGGTTTGATCATGCGGCGAAACTGGAAAGCAGTTTTGGTCAGCGTGGTTGTAGCGTTGTCGGGTTGGCTCCTGTTGAATGCTCCGCGCCTGCGTGCGCAGAACGTGCAGCGCGTGGAATTGCCCAGCGGATGGGAACTCACGCCCGCCGGACGGGTGGTTGATCTTGCCGGTGACATGCCGCTGAGGGTAATGCCCTTGCCCGACAGCCGCCGGGCGCTGGTCCTCACTGGCGGCTACCACGACCACTCCCTGAGCCTTGTCGATGTAGCCAACGGCAAAGTCCTGCAAACGTTCGAACTCGGCAAAGTCTGGGCCGGCCTTGCGGCGGACCCCTCCTGGCAGAGAGTCTTTATCTCCGGCGGAGGGCCGTTGACTGCGGGGGCCCGCGAGTATCTAAAAAAGTTTCCTCTTGAACCGCAGGTTCGCAGGTCTCTTTCCAGGCCCGTCTTGCGCGTGAAACTGCGGAAGGGCCGGCTGGTGCCGCGGCGGGGCCTGCGGATCGCGGGACTGGCGGATAAGGACCGCTTCATTGCCGGCATCGCGCTCGGACGCCAAGGCGAACTCTACGTGGTGAATAACCAGGGTGACACCGTCTACAAGCTCAATGCCAGCAATGGCTCCGTGCTGGCGTCGGCAAAAGTCGGCTACCGTCCTTTTGCCATTGCCGTCTCTCCGGATTTCAAGACGGTTGCGGTGACCAACTGGGGAGGCAAATCGGTCAGCCTGCTGGACTCCGCCACGTTAAAACAGATCGCGCAGGTCCCCGTAGGTGCGCAGCCGGCCGATCTGGCTTATGCCGCCGACGGCCGCCTGTTCGTGGCCAACGCGGGTTCGAACAGCGTCAGCGTCATCCTGGGCAACCAGGTGATTGAAACCATCAAGACTTCGCTCGACCCGCATGACCCGGTCGGCTCCACGCCCGACGCGCTGGCCGTGAGCCCCAACGGGCGGCTCCTGTTTGTTGCCAACGCGGACAATAATGACGTGGCGATGATCGACATTGCGCGCCGTGCCCAATCGCGCGTGCTGGGTTTCATTCCCACCGGTTGGTACCCAAGCGCCATCGGCATCACTCCCGACGGCACCAAACTGCTGGTGGCCACGGGCAAAGGCATGGGCTCGCGCGCCACGGTTCCGGTGCTGGGCACCGATCCCAGGGGAAAACCCGACCCCTCAATACCCTACGACTACGTTGGCGACATCCTTTCCGGCCATCTGGAAATCATTCGCGTGCCCGGGCCGGATCAGCTCAAGGCGTACACGCACGAAGTTTTCAGCAACGTTCCGAACCCCAACCGGGGTGTCACGCCGGAAGAGAAATCCGACGCCCTCGCGGCCTTCGGCCACATCAAGCATGTTCTCTACATCATTCGCGAAAACCGCACCTACGATCAGGTGTTCGGCGACCTCAACCGGGGCAACGGCGATCCCGCCCTGGTGTTTTTCGGCAAGAACATCACTCCCAACGCCCACGCGCTGGCCAATCAAACGGTGATCCTCGACAACCTTTACGTCAACGGTGAAGTCTCGCAAGACGGCCACCAGTGGTCGAATGCGGCCTATGCCACCAACTTTACGCAAAAGGTCTGGCCCTCGAGCTACAGCCGCCGCGGCCAGCCCCAGGCCGATGAGCGCCTCACGGCTTCGCCGGCCGGATATCTTTGGGACAGTTGCCGCCGGCACGGAATCAGTTACATCAGCTATGGTGAATTCTCGCATTTTGTCTCCAACCCCGGCGAGGCTCCGCAAATGACCTCGATCAGCGGGCTGGACGGCCACTTCAGCAAAGCCTGGCTTGCGGCCAAGAAGGGCCGCGACACGGACAAAGCGAAGGTTTTCATCAACGACCTGCAAAAAGCCGAACTCACCGGCCGCTGGTGGCGGTTCATGGTGATGAGCCTTCCGGAAGACCACACGCATGGACTTTCCGCGGGCCAGTTCACGCCCCGCGCCACCGTCGGCTCCAATGACCTGGCGCTGGGACGCATCGTGCAGGCCGTCACTCACTCGCGCTTCTGGTCCCAGACGGCCATATTTGTGACCGAAGACGACGCCCAGAACGGCCCCGACCACGTCGACGACCATCGCACGGTGGGGCTGGTGATTTCACCCTACGTCCGGCGCGGAATCGTGGACAGCACCCACTACACAACCGCCTCCATGGTGCACACGATGGAGCTGATTCTGGGCCTGCCCACCATGACGCAGTATGACCGCGCCGCCATGCCCATGTACCGTTGTTTCAAGCCCTATCGAGACCTGTGGGCCTATCGCGTCCGCATGCCACGCACCAATCTGATGGCCAGGAACCCGGCCACCGGACCCGGTGCCGTGGCATCGGCCAAGCTCGACTTCTCAGACGTGGATCGCGCCGATCCCAATGCGCTCAACAAGATTCTGTGGCAGGCGCTTAAGCCCGGCCAGCCCATGCCCGCTCCGGTCCACAGCGCCGTATTCGTTGCGGGCCGGTAGCGGCGGCTTCATACGGCCATCGGCATCTTGATTTTTGACCCTCGCAATAGGGCGGAGCTTTGGCGCGGCGGCATCCGTGTAGGGAGCGTTGCCGCGCCATCCTGATCCAGCCCTTCCCTGTCAATCGGCCAATCGCTCCACCAATAAATTATCCCTCGCCAATGGCGGAGCCGTCGCGGCTGGCTGCTAATTCACGATTCCTGTTTTATACTTGTGCGGCATGTTCGTCACCGTGAGGAGGCTTTCATTCATGAACAGGGACAACGTCATCCGAGGTTTCATCAAGCGACTTATTCCCCTGGCCATAGGAGTGATTCTGGCCGGGGTTGTAGCGTGCGGGGCGGCCGCGGCGCAGAAGGCGGCTCCGTATCCGCGCGTGTCCAAAGAGGGGTTTCTCGCCCGGCTGCCCTTCTTTAAAATTGACCCGTCGATCCCGCTCGACGCGAAAGTGGTCTGGCAGTGGAATAAACCCGAAAGCGTGCGGCAGAAGATTGTGTTCCGGGGCGCGCAGGGATTTCTGGTGCCCGGCTACCTGGAGTTTCCCAAAACAGGGAAAAAACCCTACCCGCTTGTTCTCCTGGTGCACGGCTGGTCGGGCTCCAAGGAAGTGTGGTACGTCAAAAACAACATCTACCACGGTGACAGGATGCGCCGGGCACTGCTCGGGGCAGGCTACGCCATCCTGGCGCTCGACGCTGCCACGCACGGTGAGCGCAGCAACATGATCGACTACCACCAGGTCAATACCTTCAAATCACCAAACGCGCCTCCCGTCCGCAACTACTTCACCTACGCGGAAATCAGCATCCAGACCACCAAGGACTACCAGCGCGCGCTCGAATACATCGCCAAACGTGGCGACATCGACATGAAGCGCATTGGCTACGTCGGCTACAGCATGGGAGGCATGGACGCGTTCTACCTGCTTTCAGTGGTGCCGCAAATCAAAGTGGCGGTGGCCTGCGTTCCGCCTTTGTACAGCCCGGGTTACGCTCCCGCTTCGCCCATTGATTACTCGTGGGGCATCGGCAAGACGCCTTTTCTGATGCTGATGGGCCGGCTGGATAAGCTGGGCGACCCGGCCAGGGTGGAGGCCTCCTATCACGACTACATTCAAGGACCCAACACCCGGCTGATCTGGTTCAACTCCGGGCACAAACTTCCCGCAGCCTACGTTCAGGACGCGATCGGGTGGGTCAAACGGTACATGCCGGCGGAACAGGCACCCTCGACGCGCTAACTGCCTGCGCAATTCAACTGTCGTGTCATATAAACTGTGCCGCGGATTTCACCAAAGCCGCGGCACTCTTGTTTAGGCAGGGGATACGACGGCTTCCACCAGGCGATAGACGCTTAACTCCGGCAGTTCAAAGGAAAGACGGCCGTTGCGAACCTCGCCGCGGAGCTGGCTTGCCTGGCCCGAGCTCGGCGTAAAGGCTGTAAGGCCGCTCAGCCTGCCGTGCTTCAACGCATCTGGCAGGGCGACGGAAACAGGTAGGTTGCGAACCGGTTGCGGCTCGTGGGTTGTGTCCAGATCATAATTGAGCAAGTGAACCGTCATTCGCGCCTGGCGTCCTTCCTGTTTTGCGTAGACGTACCCGCGCAAACCCGGCAGACCTTTGCGCGGGGTCCATTGATAGGGAGCTGAGCAGACCGGGGAAATATCCGACGGCGCTTGAGTAAACAGCGGCGAGGGGCGC
>CAYWMN010000218.1:0-6505 GCA_964459065.1 uncultured Acidobacteriota bacterium | reverse complement strand
CCCTTGCGCTCAAGGTCCAGGGCGAAATCGACCATCATGATGGCGTTCTTCTTGACGATGCCGATGAGCATGATCAATCCAACGAAACCGTACATATCAAGCTGCATGTGGAACACGGAGAGCGTCAGCAGCCCGCCGAAAGCGGCCGCCGGCAATCCGGTCAGGATGGTGATGGGGTGGACGTAGCTCTCGTAGAGAATCCCCAGAACAAGGTAGATGACCAGCACCGTCATGATCAGCAGAAGGCCCAGGCCGGTGAGCGACTGCTTGAAGGCTTCCGCGGTGCCCTGGAAACTGGTGTTGATGGAAATGGGGAGAATCTGCTTTGCCAGGCCTTCAACTTCACTCACGGCCTGTCCCAGCGCAACGCCGTGCGCCAGATTGAAGGACAGGGTGGCGGAAGGAAGCTGGCCGCTGTGGTTCACGGTGAGGGGGCCGACGCTGGTGGTGAATTTTGAGACAGCGCTGAGCGGAACCAGCTGGCCCGAAGAAGAGTTGATATAAAGCTCCGAGAGCATGTCCGGATCACTCTGGAAGCGGTTCTGGACCTGCATCACCACCCAGTATTGGTCACTCGCGGTGTAGATGGGAGAAATCAGCCGTTGGCCGTATGCGCTGTAGAGAGCACCCTCAACCTGCTGGGGCGTCACGCCCAGGGCCGCGGCCTTCTGGCGGTCAACCACGACGTTGGCCTGGGGATTCTTGATCTGCAGATCGCTGGTGACGTCCGAAAGGCCGGGCAGAGCCTGCATTTTCGCTTCAAAAACTCCCGCGTGTTTGTAAAGCTCCGCAGGGGAGGCGCTCGACAAGGTGTACTGGTACAGGCTCTTGGTGAGCCGGCCGCCGATCCGGATGGCGGGCGGATTCTGAAGAAAACACCGCAGGCCGGGAATCGTGTCGAGCTTGGGCTGCAGCTCGTCGATCACGTCTTCAATGGTCAGGTGATGTTCATAAAGCGGGCGGATGAAGCGCACCACGGAATCCAGTACGGGAACCTTGCCGTAACGCGAGACCAGGCGATCATAGACAGCGCTGTGGGTCCAGGGGCGGTCCGGCCGGTCCTTCAGGTGGAGGAAGGCGCGGCCATTGTTGAGGCCGGTGCTGTTGGAACCGCTGATGCCCGAATAGAATTGAACGACGCTCGGGTCACGCTGCACAATGCGATTGACGGCTTCCTGGTGCGCTTTCATCGCCGCAAACGAAATGCCCTGGTTGGCTTCGGTGGAGATGTAAACCTGCGAAAGGTCGGAATCGGGCAGGAAGCCTTTCGGGATGACCCAGAACTCCCAGGCAGTGCCCACCAGGACCATAAAACCCAAAAGCATCACCAGAGCGCGATGCCCCAGCGCCCAGCGAAGGCTTACGCCGTACCACCGCAGCGCCCCATCAAGCGTGTTCTCCAGCTTGCGATAAAGCCAGCCGTGTTCCCGCTCTTGCTCGGCGTGGAGGTAGCGGCTGCAGAGCATGGGACTGAGCGTGACGGAAACCAGCCCGGAAACCAGCACCGCGGAAATAATCACCACAGCAAATTCGTGGAGAAGGCGGCCCAAAACTCCCGGCATGAAGAAGACCGGAACAAAGACCACGGCCAGCGACACCGTCATCGAGAGAATGGTGAATCCGATTTCCTTGGAGCCTTCGAGCGCGGCTTGAAGAGGCGTCTTTCCCATTTCGATATGACGCACGATGTTTTCGAGCATGACGATGGCGTCATCAACCACAAAACCCACCGAAAGCGTCAGGGCGAGCAGCGACAAGTTGTCAATCGTGTAGTCCAGCAGGTACATCACCGCAAACGTGCCCATGATCGCCAGGGGGAGAGCCATGCTGGGGATCAGGGTGGCCGAAGCCTTGCGCAGAAACAGGAAGATGACCAGAATCACCAGCAGGACGGCAAGCAAAAGAGTGAACTTGACGTCGCGAACCGAATCATGAATCGGAACGGAGCGGTCGTATTCAATCGACAGATCGATCGAGGGCGGCACCATCGAGTAGAAGTGCGGAAGCTGCTTTCGGATGTTCTGGACAATGTCGATGGTATTGGTTCCGGGCTGGCGGTCAACGGCCAGGATGATGCCGGGAATGCTGTTGATCCAGTTGGAGACGTACTGATCCTGCACGCCGTCGGTGACCCTCGCCACCTGATCCAGTTGGACGGGAGCCCCGTTGCGGTAAGCGACAATCAACGGGCGGTAGACGGCGGCATCGGAAAGCTGGCCGTTGGACTCAAGGTTATAGGCCTTGTGCGGCCCGTAGAGAGTGCCCAACGGCATGTTGACGTTGGCATTTTTAATGGCCTGCTCAACCTGATCGATGCCGATCTGCCGGCTGGCGAGTTCCTTGGGGTTCAGATGCACACGCACGGCGTACTTGGCGGTGCCGTGAACATCAACCTCCGCCACACCGGGAATCATGGAAATTTGCTCGGCGATAAGATCTTCCGCATACCGGTCGACTTCATAAAGCGGCAAGGTCGGCGAGGTCACAGCCAGCACAAAAATGGGCCGGTCAGCGGGATTCACCTTTCGAAAGGTCGGCGGGAAAGGCATGTTCGCCGGAAGCTGATTAGCCGCGGCTGAGATAGCGGACTGGACATCGAGAGCTGCGGAATCAATGTTACGACTGAGATTGAACTGGAGCGTAATCTGGGTGTTGCCGAGCGAACTGGTTGAAGTCATCGAGTCCAGGCCGGAAATGGAGGTGAACTGTTTTTCCAGCGGGGTCGCTACCGAGGATGCCATCGTTTCCGGGCTGGCGCCCGGAAGACCCGCCCTGACCTGAATCGTGGGGAAATCAACATTCGGCAGGTCGCTGACGGCCAGATGGCGGTAGCCGAGAATGCCGAACAATAGCAGGGCCAGCGTCACGAGGCTGGTCATCACCGGCCGGCGGATAAATGGTTCGCAGAAGTTCATGGCATTCCAAACCGGTCACACCGGCTTGGTGAAATAGACCTTGGTCCCCGGAACCAGCCGCACCTGCCCGTCAATGACGACCGTGTCACCGGCTGATAGGCCTTGCAAGACTTCCGTCTGATTCCTGACGGCAAGGCCCAACTTCACCGTCCGGACTTCCACGGTCTTGTCCGGTTTCACGACAAAGACGTAATCACCCTGCTGGCCCGTCTGGACAGCCTGCGAAGGAACCACCAACACGTTTGGCCGCTCGCCCAGGCCAAGCGAAACGTTGCCGAACTGGCCGGGCCAAAGATGATGATCGGGGTTGGAAAACGTCGCCATCAGCTGAATCGTACCGGTCGTCGAGTCCACCGTGTTGTTAACAAAAGTCAGCAGGCCGTTTTCAGCAACGGAGGCGCCGGGCGGGGTGGCCTGAACCCGCAATCGGGAATGCGCCATGGCCTTTTTGATCGGCTCCAGATACTGCTGGGGAACAGAAAAAGCGACGTAGATCGGCGAAACCTGGTTAATCACCACCAGCACCGGAACATCATTGGCCTTGACCGCAGTCCCCGGCGAAACCAATTGGGCCCCGGTTACGCCGCTGATGGGCGCGTAAACAGAGCAATAAGAAAGCTGGATTTTAGCGGTTCGGATGGCAGCCTGGTCGGCGCGCACGGTGGCCCGGGCCGCCGTCGAGTTCGCCAGAGACTGGTCATACTGCTCCCGGGAGACAATACCCTGGTGGTAGAGCTGCTTGCTGCGCTTCAGGTCCGCCACGCTCAGTTCGGCCTGCGCCCTATCCCTGGCAAGCGCCGCATGGGCCTGCTCCAGGGTGGCGATAAAAGGGGACTTGTCCAGGGTAACCAGCAAGTCGCCCTTGCGGACAAACTGACCCTGCCGGTAATGAACTTCATTGACGACGCCGGCTACCTGGGATTCCACCGAGACGCTTTGGAAGGCTCGGCCCGTGCCAATGGCGCTTAGGCGGATGGGAATCGTGCCGCGCTTGACTTTGGCCACCACCACCGGCACGGCGGCCGTCTCCTCCGGCCGGGTCAAAGCTCCACTGGAGGCTGATCCCTGCTTCGGCGTATCCTTGCCCGTGCAGGCTGCAAGAACCAGGAGCGACAGCACGGCAATCCAGGTGAAAATCCTTTCAACTCTGCTCATGGGTCCAGGTGCTCTACTCTTCGCCCGGATTATCACACATTTGCACCAAAAGGTGAAGCCATCACGAAAACCAGCGCAAAGGAGTGGTCAGTGGCTGTGCACCCCGTACGCGCCAAGGGCGGGACCAACTCTTTAATTCCGTTTCAACCGTCTGCTCGCTCCTCCGACCGTACAACCGTATAGGCTGCCTCCGTGCGTCAATACCCTTGCTCATTCTCTTCGCAAAGACGAAGGTGTGTGCAGGCCGTTCGTCCACCGAGAAATTGGGCGTATTTACGCACCCGCTAAATTCTGATATTATGCGCGGCACACGAGGCAAGGGGCTTTGTAGCTAAGGGAGGGGACCAGACTGCGCGGACAGATACGCTATTTCAAGGTTCTTATCGTCTTACTTGTAATTGGAGTCTTCGCATTTGCCCGGCAGCCGGCGAAAACTCCCACCAAACCCAGGACACAAGCCAAAGGCGGGCACACCCTTACCTTTCATCGTGCTCCCGCCTATCCACACCGTTCAGCTGCTACCAAGGCAGACGTTGCGCAGGGCCAGCGGCTGTTTGAAGGCAACTGCAGCTTTTGCCATGGTACCGACGCACGAGGCGGAGAATCGGGACCGAATTTGCTCCGCGCGCAAGTTGTCCTGGATGATAAGAAAGGCGAACTCATCAGTCGCATCGTCCACCATGGATTTCCCGCTCAAGGGATGCCGAAGTTTGATTTGAGCGATCGGGAGGTTGCTACCATCGCGGCCTTTCTGCACAGCTTGCCGCTCGCCAGGCGGGGCGCTCCGAGCAAGCTTGATATTCTGGTGGGGACCGCCGCGGACGGCAAAGCCTATTTCGACAAGCATTGCATGACCTGCCATTCCGTCACGGGCGACCTCGCCGGGATCGGCCGGAAGTACGCCCCCAAGACACTGCAGAATCTGATTGTGTCGGGTGGAGGGCAGGGCTCCGCCTATTTCCGCGTGAAACCCGCGCCGCCCAAAATCCCTCCGACCACAGTCACGGTGAGCCTGCCTTCGGGCAAGACGGTGACGGGCAGGCTCGATCACCTTTCCGCTTTTATCGTAGGGCTGACGGAAGCGGATGGCACTTACCGCAGCTTCATGAGGAATGGCGCGGTTCCGAAGGTCGTCGTGCACAATCCCTTGTGGTGGCACGTCCAGAGGCTGCCCAAATGGAATGACACGGACATCCATAATCTGACCTCCTATCTGGTCACGCTGAAATGAAGAAAACAATCAAACTGTTCCTTGCAATTTCTCTGCTTTTTCTGCCCGCAATGTTTCTCAGCCAGGGCTTGAATCCGGCCTCGATCTTGAAGCCGGCCATCAACGCCTGGCCCACTTACGCCGGCGACTACAGCCAGCGGCACTACAGTCTTCTGAATCAGATCAACCGATCGAACGTCCACAACCTGACGCTGGCGTGGGTCAGCCCGCTGAGGGCAGGGCCGGGAGCCGCTGCTCCGGGGTTCGGGTTTTCCGGTGCGACGATTACAGGCGGCGTGGCAAAGCATCCAGTCTCGATACCGGGCTCCAGCAGCGGTATCCCGCGCCTTGCCGGAGCGGTCCTGCAAGTTAAGGGGATCCTCTACATTTCATCCCCGGATAACGCCTGGGCGATGGATGCCCTTGACGGAAGAATCCTCTGGCATTACTGGTGGAAGTCGCGGGGCGCCACGCACATTGGCAATCGTGGCATGGCGATGTACGGCAACTGGCTCTATTTCGAGACGCCCGACGACTATTTGGTTTCACTGGACGCCAAGACCGGCAAAGAGCGTTGGCACAAGGAAATCTCTGATTTCAACCAGCAATACTTCTCCACGGCGGCGCCCGTGGTGGTAGGCGACCACGTTCTGGTGGGAACCGGTGATGACCTCGATTCCCCCGGCTTCCTCCAGTCCTTTGATCCCAACACCGGCGCCCTCCAATGGAAGCATTACACGGTGCCGATGAAGAAGGGCGATCCGGGATGGAATACCTGGCCGACCCTGGACGCAGCACGGCACGGCGGCGCTCAGGTGTGGATGCCGGGCTCTTACGATCCCGAAACGCACCTTTACATCTTCGGTACCGGAAATCCCACGCCGGCCTATACAGCGCGCATCCGCGGCCCGGGCAAGTACGCCAATCTCTTCACCTGCTCGATCATCGCGGTCAACGTGGACACGGGCAAGATGGCCTGGTATTTCCAGACCTCGCCGGATGACACGCACGATTGGGATTCCACGCAGGAGCCGGTGCTGGTGGACGCCATGTTTCACGGCAGACAGCGCAAGCTGGTGATGCAGGCGGCGCGTAACGGCTACTTCTACGTTCTGGATCGCACGAACGGAAAGCATCTGCTGACCTCGAAGTTTTCCGCGGCGGCCAATTGGGCGGCAAGCATTGACCCAACTAATGGCTTGGTTATTCGCAACCCGGAAAAAGA
>CAYWMN010000217.1:0-6553 GCA_964459065.1 uncultured Acidobacteriota bacterium | reverse complement strand
ATGGGCCGGCGGGACCTTTCAGCGGGAGACGCGAACTTGAGGAACACTTTACCACCCTGCGCCATTGCGGCCGGCTGACCATCGATTTCGGATGCCCGGCGCTTGACCTTCTTTACCAGCAGGATTTTGAAGCGCGGCTGGAGCTTGCTTCCGCAACCGCTTCTTTCCGGGCCGTGACGCCGTTTGCCGAACTGACCAGCCGCAGTTACATCAGCAACGAATTCCGCGTGCTGGTGCAGCACTGCGAGATGAAAGGAACGGAACCTTACGCACCCCAGATAAAACTGGAACGCTGGGGCAGCCGCGTTTTCGCCCACTGGTACAGCATGGTCAATCGTGATCCCCGTAATGGGCTTGAGGGAACGACGGCGTCCGTCGAGCGGAGCCGGATGGTCATTCACCAGAAGCTCCGGAAGCTCTCCTTTGTGCTGATGGCCCAGGTCGTTCAGGATGGGCGTGTTGTTGAACCGCATCTGGTTCACAGCCGCCTGGCCGCAGCCGGGCTCGCCCGGGCAGAGCGGACGGCCTTTACCTTATACGTCACAGCCGTCACGTCGGAAAATGATCCCGACCCGCTTTCGGCCGCGCACCGTCTGCTGGACCGTGCGGTGGCCGCGCCCGAAGAGACTATACGCGAACAGCATCAGAAGCAGTGGAAGAAGTTCTGGTCTTTCTCGATGGTGGATTTGCCGGAGAAGTACCTGGAAAATATCTGGCACATGACGTTGTACTTTGCGAACTCCTCGTCGCGGGGCGCGTATCCGCCGCACTTTTGCAATGGTCTCTGGGGATGGAACCGGGATTTTATGCCCTGGGTCTGGTATTTCCATTGGAACATGCAATGGTACGCGTGGCCCCTGGCGGCCGCCAACCATTCTGAGTTGACGGCTCCGTACTTCCGGTACCGCAGGGAGCAACTTCCCCACGCCATGGAGTTTGCCCAAAAGACCTTCAAGAAACCCGGCGCCTTTTATGCGGACGTCTCGAACCGCCAGGGCTACAACGCGCGCGGCATGCACCACAATCACACTCCGGGCGCTCAAATCGCCCTCGATTTCTGGCGGCATTATGCCTACACCGGCGATGAGACTTTTCTGCGGGAAGATGCGTGGCCGGTTATTCGTGAAGTGATGCGGTTTAACGCCGCCTGCCTTGAACTCGGCGCCGACGGGCGCTATCACATTCACGGCACTCGAGCTTACGAAGGCTCTCCGCTGTTTCAGGATACGATTACGGACCTGGCCATGATCCGGGCGCTTATTCCCGCAGCGGTTGAGGCCGGCCGTTTGAACGGCCACAACCCCACTGAGCTTGAGCATTGGCAGACTCTGCTGGATCACCTTGCGCCCTTCCATCTGGTTGATCTGGAGCCTTCGGAATTCGAGCGGCGGGGCAATGAGCTTGTCCAGCGCGGGGGTCTTGGCTCCGGCAAGCCGCTTGAATCTCGCAAGGTGTTCGCCGTGGGACGCGAATCAGACGGGAAATGGATTCGCGACCGGTACGCCGGACGAAAGGACACCGCCTACTACGGGATTCCCGATCCTGAATTAGCTCCCGTGTTCCCGGCAGGGGTGATCGGGCTGGCCGATCGCGGCAACCGGTTGTTCAGGGCGGCCGTTACTCAGGTTCGCCTGCATCCCTCGTCAGACCCCAACCCGGCGCAGATATGCGAGCCCGCCTCCATGGTGGGAGGAGGAGGGCTGTGCATGGGGTGGTGTCCTTACCCGATTGTGCTGGCGCGGCTGGGCCTGGCCGAAGAGCTTGCCGCCGAACTCGTAAACAGCGTCTCAACCTGGCAGTTTTATCCCCAGGGCTTTGGCCATTACGGCCCCTACTATACCTTCAAGCGGGACCAGGAAATGCGTTGGAACCTCAACCATCCTATTGATGCCAGCTGTCCCCCTCAGGCCAAACCCCAAACAAGGTTTGAGTTCCCGACCTGGCCATTTCGTCATTTCGACAATGAAGCCATGCCGATTGCTTCCTGTGCCATCAATGAAATGCTTATCCAAAGCTACGATGGGACCCTCCGGATCTGTCCGGCTGTCCCTTCCAACTGGAATGTCCGGTTTGATCTGGCGGCTGCCGGAGGATTTCAGGTAAGCGCTGAACAAAGAGACGGGAAAATAGTCTTCGTCGCGCTGGAGAGCCGGTTGGGCCGGCCCTGCCGCATCCAGCATCCGTGGCCTTCTGAGGACAAACTGGTCTGTCTGGATATGACTTCCGGAAACAGGCCCAAGCGGGTCGAATATACCAAAGAAGGAACTGGCGAAGCCTCGGCAATCGGCTGGAAAACGGTCGCTGGGCACCGTTATCTGCTGCTCCGCCGTGAGGCAGATCTTGAGGCCTGGAAGACGACAACAGAGAGCCCCGCGCGCCGGGACCGTCCACGCCATTTGAAGCTGGCGGTCCTCGGCCGTGACCGGCTCTTTTGAGGAAGGGTTTCTGACCGCATGCTGTGAAGCCTGGAAGGTTTCTTCAAGACGAGCGGTTCGATATTCAATTCATCGGGGAGGTTCCGAATGGCACTGGATGGAAAAGTTGCGCTGATCACGGGTGCTGCAAAAGGAATCGGGAAAGGATGCGCAGAAGTCCTAGCCCGCGAGCGAGCCCGAATCGCCGTCGGCGACATTGACAGCGCCGCAGGGGAAAAGGCTGCCAGGGAAATCGAAGATCTCGGAGGGAAGGCGGTCTTCGTCCAGGCGGATGTTTCCAAGGCGATTGAGGTTCAGAAGATGATCGCCAAGGTCATCGAAGCATTTGGGCAGCTCGACATCCTGATTAACAACGCGGGCTATCACATTTCAAAAAATGTTGAAGACACCAGCGAAGAAGAGTGGGATTACATTCTGAACACCAACCTGCGGAGCGTCTTCCTCTGCTCGAAGTATGCGATTCCCCATCTGAGAAAAACCCGCGGAGCCATCGTCAACATGTCGTCGATGGTCGGCCTGGTCGGGCAGCGGAATGCCGGTGCATACTCGGCGACCAAGGGCGGCATCATTGCGATGACCAAAGGGATGGCCCTCGATTTCGCCGGGGACGGGATACGGGTTAACTGCATCTGCCCGGGGTGGGTGGAAACGCCGCTCGTGGAGGACTGGTTCGGCCAGCAGGCGGACCCGCAGGGCACTAAACAATACATCTTTGGAAGACACCCCCTGGGAAGAATTGCCACGCCCGAAGAGATCGGAAACGCCGCGGTGTTTTTGTGCAGCGAAGCGTCATCGTTTATCACAGGGGTGGCGCTTCCGCTCGAAGGCGGCATCACTTTGGGTTACTAGATCACCCACCAACGAGCATCGCCGGCTATGAAGAGTTGAACCCAGCGGCGTAAAAGAAAACCTGGCGCGTTCGTGAATGGAGGCACCAGCATGATGAATCGCAGGCAATTCTCGCGACTGTCAGCCCTGGGATTGGGAGCGGCAACGGTATCAAATCTTGTGAACGGCAGGCAGAACGCGAGCGCAGCTCCCAGCAACCCCCAACGCGGACGATGGTTCGAGCGGGCCCGGTACGGAATGTTCATCTCCTACAGTGTTTACTCGATCCTGGGAGAAGGCTCATGGGCCATCTATTACAATCAGATTCCCGTTCACAAATATAAGAGGCTGGCGGACCGGTTTAACCCCAAGCAGTTCAGCGCCCGCGAGTGGGTCCAGCTCGTGAAGGATGCAGGCCAGCGCTACGTCACACTGATTGCGAGGCACCGCGACGGGTTTTCAATGTATGACACCAAGCTTTCCGATTTCTCCATCATGCATACGCCGTTCGGTCGCGACTTGTGCAAAGAAGTGGCGGATGAATGCCACCGGCAGGGAATAACTTTTAATTTTTATTATCAGCTACGAGATTGGACGAACCCCGCTTATCGGCAGAGCTTTAAACGGGGAAGCCCGGTGTCCCAGGAGTACGCTGATTTCATCTATGGTCAAGTTCGTGAGTTGTGCAGCAACTATGGCCCTCTTGGCGCAATATGGTTTGATGGCGGAGGCGATCATTCGCCGGAACAGTGGCAGGCCGGGAAATTGCTCGCCATGATCCGGAAGTTGCAGCCCGACGCGCTGGTCAACGACCGCACGGGCCTTTCCGGCGACTTCTCAACGGCGGAAGAGGCCTTCGGGCGCGCTTCGAAGCCGGGCCGCCGGTGGGAACGCTGCATGACGATGAACGATCACTGGGGCTATGACTCGAGCGGGCAGCGTTACAAGAGTCCGGGCCAGATTGTGCAAATGCTGGTCCGCACGGTGGCGACAGGCGGCAACCTCCTGCTGAATGTCGGTCCGGAGTCGAGCGGAATTATCAACCCGGCTTCCGCGGCGAACCTGCGCGGCGCGGGCGAGTGGCTCGAGCGGAACGGAGAATCCATTTACGGCGCGGGCCGCTCCCACTCGATTTATTATGACAATGTTTACGCCACCGCCAAGGGCGACAAAGTTTATATCCACATCTTCGATTGGGAGCCCGGCTCGTTATGTGACTTTCCTTATCTGGGGATCGGACGGGCCGAACGCGTATACTTTCTGGAAAGTGGAAAGCCTATTGCGCTCGGCAGTACGGGAATGGGCCTGAGACTCAGGACCCGCAACACCAATTCCCGTCCATCTCCAGATACCGTCATCGTCTTTGAAGGAGTAACGAGGTCAAAGCTTCCCGAAGTATATTCCGTCCCTTTGTAAGGCTGATCTTGCCTTCAAAGTAGTTGGCAAAATGAAGGCAACGTTGTTCTTGCTTGACGCAGCCCGCAGCGAGTCTGCTGCCCATTTTTCAGTGATACGAGGTATTCGGTGCATTCAATATCAAGGCGAGCTTTTCTGGGCTGGACAGGGGCCTGGGCCGCCATCGCAGGGCTGTTTCGGAGCGCGCGGCTCTTGGGCAGTCCAGCTTCACAGTCACCCGCAGGTTCACAACCGGCGCCGGGTGCCATGCTCTATCTTAACCAGCCGGCAGCGAACTGGATTGACGGTTTCCCGATCGGAAACGGGCTGCTGGGAGGAATGGTTTCGGGCGATCCCGGCAGCGATTCAGTTGCCTTAAACCACAACTGGCTTTGGCGCCGCTCGGCGGAACGCCTCCGAATCCGGGTGGCTGACAAGCTGCCTGAGTTCCGAAGGCTCATTCTTGCCGGCCGCTTTGCGGAAGCCGGCCAGCTGATGGATAAGGACATCATGTTTACCGGCGGGAAGATGTATCCGTACGTCAATCCCTTTCAACCGCTCGGCGAGCTTCAGATGGATTTCTCATACGCCGGCGCCGTTACCGGCTACCGCCGGCAGCTGGATATGGATTCCGGTATCGTTCAGGTCAGTTTTCAGGCGGACGGCACGGCCTATCACCGAGAGTATTTCGCCTCAGCGCGCAAGGATGGTTTGCTGGCGGTACGGATTACGTCCGATAAGCCTCGCAGCATTTTTGCCAGCCTGCGCTTGCGCCGCATCACTGACCCGGAGTGCTCGCTCGCTACCTCGGCGGAGAACAACCTGCTTGTTCTTCAGGGCCGTTTTCAGGAAGGGTTCCCGTTCGCGGGCATCGCCCGGGTAGCCAGTTCTGACGGCCGGGTGCAGCTTCACGGAGATATGCTGAAGGTCGAAGACGCAACCGAGCTCGTGATCGTCGCCACCATGGCCACCGGCCACGAGTCATCCGATCCCGAGCATTGGTGCAGGCGCCATCTTGGCTCCACGGAAATGCCGTTCGAAAAACTTCGTGAGCGCCACGTGCGTGAGCATCGGCGTTTATTCCGCCGCGTCCGGTTATCGTTGGGAGCCCCCCGGCCCGAGCAGCCGGGCGACAGGCTGATCAGCCAAACGGTCCTCGAAAAACAAGCCCCACCTCTCTTGATCGAACAGTTGTTCAACTTTGGCCGCTACCTGATGATCAGCGGGTCGCGCCCCGGCGGGTTACCGATGAACCTGCAGGGAATCTGGAACGACCAGCTTCGACCTCCCTGGGACAGCGACTATCACATGGACATCAATCTGGAAATGAATTACTGGCCCGCGGAAGTGTGCAACCTGAGCGAACTGGCAGAGCCTCTGTTCGACTGGGCGGAAGCAAGAGTTGCCGACGCCAGGCAGAAAGCTTCTGACCTCTATGGCTGTCGGGGCATTTACTTTGGCATCGTCGCAGACTCGACGGGGCTCGGGAACCCGGACAACATCACCTACAGCTGGCCGGGCGCTGCGGGGTGGGTGGCGCAACATTTCTGGAGACATTGGGAGCACACGGGCGACCGTAATTTCCTCCGCAATCGCGCCTACCCGTTCCTGAAAGAGATAGCGGCCTTCTACGAGGATTATCTGATCAAAGACCCTCAGGGCAAGTATCTGATTGTCCCCTCAGCCTCTCCTGAAAACCCCGTAAAAGGCCATCCCAAATGGACCCGATGGACCACGGTGTCATCCACCATCGACCTGGAAATCGCACGCGAGGTTTTCACGCACCTGATTCAAGCGAGCGAAATCCTGAGGGTGGACAGCGGCCAGGCAGCCCGCTGGCGAAAGATTCTGGAAGATCTGCCAACGCCCGCCGTCAACAAGCAGGGCGAACTCGT
>CAYWMN010000216.1:0-6568 GCA_964459065.1 uncultured Acidobacteriota bacterium | reverse complement strand
CGGCAGAAAAAGCCGCAGAGTAATGCGCTGCGCGCACAACTCTGCGCTACTTGCTAGAGGGTTTTTATGGGCCGACCTAGGCGCACGTGCCCCAAGTGCGGCACGCTATTGAAATACGAAGAGATCATGCCCAAGGGAGCATCGTTTCCCTGTCCGTCGTGCCGCGAGACCCTACAGGTCTCGCAGGAATACTTATGCTTGATTTGGTTTGCAGCGATCTTTTCTCCGGCCCTGATCTTTTGGGCCCTCGGCTTATGGTGGGTGCATCTCATCATCGCTGAACTGGTCGTTATTTATCCTATTCTGTACTGGTCGCTCAGGTACGTGAAGTACGTCATTCCACCCAAGCTCGAAGTCTGTTGGCCAAGAGGGCCCGGGCTGCATCTGAACGATCGGTAGAGTCATCAGGCCCCCAGCCGTTAAGCTTTGGGACCTAGCGGGTAGCGCAGAGTTGTTCTTTAACTCTGCGGTTTGTAAGTTGTAAATGCTCATGCGTGGCATATTATTGGTTATGATATCAGCGGCAGAAAAAGCCGCAGAGTAATGCGCTGCGCGCACAACTCTGCGCTACTTGCTAGAGGGTTTTTATGGGCCGACCTAGGCGCACGTGCCCCAAGTGCGGCACGCTATTGAAATACGAAGAGATCATGCCCAAGGGAGCATCGTTTCCCTGTCCGTCGTGCCGCGAGACCCTACAGGTCTCGCAGGAATACTTATGCTTGATTTGGTTTGCAGCGATCTTTTCTCCGGCCCTGATCTTTTGGGCCCTCGGCTTATGGTGGGTGCATCTCATCATCGCTGAACTGGTCGTTATTTATCCTATTCTGTACTGGTCGCTCAGGTACGTGAAGTACGTCATTCCACCCAAGCTCGAAGTCTGTTGGCCAAGAGGGCCCGGGCTGCATCTGAACGATCGGTAGAGTCATCAGGCCCCCAGCCGTTAAGCTTTGGGACCTAGCGGGTAGCGCAGAGTTGTTCTTTAACTCTGCGGTTTGTAAGTTGTAAATGCTCATGCGTGGCATATTATTGGTTATGATATCAGCGGCAGAAAAAGCCGCAGAGTAATGCGCTGCGCGCACAACTCTGCGCTACTGGCTTTAGGAATGATCCTTTGCCGCATTCGGCCCAAAATCAGCAGCAGCGATTGGGCCGCGAATATTTTTGCTGCTGCCGTTGATCGTAGAATTCCCGCCGGGCGAGGGGCTTACGTTTTTCGGCCATCATCCGCGCGCGGTAACGCTCGTAATCATTCTCTCCGCTCACTTCGCGAAGATAGTTCCAGAACCCCTTCAGGATGTTCGCCAGAAACATTGTCCACCTTCTTCAGGCCTCAAGCCGCGATAGCTCCGCCGGAGCTTCTTTGAGAACCGGCTCCCGGCCTCCCACCGTGTAAGCCCACCACTTCCGGCCTGATTCAACCAGGATCAAAACCACCAGCGCGGCAAACACAAGAGTCACCACGGCATCAAGGCGGTTGTTGAAAATCAGCCTCTGGGTGGCGGCCGCCTGCGCCGCGGGAATGGCGCCGGCTGAAAGCTGGCCGGAAAGCATCCGCGCGTGAGCCAGGAAGCCCAGGCGCGGATCGAGGCTCCAGATTTTCTGGTAGCTTGCCGTCATGGTAACCGCCACCAACCAGGAAAGCGGCAGGAGCGTCACCCAGGCAAAACGCAGCTTATTCATCTTAATCAGAATCGTGGTGCAGACGCACAAGGCGATGGCGGCCAGCAACTGGTTGGAGATGCCAAACAGCGGCCACAGGCTGTTGATGCCGCCCAGCGGATCAATGATGCCCTGATAAAGAAAGTATCCCCATGCGGAAACCACCATCAGGCTGGTCAGCACAATTCCCGGATACCAGCCCGTGCGGCCCAACGGTTTCCACATATGGCCCAGAAGGTCCTGGAGCATGAAGCGCCCCACGCGTGTCCCCGCATCGAGCACGGTGAGGATGAAAAGCGCTTCGAACATGATGGCAAAGTGGTACCAGAAGGCCATCACCTCACTGCCGCCCAGCACGTTGGAAAAGATATGCGCCATGCCCACCGCCAGTGACGGGGCGCCGCCCGTGCGGTTGAAAAGCGTGATCTCGCCCACCTTGGAAGCAAGATCGGCCATCGCCGCCTGCGTCACCGGAAAGCCCCAGCCGGAGATGGTGGCAGCGGCTTTCGCCGCGGTTCCGCCAACAACTCCCGCCGGGCTGTTCACGGCAAAATAGACACCCGGCTGGAGCACGCCCGCCGCCACCACTGCCATGATCCCCACAAACGATTCCATCAGCATGCTTCCGTAGCCGATCATCCGCGCGTGCGTTTCCTTGGTAATCAGCTTGGGCGTGGTGCCGGAGGAAATCAGCGAATGGAATCCGGAGATGGCGCCGCAGGCAATGGTGATAAAACAGAAGGGGAAAATTTTTCCGGCGAAGATTGGGCCCGTCCCGTCGGCAAAGCGCGTGATGGCAGGCAGATGCATCAACGGTCGCGCGGCCAGAATGCCGAGCGCCAGCGCCAGAATCGTGCCCAGCTTCACAAAGGTTGAAAGATAATCGCGTGGCGCCAGCAGCAGCCACACCGGAAGGATGGAAGCCGCAAGACCGTAGACGATGATCATCCACGCAAGCGCCGGCCCCGAATAGTTGAACCAGTGCGAAAGCGTGGCGGATTCAGCCACGTAGCGCCCGCCCACGACACCCGCCATCAGGAGCGTGACGCCGATGAGCGAGACTTCCAGCACTTTGCCCGGCCGCCAGTAACGAAGATAAACCCCCATCAGAAACGCAATGGGAATCGTGGCGGCAATTGTGAAAAGCCCCCAGGGGCTGCCCTTCAGCGCGTTCACCACCACGAGGGCGATGACGGCGATCAGGATGATCATAATGAAGAGCACGCCGAAAAGCGCCGTCCAGCCCGCCGTCGAGCTGATTTCTTCCTTCGCCATCTGGCCGAGTGATTTGCCGTCGCGCCGGATTGAGCAAAATAGCGTGACAAAATCCTGCACGGCGCCGCCCAGAACTCCTCCGATCAGAATCCAGAGCGTTCCCGGCAGATAACCGAACTGCGCGGCCAGAATCGGGCCCACCAAAGGTCCGGGACCGGCGATGGCGGCAAAGTGATGCCCGAATACCACCCATTTGTTGGTGGGCGAAAAGTCACGGCCGTCGTCCTTGCGCTCAGCGGGCGTGGCGCGGTCGTTATCGAGTTCTAGAACCCGATAGGCAATGAACCGGCTGTAAAAACGGTAACCCAGAACGTAGATGCAGGCGGCCGCGGCTACCAGCCAAATGGCATTCAACGGCTCGCCGCGCGACGAAGCGATCATGCCCAGGGCAACCGCGCCCAGACATGCCACCAGAACCCAGAAGAGTTTCTTGGCGTTGCCCATTCAGCTCGTCCTCAAAATGCTGACAAACGCGTTTTGACCACCCGATAAGTTCCGTGAAGGTTAGCACTCCAGCGGGTAGCCACACTCAGTGCTTTTCTGAGTGTGGGCTTTTAATGGAGAACGAACCCACGGTCAATCGGAAACATGATTGACCGTGGCTACCAGCTACAGAAAGGCCGCGGATCGGAAGAGCCGCGCTACCGGCTGGCGGCGAAAAAACCCGCGACACAGAAACCAGTGTCGCGGCTACCAGGGCAAGGGCCGCAGAGTCTCTGAGAAACGAGGCCCTGGGCTACTCGCTTCAAGGCCTGATCGCTAAACCCAACCTCGGGAACCCGACTTGGGCTGCCAGGCGTTGGAAAAAGTGTTCTCGCTGAATCCCGGGGAAATTTCACCCGAGTTGGCATAGCGATAGAGCGCCGCCATGAAGATGCCGTGCGCCGCAGAATTGACGACGGCAAGCACCACAAAGTAGACCACCATCAGCGTGGCCCCGATCGTCGCTCCGAAGTCTCCGGCCAGGGAGGCTCCAAGGATCGGCAACGCGATGCCGGGCAAAGCCAGCACGATGAAGATCAGGCCAAAACTGAACGTGCCCACAACTTCCTCGCCCCAGTTCTTGCGGAACAATTCCATGGACCGCTCAACCGCCGCCACCGGACCCAGCTCTTCAAAAGCCAGCACCGGAACCACAAAAAAAGTCCCCAGCGTCCAGGCCATTCCCACCACGCTCACCACCAGACGGCCGATAAAACCTGACCGTTCTTCGATCATGCGCAGGATCATGCCCACCGTCGCCGCCACCAGCGCCCACTGGAAAATCACGCCAAGCCGCCGCCAGGCCGCCCGCAAGCCGCCGCCCAAGGTGGGATTCCCGCCTTCCAGCCGCACCGAGGCGGCGCTCACCAGAGCCGTATTGAAAAAGATAATCACAAAGTAGTTCACAAGATAAAAAACAAACATAAACCCGAACAGCAAGGAATGGCTCGGCCGCCAGGTCAGCTGGTTGGCAGCGGCAGCCTGGACTTGTGGATAGACGTACAGGGCTCCGCCGCCCAGCACCGACGCGGAAACCAGAATGCACGAGATGGCCGACAGGATTGGCAGCAACATCAGCTCTTCGTCTTGACTCAGGATGGCGAAGCTTTGCTTGACCAGGGCCCAGCTATTCGAAATCTTGTTCATCGCCTGGCTCCTTAGCGGTAAGGATTACTAGATAAGGGGGCCCCAAACCCGGGCCTCGGCAGCCCCCTGCCGGTCCCGTCCTAAAAGGAAATTCTATGATAATATGCACTCTCGCAATCGGCGGAGCAACACTTTTTTCTCAGTTCTCAATGATCAAGCCGCCCGATCCATCGACAGCCGGGCCCGGCGGCCGGAAAAAGGAAACTCTGGTGGCAAAATCCAAGCAGGGGAAGTTCAGCCGCCGCGATATGTTTAAGATGGCGATGGCGGCAACGGCCTCCACAACCCTCAAGGGCCGAGCCTACGGAGCGCCTGCCAAACCGAGAGGCCGTCCCAACATTCTCTTTATGATGGCCGATCAGCACCGGGGCGACTGCCTGGGCGCCGACGGCAACCCCTACATTCTGACTCCCAACCTGGACACCCTCGCCAAAGAAGGCGTTCGGTTCCGAAACGCGTATACTTCCACGCCAAGCTGTATTCCCGCACGCGCGGCCATCCTGACGGGGCTTTCCCCCTGGCATCACGGATTGCTCGGCATGGGCGGCTGGCCGATCCCGACACGCTATCCTTTTGAGCTGCCCCGGGCGCTCCACGACGCCGGCTACTACACAGCAACGATCGGCAAGAACCATTTCACGCCGGCGCGACAGCCGCACGGCTACGACAAGATGTTTGTGGATGAGCAGCATCCGATGGCCGAAATTTTTCGAACCGACTACGATTCGTGGTTCTGGCAAAACGCTCCAGCCCTGGACGACCCCAACGGATGCGGCTCGGGCTGGAAAGACCCGAACAACGCCTATCAGGCCATGCCCTACCCTTATCCCGAACGGCTCCATCGCACAAGATGGGTGGGCCAGACCGCGGTCGAATTCCTGCGCACTTACGATCGTCCCCAGCCGTTTTTCCTGAAGGTTTCCTTTCTTCCTCCGCACAGCCCTTACTTCCCGCCGGAACGTCTGATGCGGCACTATGCCGACAGTCCTCTGCCCAAAGCCGTTCACGGTGATTGGGCCCAGCAATACCGGACCCGCAGCGGGCCGGGGCTCGACATCTGGCATGGCGATCTTGGCCCGGAGCAGGTGCGCCGGTCGCGCGAAGGCTACTACGGCCAGGTGACGTTTGTGGATGAGCAGATCGGCCACATTCTGCAAGAACTGGATGCGCGGGGACTGCTGGAAGAAACCTTAATCCTCTATTGCGCGGATCATGGCGACATGCTCGGCGATCATTACATGTGGCGCAAGGTTCAGCCTTATCAGCCTTCGGCGCGCATTCCCATGCTGATGCGATGGCCCAAAGGGCTCGTCAGCGCCCAGCGCGGCCAAGTGATCTCCAGCACCACGGAGTTGCGGGATCTGCTGCCGACTTTTCTTGACGCCGCTTCGGCGCCTGTGCCGGACAATCTCGATGGCCGCAGCCTTCTATCCCTGGCCGGTGGAAAGGCGGAACAGTGGCGGCCCTACATCGACCTCGAACACAACATCTGCTACAGCCCCCTGGTTCATTGGAACGCGATGACGGACGGCCACACCAAATACATCTTTCACGCTTATGACGGCCGCGAGCAGCTGTTCGACCTCGATCGCGACCCGCATGAGATCCACGACCTGGCTTCCGATTCATCCCATCAGGGCCGGCTCCGCCTGTGGCGGCAGCGCATGGTGGCTCACCTGTCGGAACGGGGCGAGCGGTGGGTTCAAGACGGCAAACTCATGGTCAGGCGCCAGGGCATGGCGATTTCCCCCAACTATCCGCGCGCCGCAGCCAAGCAGGCAGCGCTGGTACCCTGGGTGCCGACACGCAAAACGAAATCAAGAAGATTGCGGAAATCAAGCAGCCGCCTGAAACAAAAAAAATCCCCTTGAACAACCAACCGGAGACAAAAAGATGAAAGCTTTTCGGACCCATTCCCTTGCGTTGCTTGTAGCAATCCTAATGGCTCTTGGCCTTGCCCAGTCGGGGTTTGCCCAGCAGTCACAGCTTGCGCTGACCCCGCCGA
>CAYWMN010000215.1:0-6662 GCA_964459065.1 uncultured Acidobacteriota bacterium | reverse complement strand
CGGCCATGGTGACCGCGCCGGCGCCGATGTAGCGAATGTAACTGCTCCAGATCTGCGTGGGAGTCATCTGGGCAATGCGCATGGTGCCGGGATAGATGATGCCGGGCAGCTGATTGCCGAAAAACTTGATCAAGGGAATCAATACCAGCCAGGAAAGGACTCCGCCGGCTACCATGATTCCCGCGATCCGCGTCCCGATGATATAGCCGACTCCGAGATATTCCGGCGTGACCTCGCCGGCCAAAGTCGCCCCAGGGTACCAGAGCGGGTGCCACTCCGGCGTCGCTTTCCAGAAGCACAGTCCGCCCGTCTCTCCCATCAGAAATTTGTAGATGATGCCGACGGCAGCCCCCCCGAAAACCTTGCCGGCCTGGATGCCGCCCTTCTCTCCCGTAATCAGAACGTCGGCGCACGCTTTGCCTTCCGGGAAAGTCAGATTGCCGTGTTCTTTGACCACCAGAGCGTTGCGAAGGGGCACGACAAATAGAACCCCCAGCAGGCCCCCGGCCAGCGCCAGAGGAAAGATGCGGGAATAATCGAGCGAGTAACCCAGAAAAATCAGCGCCGGCAGCGTAAAGACCGTTCCCGCCGCAATGGATTCTCCGGCTGAACCTACGGTCTGCACGATGTTGTTTTCGAGGATGGTGGAGTTGCCCAGCCACTTGAAGATGGTGATGGAAATGACGGCCACGGGTATCGAGGCGCTTACCGTGAGCCCGGCGCGGAGAGCCAGGTAGACCGAAACCGCCCCGAAAATGATTCCCAGGAATGCGCCCAGCAAGACCGCCCGGAGCGTAAACTCCGGCATGATCACATTCGCCGGAACATACGGCTGGAACGTGGCGTTTTCATTCGATTGCGACTGGGCCGTCGGATCGGATGTCATAATTCACATTGGGATGGGTTTTTAATCTGCCCCGGAGACCGGCGTATTACCCGCCGAGCTTTGCCCGGACAATTGCACTCACTCGCTTGCCCTCAGCATTCTTGCCCGCCAAGTTGGCCATGGCGGCTTTCATCACCTTGCCCAGATCCTTGGCGCTGGTGGCGCCGGTCTCGGCAATTGCCGCAGCCACCGCCCGCTCGATTTCTTCATCGCCTGCCGCCGCCGGCAGGTAGCCCTGGACAATCTCGGCTTCGGCTTCTTCTTTGGCGGCTAAATCATCGCGTCCGCCCTGGCGGAACTGCTCGGCGGAATCGCGCCGCTGCTTCACCAAGGTTCGAAGCACGGCAAAAGCCTCGTCATCTTTGAGGGGCCTGGTTAGTTCAACCTGCTTGTTCTTGAGAGCTGTTTTCATCATCCGGAGGACGGAAAGCCGCAGCTCTTCCCGGGCCTTCATGGCAGCCACAAGATCTTTTTCCACTTGCTCTAAGATCGTCATGATTGGATTCCTCGTTATTTGCAAACTCTCGCCGAATATACCATAAACAGGGCCGGATGTTGGGATTTGCATTCCCTCCCGGCTGTCGCTATCCTGCTGGTAGCTTAAGGGTGGGGATGCGGCTCGCTATGAACAGCGCTCATATTCCTGTTGGGATGGCGATTGTCGGCGTCACGGTCGGCTTCTTCGGCCTGCGGTACTTTCACAGAGCCAAACGCGGCGAATTTCGTTCCTGGGGATGGGCGGGCATTGCACTTCTCTTCCTTGCAGAGCTTTCGCTTCTGCTCAGAGTGCCGTGGGTCGGCATTTATTTTACGCCCCTGTGCTGGACGGCTTACCTGCTCATTATCGATGCGGCCGTTTCAAGCCTGAAAGGGCGGTCGCGGCTTGCCGATTCTCCGCGTCAGTTCTTGATTCTGGCTCTGGTCTCGGTTCCTCTCTGGCTGATCTTTGAAGCCTACAACCTGAGAATGCAAAACTGGACTTACGTCGGTCTGCCGGCGAATTTTGTTTTGCGCAACCTGGGATATACCTGGGCGTTTGCAACCATCTGGCCGGCGATTTTTGAAACCGCAGACTTTGTGCAGGCTCTTGGCTTTTTTAACAAATCCATCAAGCCGCACCTGCCATTCACGCGCGGCAGCCGGACCAGCTTTGTTTCTCTTGGGATTCTATTCCTGACGATACCGGTTCTGGTTCCCAGTCACATTGGCCGGTACTTATTCGCACTGGTATGGGTCGGGTTTGTGTTGTTCCTGGACCCACTCAATTACCGCTGGGGCGGGCGCTCGCTGTTGCGCGAATGGGAGAGTGGAAGCGCTTCGACGTTCTTCAGCTTCTTCGCTTCCGGGCTCGTCTGCGGAGTGCTTTGGGAGTTCTGGAATTACTGGGCGGCGGCCAGGTGGCTGTATATCTTTCCCATCCTGCAAGGGTTGAAGATCTTTGAAATGCCCTTGCCTGGTTTTTTGGGATTCCCGGCCTTTGCTCTGGAATGCTTTGTGATGTTCGAATCCCTTAAAGTTGCTGCGAACGCACTTTGGGGATTCCGGCAAGCAAAGAGCGTGCCGGAGCAATATCCCTCAGCGAATGGGCATCTATAAAAAGGGACATCAATGGCATTTCGGCGTAGGCCCCTTTGGCAAAAGAGCGCTCTGCTGGCGATAGCGGCCGCCATCCTGGTGGGCGCTGGAAGCGCGCTGGCTGCCGCCCCGCAGTCCGCAAAGGCGGAGCGCGAACCAATCAAAACAGCTCAGCAGGGACTCAACCTGCTGATGAATGGCGACCCGGACGCTGCCGCGCAGGTGTTCCAGAAAATTCAGGCAGACGATTCCGGTTCGCCGCTTGGCTATTTGTTGGAGGCGGACGCCGTGTGGTGGAAGATTTACCTGACCACCGGCAACCTGATTGACCCCGACGTTTTTGATGTGGGCTCCGGGGTGAGTTCACCTTACGATTCGCACTTTCATGACCTTGTCGGCGCGGCCATCGCGAAGGCTCGGACCAATATCGCGGCAAAACGTGACGTTGCCAGAAACACTCTTTACGAGGGGATGGCTTATGCGCTTCGCTCGAGGTTTGCGGCGATGCGCGATCAGAATCTCGCCGCCGCCCGGGCGGGCAAGCAGATGCGGTCGCTCTTGATCACGGCGCTTGAACAAGATAAACATCTGAGCGACGCCTACCTGGGGCTGGGTCTCTATGACTATTTTGTGGATACTCTCCCAACCATCGTCAAACTGTTCCGGTGGATTATCGGCCTGCCGGGTGGCAGTCGCACCAAGGGTCTGCAGGAGATCGAACACGCCGCAAAATACGGCGAACTGACCAGCGGCGAAGCCAAATTCTATCTGGCCAAGGATTATTCCCGGGGAAACGAAAGGCAGTACTCGAAATCCCTGAAGTTTTTCCGGGAACTCGAACAGGAATATCCCCGCAACGATCTCTGGAAGCTCCAGGTCGGCAGCCTTGAAATCCGCATGGGGCAAACGGAAAAAGGCGAAGCCCTTTACCGCGAGGTCCTGGAAGCGACGCGCGGGACCGATTCGGAAATCCAACAGGCCTTCCATCGTGCTGCAAAAAACGCACTGGAGCGCCGGCACCCCGGCCAGAAATTCGAGTGATCAACGCCCTCGCAGCGCCCAAGGCCGGCGCGCTTTACGAGCAAGCTCAGGCGCTCGCTTATTGTTTCAGTTGCGGTTCAAGCGAAGAGGTTTGTTCGTGGGCGTGGTAGGAGCTTCGGACCAGCGGCCCGGATTCAACGTGCCGGATGCCCCGCCGCAGTCCTTCTTCTTTGAGGGCTGCGAACTCTTCGGGTGTGTAGAAGCGCGCCACGGGCAATTGCTCTCCCGACGGCCGCAGGTATTGGCCGATGGTCACAATATCGACTCCGGCGGCGCCCAGGTCGCTGAGCACTTCCAGAAGTTCTTCCCAGGATTCCCCCAGGCCGACCATGATGCCGGACTTGGTCGGGATCGAGGGTTTAATTTCCTGCGAGCGCTTGAGAAGGTTCATGGAGCGCTCGTAGCGGGAACCCCGCCGGGCCACGGAATAGAGCCGTTGAACCGTTTCCACGTTATGGTTGAGGACGTCGGGGCGGGCATCGAGCACAGTGCGGAGCGCTTCTTCCGAGCCGCGAAAGTCGGGAATCAGGACTTCCACTTTGCAGGATTCAATCCGCTCGTGCAGGGCCCGAATGGTTTGGGCAAAAATCAGGGAGCCGCCGTCTTTCAAGTCGTCCCGGTCAACCGAAGTGACCACAACATATTTGAGACCCATGCGTTCGGCGGCACGAGCCACGCGTTCCGGCTCCGCCCAATCCACATGTCCCGCAGGACGCCCCTTGGGCACCGCGCAGAAGCCGCACCGGCGCGTGCAAAGCTCGCCCAGGATCATGAAAGTGGCCGTCCGGTGCGCCCAGCACTCGGCGACATTGGGACAGCGAGCGCTCTCACAGACCGTGTGAAGTTCGAGGCCCCGCATCAAACCCTTCAGCTCAAAATAGTTGTCGCCGGAGGGGATGCGGACCTTCAGCCACGACGGCCGCTTCGCAGGGCGGGGAACTGCGCCGATTTGAATCAGGTCTGCCATTGCCAATCCTCTATTTTAGCCTGAAGTTCGAACTCCCACAACGGGGCCCTGCCCTCGGGGTAGGACGCGCGCTCCGATGGCTGCTAATACTCATTTTAATTCAAATAGCTCGCCGGCTCCCGGCGCCAGCCAATCCACCTTTGCGGCAGTTTCTTGTTCTTTTCCCGTGTACGGCGAGATTTCGAACAAGTGCTTATTTTTCTGCCGCAGTTGAATGGCGTACCGCATGGAGTGCTCGAGATCTTTGTTGACGATCATCAAGAACCGATGCCCGTCGGGGTCTAAAAACTCGCCAATCAGATAACGCGGCTGGACGGCAGGCTTCTGATACGTACTGGCCAGAACATCCTTGACGAGCCGGCTCCCGGACATCGGATTTTCCCCCTTGGAAACAGGAGCGGAATGGTAAACGCCCGTGCTGCGCAAGCGGGCAAGCCAGGGAGCCAGCTCCCGAATCTGGCTGTTGAGGAGCCGCAATTTGTTCCAGGTGGTGGTCCGGTGCCCGAACTGATCAACCGGTGCCAGCCGGTAGTTTACGGAGGGAGGCGCAAAGTAAGTGTAATATTCAATGCCTCTGCCGCCGTAGGCCATGGTGGCGTACGCCTGCAGGCGCAAGGTCGCGCCGCTGGGTTTCATGTAAGTGAAATGCGAATTGGAGAGGATGACATTCCAGAAAATGATGTGCGCCTTCAGGCAAACGCGCCGCACGATTCCCAAGTTGGTGTAAAAGCGGTCGAGCATCTCGCCGTTGAACAGGGAATAGTTGTCATAACTCAGAACGGAAGGGTGGACCTCGCCGATGAATTTCTGCAGATAGGCTTCATAGCTGGGAGCGCCAAGCTGGGAGGAACTCGCATAGTTGGGCAACAGGTTGACGTAAGACCACTTACTCGGCATCGAGCGCCGCAGCAGTGATACAACGTGGCCGATGCCCGGCAATTGGGACGCATTGGGCTCATCCCTCATAAAGAATCCCAGGGCGGCGGGATGGTTGGCAACCTGGCTTACCAGGGAGTCGATGTTTATCCGGATCGAAGAGTTATGCGGCAGGTCCTCCCATTGATAGTGATTCGCGCGCGGGTCGGTGACAAAGCAGGTCAGGCCGGCCGCATTGACCTTGTCGAGCTGATCGGGCGAGCAAAACCCGGTGATATTCAGCCCGGCCTGTCTCATCCATTTGAGCTGGGTCGGGCTGGAAGGCGTTCCGCCCCAAGCCATCAAAGCAAATTCGCGCGGAGAAACCGGCGGCGGCTGGGGGAAGTCTTGCGCGCCGGCCGTTGCCACCGCGCCTGCCAGCAGGAATAAGCTGAATAGTAGTCCGAGCCGCTTCATGATCGATCGATTCATCGGTTTCCTATCTGCAACGGATTCAGACCCAAGCTTCGTATTATATCTTCCCTGCTGGCGCGATGGCGATGCACAGGGTTTCCAGCCGGTGCCAGCCGTCGCAATAACGTTAAAGCCGGGAGTCGGTCTGGAACAGGGATTGGGTCTGGGAACTATTCGCTGGAAAGCGGGAGCCGAGCCGCAAACTGGTTGGGGTTCAATCACCAGGGATAGGCCGGGGAGCTTCGGCTGCCGCCGAAACTCCCCGGCGTTGACCTTAGTCGTCGAAATTGCCGCTGACTCCTTTGAATCCGCGCAGCGCTTGCTTGATGCCCCAGCGGATCACCCGAGAGCCGTTATAGCAGTGGGAAAGAATGTAATTACACGTTGAGAGGCAATGGGTGGAGCAGGTCTTCTTCATCTCATCGAGTTGCTTGACGTCGAATTTGTGGTTGCCCACCGAGCCCCAGTCGTAGGTGGCCGAATACATGGGGAAGCAGGGAGCGAGGGTGCCATCCGGGCGGATGATCAGGTTGTTCTGCCCGGCGCGGCATGGCCACGGCTTCACATCACCGCGCATCAGCTTTTTCATGTCGTGCATGTGCTGCTGCGGGTTGGCCATTTTGTAACCGTGGTGGCTCTTTTTAATCAGGTAGTCCAGCAGGGCTTCAACCTTGGGGAAATCGTCCGGCGTCAGGTAGGTGGAGTTCTCGTCCATGTGCTTGAAGTGGTCCTGTTCCAGCATGGGCGCTTCATTCAGGTGATAATCGGTGGCCAGGCCGTTGGCGCGCGCGATCTCAGTGAGTTCCTTGACGTCGTCCTGGTTGATGTGGGTGATGTTGATGTTCATCATCACCGTATAGCCGT
>CAYWMN010000214.1:0-6710 GCA_964459065.1 uncultured Acidobacteriota bacterium | reverse complement strand
CTAGCCCCCAGCCCATCGCGACCCCAAATAGCCCGGAAAAGTGCCGGAGTACAAAATAAGGCAAATGGGGGAGACTCACTACTAAAACCAGGAGCGGACCGCCTGCCAACACGTACCAATAGCGGTTCCAGAAACGGTATCTCTCTTCGAGTCGGGCGTATTTATCACATTCGTCAAGGGAATGTATCTGGCTCGTAGGCATAATCTTCGTCGTTGCCCAGGAGGAACCGGTATAGAAAACCGCTATTACTGAGGTGTCGTTCTGATGTTAAAACACCCTCTTCTTCAGCCGGTTCACGTTGAACTTGGCGGTATCGGCCACAGCCATGACCGCCATCACACCGGCTTGTACAGGGTCGGTAACGACAAGATCGGCGACCGCCGGAACGCTCCCTGCCATGTTGAGGCTGATCACCAGCAAACCCTGCTCGCGAACCTCCCGAACAGCCTTTTCGATTTCGCCGCCCATCAGCGAGCCGGCCAGAACCAGCGCCCGCGCCCGGGGCAGACGGCCCACCGCGCGGACGGCATCGGCCAGCGGCTGCTCACCCACCAGCGGAATGGTATCCACGGAAATATGCTCGCCGCGAATATTGTGACGGTCGGCTTCCGAGATGGCGCCGATCGCCACCTGGCCCACCTGCGCTCCGCCGCCGATCACGATGATGCGCTTACCGTAAATCTTGCCCAGTGAGGTGATGGTTTCCGCCTCATGCACAACCGGCAGGGCTTGTAGCGCTTCGAGCAGCGCCTGGGACGCCCCCGGCAGATCGATTTCAAAATAGATGCGGGTTTCTGACGCGCTATCGTCAATAATTCCCACCGATGAAATGTTTCCCTGATGCTCGGCAATCACGCCAGTGAGCTGATGGAGCACGCCCAACTGCGACGACACACGAACCAGGATGCCTACCTTTTCAGCCATAGATACTCCCAACTAACAGCGGGGCGGGTCTGTTGTAGCGCGCCCGGGCCCCGCTTTCGAATTAGCCTAACACAATTCGGAACGGGCGACGGACCGATTGTGGGCAGGTCCGGGCGTAATGGCCAGCCGGTGGTTGTGGATTGAGCGCCGGAGGGACCCGGCTTGACCGGAAAAATCTTATTGCATTCTCCGGTATTTCCAGTATTATCGAAATATGGCTGTGAGTAAGACCGTTGAACAAGTCACCCGCTACGCCGACATGTTTGCCGCCATGGGCGCTGAGCCCCGGCTGCGCATCGTGCAAATCCTGCTGACCGCCCATCCTCAAGGGCTGATCGCGGGAGACATTCAAGACGAGTTGGGCATCCCGGCCTCCACGCTCTCCCACCATCTCGAAAAGCTGAAGAACGAAGGATTAGTCGCAGCGCGGCGGGAGGGCACGTTTCTCTGGTACACCGCCAACACGGAGGCGCTTCAGGAAATTATCAACTTCCTCTATGCGGAGTGCTGCACCCGAAACAAGGCGATTGAGCCGGGTGAACTGGTTTCGCTTCAACCCAAACAAGTTCCGGAAAAGAGGCACCGATGAGCGATCGAGACCCTATTAAAGAAGTGGTGAAGGAAAAGTACGGGCAGGCCGCCCTCACCGTGGTAACCGGCGAGACGTCGTGTTGCAGCAAGAAATCCACCTGGCAGGACTGTTGCGACTCCATCACCTCAAACCTGTATGACCCGGCCCAAACCCACGAACTCCCGGAAGAGGCCGTGCTGGCATCCCTGGGGTGTGGAAATCCTACCGCGCTGGCGGAGCTCCATGCGGGGGAAACCGTGCTGGATTTGGGCTCCGGCGGGGGGATTGACGTTCTGCTTTCCGCCAAGCGCGTGGGACCGTCCGGCAAAGCCTATGGGCTGGACATGACCGATGAAATGCTGGCGCTCGCCCGCGAAAACCAGCGGAAGGCCGGGGCTGAGAATGTGGAATTCCTGAAGGGAGAAATTGAGGACGTTCCCTTGCCCGACAATTCCGTCGACGTGATTATCTCCAACTGCGTCATCAACCTTTCCACTGACAAGCTGCGCGTGCTGGCCGAAGCCTTTCGGGTGCTGCGTCCGGGCGGGCGGCTGGCCGTCTCCGACGTCGTCGTGCGGGGTGAAATCCCGGCCGAGCTCCGGCGCAACATGGAACTCTGGGCGGGCTGCGTAGCCGGGGCTCTGGAGGATTCGCAATACCGCGCAAATCTGACCTCCGCAGGCTTTGAGGGCATTAGCATCGAGCCGACGCGAGTTTATCAGACGGAAGATATCCGGCAAATCCTTGCCGGCCAGGGATTTGATGTCGACGCTCTAGCGCCGCTCGTTGACGGCAAGTTTGCAAGCGCTTTTATCCGCGCCACCAAACCCAACGCGTAAGAGCAGCGCCGTCCCAAAGGACGGAGCGTCGAAACCAATTCCCGTATCACAAAGGAGAACCAGCCCCACATGCCACGCCTAGCAAGCCGACTCTCGTTTCTTGACCGTTACCTGACCGCATGGATCTTTCTCGCCATGGCGTTGGGCGTGGCGCTGGGCCATTTTATTCCCGCTTTTGCCGGTACCATCACGGCCTTCCAGGCGGGCACCACCTCGATCCCGATTGCCGTCGGACTGATCCTGATGATGTATCCGCCCCTTGCCAAAGTTCGGTACGAGGAACTGGGCGAAGTCTTCCGCAACAAACGGATTTTGTTTCTGTCCTTGATTGAAAACTGGGTCATTGGACCTGTGTTGATGTTTGTGCTGGCCGTGGTCTTTCTGCGGAACTACCCGGAATACATGGTTGGCGTCATTATGATCGGCCTGGCGCGCTGCATCGCCATGGTGATTGTCTGGAATGAACTTGCCCAGGGCGATACCGACTATGCGGCGGGCCTGGTGGCTTTCAATGCGGTTTTCCAGGTACTGTTCTATTCCGTTTATGCCTGGGTTTTCATCACCGTGCTCCCCTCGTGGATTGGCTTAAAAGGAGCCATCGTCAATATTTCCATGGAAGAGATCGCCGCAAGCGTCTTTATTTACCTGGGGATTCCTTTTGTGGCCGGAATGCTCACACGCTTTGCTCTGGTTCGTTCGCGGGGCCGGGAATGGTATGAAAAGAAGTTTATCCCACGCATCAGCCCGCTGACGCTGGTGGCCTTGTTATTTACCATTGTCCTGATGTTCTCGCTCAAAGGTGAATACATCATCGAACTGCCGCTCGACGTTTTGCGGATCGCGCTGCCCTTGTTGGTCTACTTCGTAGTGATGTTTCTGGTGTCTTTCTACATGGGCAGAAAGGCGGGGGCGGATTACAGCAAGACCGCCACGCTTTCCTTTACGGCTGCAAGCAATAACTTTGAGTTGGCGATTGCCGTGGCCGTGGCCGTATTTGGCATCAACTCCGGCGCGGCGTTTGCGGCGGTCATCGGGCCGCTGGTCGAGGTGCCGGTGCTGATTGGGCTGGTGGGCGTGTCACTCCGCTTCCAGCAGCGCTATTTCCGCGAGCGGCGCGCGGGAGCGGTTGCAGCTCCCGGCAGAGCCGGAGTTTAGCTCCGGCATAACGCGCCGAAGCGCCCTTCGGCAGCTTGGCGCACAACTCTCACCAACGGGTTGGTACCATGCAAAAAACAGAAAATGGAACGACCGGCCGGGGCCGAAGCAAAGTTCTTATCCTCTGTACAGGAAACTCAGCCCGCAGCCAGATGGCGGAAGGGCTGCTGCGGCATGACGCCGGCGACCTCTTTCAAGTTGCAAGCGCCGGAACCCACCCGAGCCACGTGCGCGCGGAAGCGATTGCTGTGATGAAAGAACTGGGAATCGATATTTCCAGACACCGCTCGAAGTCCGTGGAGGAATTTGCCGGCCGCGAGTTCGATTTTATAATTACCGTTTGCGACAACGCTCGGGAAAGTTGTCCTGTCTTCCCCGCTACCACCAAGCGGATTCACTGGAGCCTTCAAGACCCGGCGGCGGTTGAAGGTTCAACGGAGAAACGCCTGGAGGCATTCCGCGAAAGGCGCGATGAGCTTCGCGAGCACCTGCGCCGGTTTGCCCACCAGCAAACCAAAACTGAGATTTCCCCCCTTTGACCCGCTCGCTGCCAAAATATAAACTCGCATTCCCGGCTTGAATTCCGAGGCTGAACCTTTTCAGCGCTCCTTCAACACCGCCTTGAAGGTCGATTTCCAAGGTTCGCAGGCCGTCTTCGACGGAGGTTTGATTCTAGTGCCTGAGTTGGACAAGCGCGTGGACTTCGGCGAACTCGTCAGCAGGCCCTTTTCGTCCACGTCGAAAGCTCCGAGCACTGAAAGCCTGACCGGCAATTGCATTCCTGAGCGCCGGAGTGTATGTTCTTGGCCGGAGCAGAGTTAATGGAAATTCCGGAACCGAGGAGAGCATGAACTCAAAAGCGCAATACCTGATCCAACTGATTGTCCAAATCCTGATAGCGGCCAGTGTTGCTGTGGCGCAGGTGCACATGCCGTGGGGAGTTCCCGGGCGCGAACTCGCAGCCCCGGCAGGCGCCTCAGACTGGCTTACGCCTGAGGTGCTGGGCATGCCGCGCAGCCAGATCGTGTTCACGGACCGCATGTTGCGCCTCTTCAACGGCCGCGGCGCTGTTTCCGTGCGGAATCAATGCGTGACGGGCCTGCAAAGGCTCCAATTTCCACCGATTGCAGTGCGCCATTACAAGTTCTACCTGGCATTCCGTGAGGCCCAGACAGGAACCCTGATTCAGGATATTGAGCCTGAAGGCTATGAGCAATCCGCCCGAACGGAAAAGGGCCCTAATCCATTGGGGTACAATTCCTCTCCCTCGCTCCCCTACGTCATGCTCCTCCAGCGTGCGTACTGGCAGCCGAATGCGTATTACCGGACCGGAACATTCCACAAGGAACTCAAGGGCCATTGGATTTCATTTAGGATCAAGACCAAGGCCAGTGTTTCCGCTGTTGCCGACGAAATCTATCTTAGGGTTGAACTCGAAAACCGGGAATCGGAGCCTCTAGTGCTGACCGCTATTCCGGACCAGCGAGCTCCCAGGCTTTCCCTCCGTTTACCCAACGATAAGCCAACGGCGGCAACCCCGGTCACGCATCCGAGCTTCAATACTCTGCAAAACAACCAGATCAGGGTCAGCGTGGTGAGCAGCCTGCCTCGCCACAATGCGGTGGGATGGCATTGGGTGATTCCAGGCCATTCAAAACGCACCGCGGACTTTGCAATCATTCCCCAGCGGCTGCCTGCCGCGCCTCCTTCCGCCACCGAACCCGATATCGCTCAACGGGAGAAAGCCGCGGCTCAAGCGACACGCGACCGATTGCAGTGGGCGGCGAGCCAACTTCCTGAAGTCTCAACCTCGGATCCGGCCTTTGATGACTTGTACCGCCGCTCGATCCTGACCGTTCTGATGTCTCGTTGGGACCGTAAAAACTTTGCGGTCCAACCCTTCTATGCGGCTGGGTCGTGGGTCAACATCGTCGCCTGGGACACCTCGTATGTCTCTGAAATGCTGAGTCTTCTGGACCCGGCCGGTCTCCGCAAAGCCTTCCTGATCAACCTCCGTGCTGGTCTTTTCAGGAACAGTTACGTGCCCTGGAATGGAAAGACGAGCGCAAGCCCCAGTTGGTACGCCCAAGGGCCTTTTGCTGCGATGCGAATTCTGATGGATTATCTCCGCCAAACCGGAGACACCAGTTTTTTAAACTACGCGGTTGGTACCTCGACGGTCTTCGGGAAGATGAAAGACCTTGGTTTTGAACTTGAGAAAAGGTTTGCGCGGCCGGACGGACTGCTGGACTTCGGGCCTGGCACTGGGAGAATACTCGAGATTCGCACCGACGGCGAGCAGCACATTGTTGCGGCGGATAATGGAATGGCGGTGGCGTACTTTCGTCAAATGGCGGCATGGTGCGACGCCCGGAATGATCCGGACGCCGCAAAATTTGAACAGTGGGCTGCCAAGCTTGACCACTCGATCAATCAAAAACTCTGGGACCCCAAAGCGGGCTGGTTCGTCAATCTCTACCCTGACGGCAGCCGGCATTTGGTTAGGAGCTACCACCAATTTGCCTTGTTGGATACCGGCATCCTGTCGGCCGAACAACAACACCTCATGGTCAGCCATATCAGGGAAGGCGAGTTCCTCGGGCCTTTAGGGATGTATTCCATTTCCAAGGCTGACCGGACTCATTGGGACCTGGAGGACGTGGATTGGGGCGGAGGAGGCCAGTACGCGGGCAAGCCCTTTCGTATCGCCGAATCCTTATATCGATTGGGGTATGCAGAAACCGCATGGGACATTCTTGCCCGGTGCACTCGCTGGACAAACCATTTCCCTTACATCCCGCAGGAGATCTTTGCAGATTCTCCCCGATACCCTGAGGTGGAAATGCCGATCGCGCTTTCCGCTGGAACCGGCGTTCAGGCCGTTCTGTTTGGAGTGTTCGGGTTGCGGCCTCATCAAAACGGTTCGCTCGATATCACTCCCTCCTATCACCACGAATTGGGAGTGGCGCACATGACGGGCTACAAATTTCGCGGCCATACCTACGGGGTAACCCTGGGCCCATGGAACTATGAGGTCTATCGGGATGGCCGGCTGGCGGCCCGAAACGCTTATGGGGAAACAGCTGTTTTTCCCGCCACGCGGCAATAGCAAGGCCTCAGAGTCAAATCAGGTCTTTTCTTCGTGTGCGACGGTCTCTTCTTCTTAGGGCCGGAGGGAACACAAGGCGCTTCACGGCAAGCTGAGCTTCTTCAGTGCGAG
>CAYWMN010000213.1:0-6740 GCA_964459065.1 uncultured Acidobacteriota bacterium | reverse complement strand
CAGTGCCGCAGTGGCCGGAGCCTCGGAAGTGCAATACGGCGACGTGACGGCGGCTGCTCGCAAGGACGCTGCAACCGACGGTTTTACGAACGGCGTCAAGGGAGCCACGGTTACGGTGAATAATCCACCGCTCAGTGGCCCGCACAAGGGCAATTCAGGCTATGTGGAAGTGATTGTTTCCCAGGTCCAGCCGACCTTCTTCATGAAAGTGCTGGGCATTAATTCTCAAATGGTCAGCACGCGGGCGGTGGCTTACTCGGGAGCCTCGGGGGCCTGCATCTATTCCATTGACCCCACTGTATCCGCCGCTTTTTCGGTGAGTGGCGGCGCCAATCTCGATGCCAAGTGCGGCATTCTGGACAACTCCAACAATGACAAAGCAGCCCTGGTGACGAACGGCGGGGGATGCTTGACGGCGAAGTATATTGGAGTCGTCGGGCAATTCAAGAACGATTCCAATTGCGCGCCTTCGCCGATTCCGGTCAGCGGCATTGCGCCATTCAGCGACCCTTTGGCGTACCTGCAACCGCCGAGCGTCGGGGCGTGCCAATACAACAGTGTCTCCTTTTCGGGAGGTACCCACACGCTTTATCCTGGCACCTATTGCGGCGGTATCAGTATCAGGGGCGGGTCAACCGAAATCTACTTCAGCCCTGGAACCTACATCATTAACGGCGGGGGCCTGAACGTCAGCGGAGGCGCCAATGTCGATGGGAACGGGGTCTTTTTCTACCTGACCGGCACAAAAACTTCCTTTAAAGGACTTTCCATCACAGGCGGGAGCAACAGTGAACTGATCGCTCCGTCTTCGGGCACCTATCGGGGAATCCTGTTTTTTCAAGACAGATCCATCTCGGGAGGGTCCTCAGGGGCTGACAGCACCATCGCCGGCGGCAGCGGGCTGACGGTTCAGGGAACGCTCTACTTTCCAACAACCACTCTGAACTATTCCGGAACCAGCACGAACGCCGCCTACACGATTCTCGTGGCGGACGTTGTGAAAATCACCAACAACACGTATTTTCCTGACACGTACACGACCGACCCCAACGGGTTTTCACCCATTCACAGTGCAATCCTGGTGGAGTAGATGAAAGGAATAAGGGAGGGGAAAATGATGAGCATCTCAACGAATCGAACCCGGATCCGCCGAGTGGCGGAAAGAATCGTCGGACTCTGGAAGGCAGACACCGCGCAGGCCGTCGTGGAATTGGCTTTCGTGCTGCCGGTGGCTTCCTTCCTCCTGGTTGGAGTTTTGGAGGTCGGGCGTCTGGCCAACGCGAGTATTGTGCTGGACCACGCCGCCCGGGCGGGCGTGCAATACGGAGCCCAAAACCGCGTGACGGCTTCCGACAACGCCGGAATGGTACAGGCGGCCGAACAAGACGCATCGGACATCGACAACGTAACGGTGACCCCCAGCCACTTCTGCAGTTGCTCGGACGGGTCCAGCTCGACCTGCCAGACGACAGACTGCCAGGGGAGCCGGATCTTGGAATATGTCAAGGTTGACGCTCAAGCGCAGATGAACACGCTGTTGCCATACCCGGGACTTCCGCGGTCCTACGCGGTTAAGCAGCAGGAAATCATGCGAGTGAGCCAGTAAAGAAGTCTTAAACCCCACCGCGGTCTGCCAGCCGAGAAGCCGCGAGTGGGAACCGAAATTGGGGACGCGAAATTAGATTATAAGGAGGGGGTCATGATGAAAGGCAGATTTGGAAAAGTTCGTTCCTCACGGAAAAACGATAAGGGCGCTTCCTTGATTGAGTTTGGCTTGGTGGTGCTGGTGTTTTACATGTTTGTGTTTGGGATCATGGATCTCGGAAGAGCGCTCTACACCTATCACTTTGTCAGCCACGCGGCGCGGGAAGCTACGCGGTATGCGATTGTCCACGGTTCCGTAAGCGGTGACCCGGCCACGGCCGCTGATATTGCGCAGTACGTCAGGAAGATCATTCCAGATGGAATCGACCCCAAGACGGTCACGGTATCCACAACCTGGAGCCCCGACAACGCTCCCGGCAGCACCGTCCGGATTAAAGTCCAGGACAATTTCCACTTTATAATGCCGCTGTTACTGACCCGGCAAATTGATATGAGCGGCGTCTCAGGGATGGTTATCTCAGAGTAGCGGGGCTCGTTTTTTTAGACGACGCGGGCCTCTGTGGTGTAATAAAATGGTGTTTGAAACGGCCACTCGCCCTTGATGAACACAGGAGGGGAGTCCGTTTCCTGGGTGGGACTTCTGCTGGCCGGAAGGGCCCTCAAGGTGGGTCTTGGGGAAGGCCATCGCAGGAGCCGAAAACGAGAAGATCCACCAGGATCGTTCCCTGGGAGGTGCACATTGGCCTTGATTCAACAAAGGGATGGTTCGGCCTTGAAGCCGTCACGGCAAAGGCCCGTGAAGACCCTCATCGTTGACGACTCATCACTGTCACAGGGAGCGATCCGGTTGCTCCTTGAACGCCAACGGGAGGTGGAGATTGTGGGCTTTGCATCTGATGGGGAAGAAGCCCTGGCTCGGACTGAAGCGTTGCGCCCCGATCTCGTTTTGATGGACATCCAGATGCCCAAGCTGGATGGGTTGAGTGCTACCCAGAAGATTCGTAGCCTGTATCCTGAAACGCGGGTGATCATGGTCACCGTCAACCATGGAGCCGAAGTCTACCAGAATTGTATCGCCAGCGGTGCGGCTGGCTTGGTGGTGAAAGACCGCCTCTACCAGGACCTTCTTGCTGAAATTCGGCGAGTCCTCCTTGCCAGCTGCTCTGAGGAGTCCGGCTCCTTCGCCGGTGGCGCGGGCGAAGGATCTCCCCAGCACGCTGATTGAGCAGCCCCGGCCGCTCCACATCCCAGGGCCTGATCTTCCAGGCGGGGCCGTCGGGCCCCTTTCCTTCAAAAAAGAATCCATGCTTGAAATGGCGCCCGCCGCGACTTCGGATACTTCAAGCGCGTGGCCGGAAACTTTGTCCGGTTTTGCTCTGGCTTTTCGGAGCAACTCTTGAGGGTCATCATTCCAGCTTGCAATCGCGCGAGCATCATCCAAAGAACTCGTGGGAGATTGATGGGGGGAACCCGGCGCGGCCGGGTTTTTTGCATTTGGGGCATGCGCCGCTTGGTCCGGTTCTGCCGCGCGTTCCGATGGCGGGAACCATCTTCTCCTTCGGTGCACACGTTTTGCGGACCATGACAAAAATTTAACATTGTGTTTATGCTTTTGTAACAGGGTCTGTGTATGCTATAAACGACGTGATGAGCGATCCGCTGGCGGCCTGTTCGGCAGACAGATCAATCAACGGATGGACTGCAGAAAGTTGCATGCTGCTTGCTCAGTGTTTTCCAGCCTGTACTCACCTGTGGCCGGCGAATCCTTTCGAATACCCCAGACGTGGCGGCAATCAGATGCCCCGTCAAACCAACCAAAATGGACAGACGGGCGATCCGCTGCGCAGAATCGAGGAGAAAAGGCGGACCATGGCTTTGAGCCGGTTATCTTCCGATGCGGATCGGCATCGGTCGAGGCCGTTGCCGGCCGCCGGAGACAATGAGAAATAAAGCGCTAAGCTCAGGTTCGACGAGCGTGCTTGAAGAGGCTTCGGACGTCGAAGTTGTCTTTACGCGCACGGATTCGGTTGCTCGCGTCATTGAGGATCTGGTGGAAGCGGCGACAGACTCCATTGACGCGGCCCTGTATGGTTTCAGCAGCCGGCGGCTGGCTCGAGTGCTTCAGGAGGCGGAGTCCAGAAAGCTGCGCCTTCGTCTGATCCTTGACGGCAATAAGTACCGGGAGACTCCCGGTTGCCAGCGACTGCTGGCAGAACGAAACCTTCCTTTCCGGCTGGCCTTCGGCCGCGAAGGAGCCGGAAGCAAGATGCACCACAAATTTGTTCTCCTGGACAGGAAGCTGGTTCTTACGGGTAGCTACAATTGGACCCCTGCCTCGGAAGGCAAGAACTATGAGAACCTGCTGGTCCTTCGCAATCCTGACCTGGTTGAGGCTTACCGCGAGGAGTTCGCGGCGCTTTGGGAAGAATCGGCAGAAGATCAATAAATCGAAGGATGGCAGATGCCCGGCACCAGGCAGGAGAAACCAACAACCAGCCGACCTTCTTCAAAAGCCGCCCCAGCCTCCGGCGACTATGACCTCTATATCATGCGGCACGGCAAAGCCGCTCCCAGGGGGCCGGACTGGCCCCAGGATGCCAAGCGGCCTCTCACTCCCCAGGGCATCGCGGACCTGCGTAAAATCTCCAAAGGTTTAATTCGCCTGGGCGTGGAAGCGCGCTGGGTTGTCTCAAGCCCGCTCGTGCGCGCGCGCCAAACCGCGGAAGTGGTGGCCGAGTCCTTTGCGCCGCCGCTGCCCGTTGAAATCACGGAAACCCTGAGCCCGGGAGCTTCTCCGGAAGCCTTGCTGGCCTTTCTGGCCAAGCATGCGGACCGCGGGCAGGCGCTGCTGGTTGGGCATGAGCCGGACTTGAGCGAACTCGCCTGCTGGCTGACCGGAGCCGATGCCGACGCCGGTTTTGCGTTCAAGAAGGGCGGCTGCTGCCGGATTAAGTTTCGAGGGCTGCCCCGTCTTTCTGAGGGACGACTCCTGTGGTGGCTCACGCCGAGCGTGCTTCGCAAATTGGCGTAACGCCCGGCGCTTTCATTCTTGCCATCCTTACTGAACTGATTGCCGACCGGTCCCGGAAATACCGAACCCCTTCACCTGGGCATTCTCAGGAACGAATGCAGGAAGTGGCGGCGGAGGTGGGCGGCGCGGACGCCGCCCTGCCGTCAAAGGCGCGGATAGCTTGTCAGCCTGTCCAGCGGTTGCCGCGGAGGTCTTTCCAGGGACCGCCCTTGGCGTAGCGTTCGGGGTAAAGAAGTTTGGAGCGCTGGTCTTCCACGGTGTCAAGTTGGAGGACCATCCATTTGGGATAAGGGACACCGGGATCGGAAACCGAGTCGAGCAGTTGGACGTCTTCTTCGGAAAGCTCCAGATCGACGGCGCTGATATTATCTTCCAGATGTTCCAGCGTGCGGGCGGCGATGATGACGCTGGAGATGGCGGGCCGCCCGAGCGCCCAGGCAATCGCCACGCGCGAGGGACTCACATTGTGGCGGGACGCCACCTGATCGAGAACCTCCACCACGCGGAATCCGAACTCCTTATCAAAGGGGTGGAACTGTCCGAAGACGTCAAAGCGGCTTCCGGCGGGCGGCGGATTGCCGCGACGGTATTTGCCCGAAAGGAATCCGCCGGCCAGCACGCTCCACACCAGGATGCCGATGTTGTGATATTCGGCGAACGACTGGAACTCATGCTCGAGGCCGCGGCCGAGCAGGCTGTAATACATTTGCGCGGTCGAGAATTTTTCCAGGCCCATCCGCTCCTGCATTCCCAGGGCCGTGGCTCCCTGCCACGACATCATGTTGGAAAAGCCGATGTAGCGTACTTTGCCCTGGCGCACCAGGTCGTCCATGGTCCGCAGCGTTTCTTCAAGCGGCGTGTTGCTGTCCCAGCCGTGGATCTGGTAAAGATCGACGTGGTCGGTCTGCAGGCGGCGCAGGCTGGCTTCGATCTCGCGCATGATGTTGTAGCGCGTGGCGCCGCAGTGGTTGAAGATGTCGCTCATGGGCAGCCGGACTTTGGTGGCGAGCACGATTTCGTCCCGGACGCCTTTGAGCGCATTGCCCAGCAGCGTTTCGCTTTCGCCCCGGCTGTATGTATCCGACGTGTCGATGAGATTGATGCCTCGGTCGAGCGCCAGCTTGACCATTCGCGTGGTGTCTTCCTGTCCCAGATTGCCCAGCTTGGCGTTGGTGCCGAACTTCATGGTGCCCAGCGCCACTTCACTGACGATCAGGCCGGTATTTCCCAGCTTCCTGTACTTCATTCTCCGTCCTCCTGTTGGATCTGAATGCCCCGGAACCGAATTCACACACTTGCAACGCGGCGGTGCCCGTACGCCGTCCTGGCAGCCGCGCCTGGCCCAGGGGCTATTGGGATGTCTTGTGCTTCAGGAACGTTCCGCGATGGAGCTCATCGAACGCCTCGCGAAGCTCGTCCTGGGTGTTCATGACGATGGGACCGTACCAGGCCACCGGCTCTTCCAGCGGCTTTCCCGACACCAGCAGAAAACGGATGCCCTGTTGGTCGGCCTGAACAGTGACCTCATCACCGCGGTCAAAAAGCACCAGCGAGCGATTGTCGGCTTCGAGGGGCGGCGTGGTGTCCGCCCAGCCGGCCGGCTCCGTGGGCACGGCAAGCGGACCGGAGGCGTTGCAGAACTTACCCGCGCCGTCGAAAACGTAGGCAAAAGCGTGGCGCGTGGTTTCAACCGGCAGGGTTTTGCGCTTGCCCGGCGGGACGGTGACGTCCAGATAAATGGGGTCGGCGGCCACCCCGTCCACGGGCCCTTTGGCGCCCCAGAATTCGCCGCACACCACGCGAACCAGGGTCCCGTCGTCATCGGTTACCGTGGGAATTTCCGCGCCCTTGACTTCCTGGTAGCGCGGCGAGGTCATCTTGAGCGAGGAAGGCAGATTACCCCAGAGCTGGAAGCCGTGCATGCGGCCGTCATTGTCGCCCTTGGGCATTTCCTGGTGAATGATGCCGCTGCCCGCCGTCATCCACTGGACGTCGCCCGCGCCGATGGTGCCGCTGTGGCCAAGGCTGTCTCCATGTTCGACGTTGCCGGCCAGAACGTAAGTGATGGTCTCAATGCCGCGGTGCGGATGCCACGGGAAACCGG
>CAYWMN010000212.1:0-6759 GCA_964459065.1 uncultured Acidobacteriota bacterium | reverse complement strand
CCGGGCCCGCCCGGGTGTCGAGCGTGCAGACCGGGAAATCGTCGCCCGGCGTGAGGGCCGCTTCAGTCTGAAATTCGGACGTGTGAACCTTGGCGTAGGTCAGCACAATTTTTCCTGAGCGCGAGATGATCGAAACGGCATTGCGCGGAGCGGGCTTCCACTTCTGCAGATAAGTGACGGCGATGGCCATATTCAATTCCCGCGCCAGCGCCGTGAAGTGGCGGACGTAGGCGCTATCGTGGTCGACGGCCAACTTGAACCACTCTTCGATGGCGCCTTTCTTCTTCGCATCATACCGGGCATAGCCGATGTTCCACATCTCAGGAAACAACGCGATGTCGGCGCCCTGGCCCGCCGCCCGGCGGCAGAAGTCCTCGGCGTGCCGGACATTTTCTTCCTGGTGCCGCCTCACTGCCTCCGCACTCATCACGATCAGCTTCTTGGGCGAGGTGGCCTTTGGATTGATGATGGCGGAGGTCATTTGCAGCATGGCGACGTTGAGCGTCTCGCTATCTTCGGATGCCTTCGATTTTGCCTGAGCTTTGGCCGGGCTTGCTGCGAACCCCTCGCCGGCAGCCAGGGCTGTCGCCCCCATTGCCGCTGAGGTTAAGAAACCACGTCTGGTAATGTCATGCTTGGCCATCGTTGTTTTTGCACTCCCGATGATTTGAATTTCCCTGCGGGCTGAGCGGAAGGGCCCCTCTCAGCCCGGCAGCGAACATTGCTTTGCCCAGTCCTACCCGCCGACCACCTCGACCGGCCAGCTTGCCGCCTCCGGCGCAGCCTTTCGGCCGCCGCGCGCGAGCTTCCGCCGGGCGTCATCCCAACGCAACTCAGTCAGCCGGTACTCGCCCTTTTCATAGGCGTAGCTCGAACCATCATCGTCGTAGAGATCAAAGCGGGCGTCCGAGCCGGCATAGACTTGAACTTTGGCAATCTTCTGCTGTTCTTTTGCGCTCAAGATCGGTTGGCCGTAAGGAATAATCGATCCCGCCCGCACAAACAGCGGCAGAGTGTTGATCGGCGCCTCGGCCCGGATCGTCTGCCCGCCCGGCAGCCGTTCGCGCGTCCAATAGTTGTACCAATCCGCGCCGGCCGGAAGGTAGACCTCGCGGCTGGTCTCGCCCTGCCGGTAAACGGGCGCCACCAGAAACGCGGGGCCGAACATGTACTCATGGGGCTCGCCGGCGGCGCGGTCGTCGTCGGGGAAATCCATAAAAAGCGCCCGCATGTAAGGCGCTCCCGTCTGATGGGCGCGGAACGCAAGCGAGTAGATGTAAGGCAGCAAGGCGTAGCGGAGTCTCAGATATTGTTCCAGGATGGGTTCGGCCTGCTTGCCGTATGACCAGACCTCGTTATAGCGCCGGCTGCCGTGGGTGCGGAAGACGGGCAGGAAAGCTGCGTATTGGAACCAGCGTGTGTAAAGTTCAGGGTAATCGTCGTAGCCGCCCACGTTGTCGCGGCAGTCGTCGGGACTCAGCAGCGGTGGGTGCTTGGGGCGATGCTCTCTGGGCAGGCGTCCCCATCCGCCGATGTCCTGCGTCCAATGGGCAAAGCCGGAGGCGGTAAAGTTCAGCCCGGTGGGGATTTGCCGTTCGAGCGCGTCCCAAGTGGGAGAGATGTCGGAAGACCAGAACAAGGAGCCGTTGCGCTGCGCTCCCAGGTAAGCGGCGCGGGCCAGGATCATCGCCCGCCGCCCGGGAAAGTCGCGCCGATAGCCGTCGTAAAGCGCCTCGGTGTGCAGCAGCGGGTAGACGTTGAAATAGCGCGTTCCGGGCCCGATGTGGAAGTAGCTGCCGTTGGGCGGGATGTCGGGTTCGGTCTCGTCGGACCAGATCGCGTCAAAGCCTTTGCTCAAAATATTGTCGCGGATTCGTTCCCAATACCACTTTCCCGCCGCCGGGTTGGTGGTGTCGATGTCCGATCCTCCGCGGTTGTTGCGCTCGGGGGTCGTCGGCGTGCCGTCCGCCAGGTGTTCGAACCACCCCTTGCGCTTCAAGAAATCGTAATACCGCGAGCCCCGCTCAAAGCGCGGCCACACGCTGATCATGCTCTCAAATCCCATCGCGTGCAGTTCGCGGTTCATCGCCGCCGGATCGGGCCAGTGACGCGCATCGAAATCGAGCTGCCCCATCTTGGTCCAATAGAACCAATCCACCACCATGAAATCCGCAGGCAGTTTGCGCTTTCGATATCCGCGCGCCACATCCAGCACTTCCGCCTGCGAACGGTAGCGCTGCTTGCATTGGATGTACCCGTAAGCGCCCTTGGGCAGCAGCGGCGTCGGCCCGGTCAGCAAGCGGTACCCGGCATAAATCTCATCCGCGCTCTGGCCGCCAATCACAAAATACGAGACCCGGTTGCCCACTTCCGAAACCCAGATAACGTGCCGATTGAACCCGGGCACCAGAGTGGTTTTCGACGGGTTGTCCCAGATGAAGCCATAGCCGAGATTGCTGACCAGAAATGGAATGCCCACGCTCTCGCCCCCTGGTGCGACGTAGTTATGCCAGCAGCGGATGGCGTGGTGCCGATGGTCGAGGTGCCCTTGCTGGTTCTGCCCCATGCCGAAATAGCGCTCTTCGTCGGGCGAGGTGAACCATGCCTTCGCCTGGAAGAACGGCAAGTCGCCGGGGCGCCGGTCGCGTTCGATGTCGGCATTGGCTTCGGCGTGATCCGGCCGCTTCATCCACCAGCCTTCCATCCGCAGCAAGGTCCGGCCCGCGGGGTCTTTGACCAGAATGTGAGGCGAGTCCTTCTTGACCGTCACCGCAAGCGCCCCGGACTGGTACACGTCGCCCTCCGAGGTCTGGCTCTGCTGCCAGCCCTTCGAATCCGGCTGGGCGACGAAGCCCCAGCCCGGCTGGGCCACGGCCTGCTCGCGCGACTGGCTTAGCGTGATGCGCAGGATGTTCGGCGCGTAAGGCTCAAGCGCAACGGTGTTCCCTTTCCGCGTCAGGATGACCGGCGGGGCGGGCCAGCTGCTCCGCGTTGCCACCTCGATTGAATAGGCGGGCGCCGTCGTTGCGTCCGCCGCCGCTGCCGGCTGCCCGGCTTTGGCGTTTGCCGCCAACCGGGGTTGCCCCAGCTCCGGAAGCAGCTTTCCCCCCGCCAGCCCGGCCAGCGATGCCTGCAACATTTCCCGCCGCGTTTGTTTTCCCATGACCCTGGTCCCTTCCTTGAAGTGGAATTAAATCAATCGCCTCATTCCAGCAGAGGCCAGGTGCGATCGCGGCCCTGCCTTAATGACCATCAGCGTACCATACACACGGATGGAGGGTGCGGGGTCTGTGACCTCTTTTTGACTCTCCCCGCAGGCTGCGGCCGGGTGAATGAACTTTTGAATTTCGCGAATTGAGATTTCCAATCTGAAATCGCAAAGCAGGTAGCAAAGAGGTACGCGTTTTTGCGTTCCTCTGCGGACGTTAGTTTCCTGTAGCGCCGGCCTCCGGCCGGCATCTGGACTGTTCGGTGTGCTTCGCCGGTGTCGTTCCGAGGCCGTCCACCCGATGTGTCATTCCGAGGAGCCCGTTCGCTCCTCCGCTTGCGAACGGCCCTGAGCAAAGCGAAGGGTCTTATGACGCTGGGCGACGAGGAATCTGCTTTTTCTGTAGCCGCGACACTGATTTCTGTGTCGCGGGTTCTTCATTTTCTCAGGCCCGGAGGGCCGATCGATTTTAGCCCACGGCTCAAAATCGGCGCCGTGCCTACCCACTCACGGATTGCCCGTCACCTTATTATTCTGCCGTGCCGCCGGCCGCCGGCGCCGGGGTAACGGTTGCTGACCGAATGTTCCACCCGCTGAGTTTAACCACCGCATCGCTTGGCGCATCTTTGGGCAGAGCGGCGGTTGTGAAAGTTCGTGATTCGCCGGGCGTGAGTTCGATCCAGTCATCCGACCAGATGACCGGCGCAATCAAGTCTCCCGATGGGGTCAAAAGTTCAAAGCGGACCTGAAAGGCCAGCGCATTGGAGGTGTTTTTCAGTTCGAGCCGGACCCGCTTGCCGCGCGGACTAGGTTCGATCTCAGCATGAGCCGTCACGGTGGCGGGCGGAAGATGGGTCAGCGCCGAGAGGTTCGAGTATCTTACCGGGGTCTTTCTTGTCGTCCAATCGTATGTGGTGAGCCGGTAAGGCACCCAATAGAAATTCCGGCTGACCACTTTGCCGGCCCCATTCGTCAGCTTCAGGTTAATCAGGAAGATGCGCTCGGTGCCATTGTAGAGTTCTGCCGGCAGAGTGAACACCGTCTGCGACCTATCGGCCGGCGAATCCACCGCGATCTTGGTGCGGTACAGCTCAGTCCAATGAATGCCGTGGACCGTCATGCTGGCCTGAAGATCCGAAGCCCGATGGTAGGTGCTGTTCACCACAAGGATCGACCCGTTCTTGTAGTCATACTCAATGTGGAGGGGTTCGCAGGCTTTCTTCACGCCGTAGTAACTGGAAGAAGGCGCAAGATAATAATCGTAAAGGTGCCAGTACATCGACGGCCAGGCATTATTCAGCATCCACTGGATAACCCCGGTTGCGACGTACTTAGTGCCGCTGTACGACTCAAACTCGGCGCGCTCCGAGCTGTATTCCATCGTATCCGCCAGGCGCACGTACTCATCGAGCGAGGTGGGTTTGGTGTAGATCGCATTCATGGCATCGTTCAAGACGTGCATGGTGGCGAATCCCCCGCCGCTGTAATGCGCCTCCCAGTTGGCGCTGGGCGGCCAGGCCATGGGATCGGGCAGAAACTTCTTGCGGCTGGCCAGCGCCGGAATCGCAGGCCCGGCGCTGGTCTCCGTATTAAAGCCGTAAGCGCCGCCATGGTCGCGGGATTTGAGCCGCAGGGCGACCCACCAGTAGTTGGGCTCCACGTAATCATACGGGCCGTACATCTTGACGCCGCTGATCCCCGTCACCTTCGTGGGCCGCTTATTCGCGGACGAGAGGATGGGATTGGGCCAATGCAATTCCGCTTCGATCTGAAGATAGGCCCTCTCAATGTGGGCGATCGGCGGCACGTCGCTCCCGTTCAGCCAGACCAGGACGCTCGCGTGGCTGCGCAGCCGCAGGATCTGCGAGCGCAGCGACGCTTTGGCAACCGCCAGAGTTTGAGGCGTCCACTTCTCCCCGTGCTGCCAGATGCTGCAGCAAACCCAACCCGGAAGGACCAGAATTCCGTCCTTGTCAGCCTGATCAAAAAAGTTGTTGGGCACCATCTGGCCTTCCAGCCGCAGGGCGTTCAGGTTAAGATCGCGGACCAGCATGAACTGCTTTTCCAGGCGCTTTGGGTTGGGACGCAGCATCATGTCCTGCGTCCAGCCGCCGCCGCGGATCAGCAGCTTCTTGCCATTGATGCGGAACAGCCGAGCCTGCTGCGGGGTGAGCGTTGAAGTGATTTCGCGAATGCCAAAGTTGACGGTTTGCCCGTCGGAAACCTGCCCGTTTGTGCTGACGCTCATCGCCAGACGCTCCAGGCGCGGCTTGCCCATTTGACGCGGCCACCAGATCCGCGGATTGCGAATGCGCAGTTGCGGAAATTTCTCCGGCAAAAACTCCACCGTCGTGGTCGCGTGCGGAGCCAGGCTGACGGTTTGCTCAAAATGGCTTCCCGCCGCCGTACCCGAGACCGTCCCTTGCACGGCGTGGCCGGTCGCGTTCCGCAACTGGGCATAGACCGTGAGGTCGGCAACCTTCAGTTTGCTGCCTTCGAAATGCGTGGCCGCCATGGGGAATCGCAGCGAAATCGGGCCGGTACTCACCAGGTTGACCTTTCCCCACAGGCCCATATCCTGGTCGGGAGGCATCGGATTCCAGTCCACAAAGGTGAAGGCCAGGTCATTGATTGTTGGCGCCCAGACTTCCACCGCCACGACGTTGCGCTTGCCGGGCTTCACGAACCGGGTCACGTTCAGATCATACCGGCGGTTGGCTCCGGCAATCTGCGATGAGTCAGCAACCTTTCGCCCGTTCAACCAGATGTCGGCCCGGTAATTGATGCCGTTGAAATGCAGCCAATAATAGCGCTGATTGGCCGCCGCCGGCGCCGTGAATTCGTCACGGTACCACCAGCCGCAGTGATAGGCCGCTCCCGAAAGTTTGCGAATGTTGTCGCCAAAGTAGGGGTTGGGAAAAATGCCTGCAGCCACTTGCGCCGCAAACACCGTGCTGGGCACTTTGGCGCCGATCCAACCCTTGGCAGCAAATCCCACGCTCGAAATTTCTTTTCCGGTCGCGTTGGTCGTGCGGGACGACTGCAGTTGCCAGCCGTCGCGAAGGGGCGTCACAGTTTCCGCGCGCAGCACAGGAACCAGCATCGCAACGGCAAACATAACCACCAGAAGAGAGCGGAATTGACATCGATTCATCATTTTCGGTAAGCCTCCATTTTTCCCTGCCCTATTGCTCTTGTGCGCCAGCCCCGCACCTCGCCATTCTAAACCCTCTCGGCTTCGCGCGACGCAGCAAGTAGCGCGGTCCTCCGGTTTTGAGGTCCGCGGCTTTTCCGGCGATCGACGTTCCCGGCGTTGTATTCTAGCGCCACGACACGGCTGCGGCGGCCTTTGTGTCCCCCGAACGTAGCGCTGGCCTCTGGCCGGCATCGGAAGGGTAGCCGCGACACTGGTTTCTGTGTCGCGGGCTCTTGATTTTCTCAGGCCCGGAGGGCCGATAGCATTTAGCCCACGGCGTAAGCCGTGGGTTGGTGAGTCAAATAATGATTCCCACCCTCGCCCGCCGGGAGCCGGTGGCCGCGCAACCCCACAT
>CAYWMN010000211.1:0-6872 GCA_964459065.1 uncultured Acidobacteriota bacterium | reverse complement strand
CGTCCGCGACACCGAATATCTGACGGTCCTGGAGGATACCCTCGATAAGGCTCTGGCACATTTCAATCCCCAAATCATCTTCTACCTGGCGGGAGCCGACCCCTACCAGGAAGACCAGCTCGGAGGCTTGAAGCTGACGCTCCAGGGCCTCGAACACCGCGACCAGCTGGTTTTTGAAAAGGCGAGGGCGAAGAAGATTCCCGTGGTGGTCACTTTTGCGGGAGGCTACGCGCGCCACGTGGCCGACACGGTTCGCATCCACAGCAACACTGTCCGCGCGGCGGCGGAGTTGGTGAATTCCGCAGCGGATTCTGCTGCACAATAATTCCGGAAACCTATTTGAAACTTCGCGCGGGATCTTTCCACCGCCGGTAGACCCCGTGATTCTCTCGGGCGCGGTTGAATTGCTGGCGGTGAGGGTTGAGGATTTTTGTCCGGCGGGCTCAGTCGGCGATTTTGACCAGGTGGGTATTGAGGGAGCCGCTGCGATAGCCTTCCAGGTCGAGGGTGACAAAGTTGAAGCCGAGCGGCTTGAAAATCTCCACAAACTTGCCGGCCATCTCCGCAGACAAGGCGCGCGGCAATTCTTCCGGAGCAATCTCAATACGCACCAGATTGTCATGATGGCGCACGCGGAACTGCCGGAAGCCGAGCGCCCTCAGGGCCTGTTCGCCCTTTTCCACCACGGCCAGCCGCTCCGGAGTAACCTCCACGCCGTAAGCGATCCGCGAAGAAAGGCAAGCCGAGGCTGGGCGATTCCAGACGGGCAGATCGGCGCTGCGGGCAAGCTCCCGAATGTCGGCTTTGGTGAGGCCGGCGTCCAGCAGCGGTGCAAGCACCTGATGGTTGCGCGCGGCGCGCTGGCCCGGCCGCCAGTCACCCTGGTCGTCCACATTCACTCCGTAAGCGACGGCGGCAAAGCCGCGGCGCGAGGCGAGAGCGTCGAGTTGGGAGAAAAGCTCGTCTTTGCAAAAGAAGCAGCGGTCAGGGTTGTTGGCGCGATAGGCAGGGTTCGAGATTTCATTGGTGTTGATGAACTCATGGGGCAGGTTAAAGCGTTCGACGCAGGCCTGGGCCTCGCGCCGGTCGCGCTCCGAATAGCTGGCGCTCAGCGCCGTCACGGCCAGCATGCGGTCACCCAACGCCCGATGCGCCGCGTAGGCAAGATAGGCCGAGTCCACGCCTCCCGAATAGGCAACGATCAAGGAAGGCGCCTTCTTCAACTCACCTTCCAGGCGTTTCTCTTTGTTTTCCAGTTCGCCCAATGCCTGCACCTCAAAAAAGCACCATGGTGGCCACCCTATGCCATGGCGCTTCCATCCTCGGTAAACCCGCGCTTGTAGGATCGCCCCGTCTCTTTCATTATATCCAATCACTGGCGGCACCGCACGGGCCGGTGCAATTTCCGCGTTGGATTCGCGTCGTGAGTTAGTCGATCTGCGGGCCGCGGCTGATAACGGTGACTTGGGCTCGCGGGTTGACACCCGGCGAGACCTGGCAACTGAACCTTACGTCGTTTTCCCCTTCGTCCAAAACAGGCGCTTGTCCCCGGGGCTTGATCTCGGAAATCAATTTCCCGTCACGGGAGTAAAGCTTGCAATCGGACTCGGTATGAAACTCCAGGTAGCTGCCGGTTTCAATTTCTGCGGGGAAGGTGATGGTTTTGCCGCCGATGGTGACGGCGGGATCGCGGAGTTTCGCCTTGACCAGCGGCAAGGCCTTAATGGGACCCAAAGAAAAAGCAGCTTTTTTATGCAGCGGCAGGTTGTTAACCCACAGATCCAGGGATTCCACGTGACGATAGTTCACGGACTCGCGGTAAATTGAAATGGGATTGCCGTAGGGCCAGACGTAGTTCGAGTAACGCTCGCCTTCCGGTTCAATCAGTTCAAAATACCGCCAGCCGGTGAAATCGATCATCACATAGTGCTCACCGATGCCGGCAATCAGGTGTTGGGGGCTTCGCAGCTGCAGGTTCAGAATCTCTCCTTGCCCGTCGCCGTACACCCACACCCCAAGCCCTTGACGCTTGCTAATATCTAAAGGCGGGGAAAAAATCTTGCCGATCTTCGCCCAGCTGGCTCTCCGCGAAGAGTTGCTGTTTGAGGCAACATAGCGCGCGGCAGCTTCCGTCCCTCCCACGCGCATCGGCGAGACTTGAAGGTCTGCGCTGATGCCGGGGGCAAACTTCCGGTGATCGAAGCCCGCAAGGCTGCCGAAATCCGCAAGCGTCGCATTTCCCGGCGCGCCGTATGGCGCAGCCGAATTTAACGCTTCGATGCGAAGTTGGACCACTTGCCGGCCATAGGGATTCCTGGTCTTCCACCTGTCGCTCCAGCCGTCGATTCCCTCCACCTTGTGTTTGGCGTATTGGATGGGACAGAAGCGCCATCTCCCGCCCTGATCCTTGATCAAGGTGAACTCTTCGCCGGGCACTCGCACCCTTTGCTTAATGGACTCCGGAAAATAGTTTGCGTGACGAAGAGATTCGTACGACTTGAAAATATTTGCCAGGCGCTGGAAAGCCGGTTTTTTCGGAAAAGTCTGCGGGCTAACGCCCATGAGGGACAAACCCGAGTCCGTGGCGAGGGCCTTGCCACATAAGTATTCGATGTCGTCGGGGAACGTTGGCTCCGCTTCCGGTCCGGTCCAGGTTTCAACCGCCCACCAGCCGAGTTGGGCGGGCAGGAACATTTTCGCCAAGTCTTTATTGGCGTCACAGTGAATGTCGATGAATTTCTTATAACTCCTCTGCGGATGATCCCACGCCCCCATCCGGGAACGAACATACCATAGGTGATGCTGGAACGTGCTCATCTCCATCAGGGCCGGCCTCTTCAATCGTTTCCATATCTCAAAGACAAACTTGGAGCCGTAATACCAGCCATTTTCCGCACCGCCCAGAACGTCTTCTCCGTCCAGCGCGTCGAGATAGATCATGTCGAATCCACATTCGTTAAAGAAGTCGGCCGTTCTGCCGGCGACTTCCGGGAGGAGGGTTGAATCCGCGTCGGGGACAAACAGCCCGAAGCACTCCTTCAGATGCCGCACCTTGGCCCCGGGAGGGTGAGCCGCCACTGCCGTCCCATAAGCCCCCCGTTCGCAGTGAAGGAACGCGTAGGGCCGCTGCTTGCGGATCGCACGGTAAATCACGAGTTCATTGTCAATCTGGAGCGTCACGCTGTTCCGAACAAAGAAGCCCGTTGTGGTCGACATCTGCGTCGTCGGCTCTACCACCGGCACGCTTGTGGCATCGGCTGACATCCGGCTTGCCAGGGTGAAAACGGCGTCCTTGGCCAGCCGAGGGTCGGGCACCGGGGTGACCCAGGGACAGCTCTTGTCGATGAAAAATGAGTAAGTGTGCAGGCCTGCTTTGATGCCGGCCTCGTGGAGCTTGTCGATGACCGCTTTCAGACTGGCGACGCCGTGCGGATAGGTCTGGGGATCAGGCCGGCAATCGCCATAGCGGAAGGCTTTGCCTCCGTTGATATCGATCTGCGTGAAACCTAAATTTTGAGCGAGTGCAACCCACTCTCCCACCGTTTGCTCCGACAGGTCGGCGAAATTGAAGAGGTAAGACCCCCGATTGATCTTGGCGTCCAACGCCCACGGCCCGCCAAGGGGAGAGTGCGGCAACTCAGGCGCGGCAAGCACGGCTTCTTTCAGCACTCCCCGAAGCCGGGCTCGCGGACAGCCGATAATGGCCACCTTGGCCCCGGAAAAACCAAACCGGGGATAGCACATAGCGCTCAGGCGGCTGTTGACACCGGGTATTTCAGGTACTTTGGTCTTCAGGTTAAGGGCCAACGCACAGCCCGCAAAATGATCTGCTGAAGCGGTTTCAGGCTTAAGCTGGAGGTCAAAGAATACGAACTCTTCTACGCGATCACTGATTGATACGACTTCGAATACAAAATAGTGTTTTCGCGTCGTAACTTTCAACAGAGCGTCAGGACCGGTCTCGCCAAAACGCACCTTAAGCCGGCCACCCGCAAAGGTAACCTTTGAGGCATTGTAATCGCGACCGCTGATCTTGACCCGGGCAAACGGCAAGTGGGAATCTTGAGGACAATAGTCCCTGCCCGATTGCTTATCGATGAAGTGAAGGTTCCGGCCGCTTGGCCCGATCACGTACCTTACATCGTCGTTTTCGAGGGTTACGGGGGGAGCTTCGGATGGTAGGGCGCTGGCCCGGTTGGTGATTCCCAGCGCCTCAATTGAAGCGCAAGAGATGAGCCCTTTTTTGAGGAAGCGCCGCCTGTTCATTGGGATTTCCAGCCGTCCCGGCCTGCCTGCAAGAGCGCGACCATCAGCGGGGCCGGGGATCAGTCCTGCGGCGGGCTAGAATAACAAGTTGCCTGGAGCGGTATCAACCGGCGGACGATTGCGCGCCCCTACTGGATGAGTGTTCCCTGGCCCCCGTTGCCGTTTTCCTCGTCTTCATCCTCAGCCCGGATCAGGCAAGCCGCGGCCAGCTGATCCTCGTTTCCAAGGTTGATCAGCCGCACGCCCTGGGAAGACCGCCCACACGCCCGGATCTTGGCCGTATCCAGCCGCGCGATCTTGCCCTGCTGGGTAATCAGCATGATTTCCGAATCATCCGCCACGCTGAGCGAGCTGACCACCTTGCCGTTGCGCGCGGTGGTTTTCACGTTGATCACTCCCTTGCCGGCGCGCGTCTGCAGCCGGTACCGGGTGATGGCTGTGCGTTTGCCGTAACCTTTTTCAGTGACGGAGAGGATCAGGTCATTCTCGCCGACTACTTCGACGCCAACGATGTAGTCCTTTTTGCCAAGGGCCATGGCCCGCACGCCCCGCGCCTGGCGGCCCATGTCACGGACGTCGCTTTCGCGGAACCGGATGGCCAGGCCTTCGTGCGTGGCCAGGAAGATGGCGTCGCGGCCCGTGCTCTGCTTGGCGCCGATCAGTTCGTCGTCCTTGTCAACGTTCATGGCGATGATCCCGCGCGACATGGGATTCGAGAAGTTCGCCAGGCGCGTCTTCTTGATCACGCCGTTCCGGGTCACCAGCACGATGTATCCTTCGGCGGCATAGCTTTCCCCGTCCACGGTAACTTCCTTGCGCTCCGAGGGGAGTTCTTTCACCGTCACCAGCGACGCCACTTTCTCACCCTTGTTCAGATCCACAAGATTCAGGATATGCTTGCCGCGCCCGGCCGCAGCCACGTCGGGAATTTCATACACTTTCAGCCAGTGCACTCTGCCGGTGTCGGTATAAACCAGAATATAGCTGTGGGTGGAAGCAACAAACATGCCCTCCACGAAATCCGTTTCGCGGGTCTTCATGCCGCGGCGTCCCTTGCCGCCGCGGGCCTGCTGGCGGTAGGTGGAAAGCGGCGTGCGCTTCAGGTAACCCGAGTGTGAAAGCGTGATGACCACGTCTTCAACGGTGATCAAGTCTTCCAGGTTGATCTCCGCCTGTTCGTCAATAATCTCGGTCCGGCGCTCGTCGCCGTGTTTCTTCTGGACTTCCTTCAGCTCGTTCACAATGACGCGCTTCAGCACCTTTTCATCGCGCAGAATTTCTTCGTATTCGGCAATCAGCTTCTGGAGTTCGTCGTATTCTCCCTGGATCTTGTCCCGCTCCAGAGCCGTCAGGCGCTGCAATTGCATTTCCAGGATGGCCTGCGCCTGGCGCTGCGAAAATTCAAACTGCGTCATCAGGCCCTGGCGGGCTTCGGCGGGAGTCTTCGAGGCCCGGATCAGCTTGATGACGGCGTCCAGATGCGAGAGTGCTTTCAGGAAGCCTTCCAGCACATGGGCGCGGTCTTGAGCCTTGCGAAGATCATAGGCCGTGCGGCGGCGGACCACATTCACGCGGTGGTCGATGAACAACTGGATGGCCTCGATCAGCGGCAACTCGCGCGGCTGGCCGTTCACGATAGCCAGCATGATCATCCCGAAGTTTTCCTGCAGTTGAGTGTGCTTGTAGAGGTTGTTCAGAACCACTTCCGGCTGTTCGCCGCGCTTCAATTCCACGACAATGCGCATTCCCTCGCGGTCCGACTCGTCTCGAATGTCGGAGATGCCCTCGATCTTCTTGTCCTGAACCAGACGGGCGATCCGCTCGATCACCCGCGCCTTGTTCACCTGGTAGGGAATTTCCGTGATGACGATCTGCTGCTTTTCCTTAACGGGCCGCTCGATCGACGCCCTGGCGCGGATCGTGAACTGCCCGCGCCCGGTTTCGTAAGCGGCCTGGATGCCTCCCCGGCCGTAAATCTGGGCGCCGGTCGGAAAATCAGGTCCGGGAACGCACTTCAGGACTTCCTGGATGGTGGCCTGGGGCTTTTCAAGCAAAAGGATTGTCGCGTTGATAACTTCGGTAAGATTATGCGGCGGAATCTTGGTCGCCATGCCCACCGCAATGCCGTCCGAACCGTTGACCAGGAAGCTGGGAACCCGCGTCGGCAAAACCAGCGGCTCCTCGGTTGACTCATCGAAATTGGGGGCAAACTCGACCGTATCTTTTTCGATATCCGCCAGAAGACTTTCCGCCAGCGGCTTCAGCCGGCACTCCGTGTACCGGTAAGCGGCCGCGGGGTCGCCGTCGATCGAACCAAAGTTTCCCTGGCCGTCAATCAACGGGTACCGCATGTTGAAGTCCTGCGCCATCCGCACCAGGGCGTCGTAAACAGCGGAATCGCCGTGAGGATGGTACTTCTTGATCACCTCGCCCACCACGCCGGCGCATTTTGAGAAGCGCTTGTTGGAGGCGAGCCCCTCTTTGTACATGGCGTAGAGGATGCGGCGATGGACCGGCTTCAACCCGTCGCGCACGTCGGGTAGCGCGCGGCCGATGATCACGCTCATGGCGTAATCGAGATACGATTTCCGCATCTCGTCTTCAAT
>CAYWMN010000210.1:0-6884 GCA_964459065.1 uncultured Acidobacteriota bacterium | reverse complement strand
CACAACAAACCGTTGGTGATTGATCCGGTCCTGAGCTTCTCCACCTATCTGGGCGGAACGGACTTTAACTATGGCATGGGAATCGCCGTGGACGGATCGGGCGACGTCTACTTGACCGGCTACACAGCCTCGATGGACTTCCCGGTGGTGGGCGGGATCGAGAACCGCTTTTCGGGAGGAAGTTGCGATACGGAAGTTAACACCAGTTCCTGCTTTGACGCTTTTATCGCCAAGCTGAATCCTCAGGGCTCCGGGCTTCTCTATTCCACTTACCTGGGCGGGACCGGGGACGACCGCGGAATCCGGATCGCCGTTGACTCCACCGGGGCAGCCTACCTTGCCGGCTATACGGACTCCCTGGATTTTCCCACGGCCGGAGCCTTCCAGAGTTCTTTGGGAGGCGGCACTTGCGGGACCACCGCTTATCCCGACCCCTGCTTTGACGCTTTTGTCGCCAAGCTGAGCGCGTCGGGTTCAAGCTTGATTTACTCAAGTTACCTGGGCGGGACGGGGGATGACTTTGCGAGCGCCATCGCCGTCGATTCAAACGGCAATGCCTTTGTGGGGGGGCTCACCTCGGCTTTGAACTTCCCCACCACCTCCGGCGCCCTGCAAACAAGTTATGGCGGAGGTCCTTTTGACGGTTTCGTTGCGGAAATTAACGCCCAAGGCACGGCAGAAGTTTACTCCACCTACCTCGGCGGAAGCGGCGAAGACCACGTGGCCGCTCTTGCCCTCGATTCTTCCGGCAACGTGTATGTAACGGGACAAACGAATTCGCCCAATTTCCCGACCCACGCCGGCTTCGATTCCAGCTATAACGGTGCCACCTGCGGTTCGGCCTTGAGCAGTTCAGCCTGCTTCGAGGCTTTTGTCGGCAAGCTGAATCCTACCGGGACGGCTCTAGTTTATTCATCCTATCTGGGCGGGTCGGGTGCGAGTTACGGCAACGGCATCGCACTCGATAGCAGCCTGAACGCTTACGTGGCGGGCTGGACGACTTCCAGGGACTTTCCCGTTACGCCTTCGGCTTATGAAACGGCTTACGCCGGGTCGGATGAGGCTTTCGTTGCCAAGGTCTCTGCGGCCGGCGACGCAATTGTGTATGCAACCTATCTGGGTGACACCAACCCGGATGTTGCAAACGCCATCGCCGTTGATAGCGCCGGCGACGCCTACATCGCCGGTTACGCCTACGGCGGCGGCTTTCCGGTTGCCGCGCCGCTGCAGATGAACAGCGGAGGATTCGATGACGCGATTGTGGCCGAACTCAACCCGGCCGGATCAGGCCTTATCTTCTCAACCTATCTGGGTGGAACGGGCTATGAATACGCCAATGACCTTGCTCTTGATAGTTCCGGAAACCTTTACGTTGCCGGAGACACTTTTTCGGCTGACTTCCCAACCACGCCGGCGGCCTACACCCCCGGCTACACGGGCGGGTCCTATGACGCCTGGGCGGCCAAAATCAGCCCTCAGAATGCGCCCGGATTGAGCGCTGTTCCAAACCCGCTTGTTTTTCCCGCTCAAGCCGTCGGCACGACAAGCGCGCCCCAGACGGTGAAGCTTCTTGACGCCGGCAGCGCGGCGCTCGAGATTTCAAGCATTGCGGCGGGAGGCGAGTTTGCCGCGACCTCCAGCTGCGGGAAGGTTGCTGCAGGGACAAGCTGTCCGGTGAGTGTCACTTTTACGCCGGCCGGCGCCGGCCTTCGCACCGGGTCGATGACGATTACGGACAACGCGGCGGGAAGCCCTCAGACGGTTCACCTGCAGGGGGTCGGCGCGAGCGGCGCGGTCAACCTTTCGGCGACCAGCCTGGATTTTGGGTCGGTTCCGGTTGGGACAACCAGCCCGAGCCAAACGGTGACTTTAACCAATCCCGCGCAATCACCGCTCGATATTTCCAGCCTCCAGGTTCAAGGAGATTTTGGTGAGTCCAATACCTGTGGCAGCGTGGTCAGTGCCGGCGGCACTTGCACGATTGCGGTTACTTTCTCTCCTTCTTCGGCGGGAACCCTCGTTGGCTCCTTAGCGATCACCGATTCGGCCGGCGACAGCCCGCAGACGATTGTTTTGACCGGCACCGGCACCCTCCCGTTTACCCTTGCTGCGCAGCCGGCCTCGATGAATGTTCTTCAGGGGACCGACCAGGTCGACTTCACGGTGTCCGCGTCATCGAGCTCCGGGTATACAGGATCCATTGCACTCAGCTGCGTCAACAATGCGCCGGCGACGTGCTCCTTTAACCCAACGACCATCACTCCGGGCGGGTCCACAACGCTTAGCGTGGGGAACCTTAATGCAGTAACTTCTCCGTCGTTCAGTTTCTTCGTGGCGGGAACTCTGGTGACGACCTCCAGCCTGCTCACTGCTTCTTCGGGAACCTCGTCGACCTCGATCAGTACCGGCACGGCGTCGCTTCCCCTGACGGTGAATTTCGAGAATTTTACCCTCACCTCCTCGCCTTCCCAGGCTTCGGTCTCCGCGGGCGGGTCGGCGAGCTTTAAAATCGTCCTCACGCCGGTCAATGGTTTTGCTCTGCCAGTGGACCTTTCCTGCGCGGAGGCGCCGCCCAAGGGGAGTTGCACGGTTTCACCCTCCTCGGTGACGCTGGACGGTTCGGCCCCAGCCGATACTCAGTTGACGGTCATTACGGCTTCAGGCTCGCTTGCCGGACCGCCGCCGGGGCAGTGGAAGCTTCCCTTGAACCTCCACGGCTGGGGGTGGTTTGGGTTGTGTTGCTGGGGCGCCTTGTTGCTCCTGGTCCGCTTTGCCAGACGAGCCCGAAGCTTTGCAGTGGTTCTGACGGTTCTGTTTTGTCTGTGGCAAGTTTCCTGCGGCGGAGGAGCGGGCAGCGGCGGTTCGACTTCGACCGGGCCCAGCGGCACGCCCTCCGGAACTTACACGGTCCAGATCATTGCCCAGGCGCAAACCTTGACGAACCGTGGGAAGGTGACGGTCACCGTCAATTAAGAAACCCTCACAAAGTTTTTTGCGAGACCTTTGCAGGCTGGAATGAGGCCAATGCCTGGCGCGCAGCACGGGGGGGCCGGTGGGTGAGCTATGAATTTTACGAATAAACCAGGCATCAACATTGAAGTTGCCATGAGCAAAGACCGATAAACATTGTGGTGCGTTTCGGACGGTTGGATGCAAGGCCCAAGCGCTTTAATGTCCGAGCGCGGCCGAAGGCTTCGGATGGGTTTTCGGAGATAGCGAACATGTTTTGGAAAAGGTCGAGAAAACTCGTGGGTCTGGATATCGGGTCGAGTTCCGTCAAAGTCGTTGAGCTTGTCTATAAAGACGGGAGTTATGAACTGGCGAATATGGGCATGGAGACGCTGGGGCAGGATGTTGTGGTCGATGGCTCGATTATGGACGGGCTGCTGGTTTCCGATGCCATCGAGAAAATTTTTACCGAGAACAAGATTAAGTGCCGGGACGTTGCGACCTCGGTTTCCGGACACTCGGTCATCGTGAAAAGGATTACCGTGAGCGCGGGGAGCGATGAGGAGGTCGCGAGCGCCATTCCCTACGAGGCGCAACAGCACATCCCCTTTGATGTCGCTGACGTCAACCTGAGCTATCAAATCATGGACGGGGCGGGATCGAACGGCGGCACGGACGTCATGCTGGTGGCCGTGAAGCGCGAGAAGATTCTGAACCAGACCAATGTTCTGAGCCAGGCGGGAAGGAACGCGGTGGTGATGGATATCGACGCGTTCGCCCTGGAGAACGCCTTTGAAGCCAACTACGATGCGCCGGCGGGGGCTTTGGTGGCTTTGCTGAACATCGGAGCCAGCATCATGAACATTAACATTATCCGCGACGGCTCCTCGCTGTTTACCCGGGATGTCGCCGTGGGCGGAAACCAGTACACCGATACCTTGCAGAAGGAACTGGACCTGAGTTTTGAAGACGCCGAGAAACTGAAGCAAGGGTATCATCTGCCCAACGTTTCCGAAGAGGCCAAGGCTCCGCACCTTCGCTTGGTGTCGGAGATCCTGCTGCTGGAAATTCAAAAAACGTTCGACTTTTTCAAGCAGACGACTTCGACAGCCAACCTTGAATTCATCTACCTGGCCGGCGGGACCTCCAGGATGGAAGGACTGTCGAGCCGGTTGAAGGAAGAATTCGGTGTTCCCGTTGAAGTGATGGATCCTTTCCGGAAAGTCCATATCAACCCCTCGCGGTTTGACGTTGCGTATGCGGCGGAAATCGGCCCGTCGATGTGCGTTGCCATGGGGCTGGCGTTGAGGAGCTTTGACACGCCATGATGAAAATCAACCTGCTCGGAGAAGCCTCGCCTGCGGCCATGACGGTTGCCGCGTCTTCCAGCTCGACGCGCCAGATGCTGGCTTTTGTTGTTGCGCTGGCGGTCGCGATGAGCATTGTGGGTTTTCTCTATTTTTACTGGAATAACCAGATTCACCATGAACAGGAGGCGCTTGCCCGGGAGCAGATCCGGCAAAAGGAGCTGGCGGCCGTGCAAGCGCAGAACCAGAAATATCAGGACCAGCTCAAGCAGCTTGAAGAGCGCGTGACCATGATTCAAAAACTCCAGAGCAGCCGCCAGGGTCCGGTGGATCTGATGACGAGACTGGGCGACACGGTGGATGCGACCCACAACCTCTATCTGTTGCAAATGAATCCGGTCGGCAAGGTAATCCATCTTCGCGGCCAGTCGCAAACGGTGGCTTCCATTGCCAGATTCATCAGGGCGCTCAATCAATCGCCGCGATTCACCAACGTGCGATTGACGCAGTATTACCAGAACAACCAATACGACCGGACCAGCTTCGACTTCGATCTCGACTGTGTTTACAGCCCTCCTGCAGAGGTGCCGTCCCCCGCCGGCGAGGGGCCGGCCGCGGGCGGGGCGGCTCCGTCAGGAGCAAAGTAAGAAGGGGCCGACAGCCATGGCGAAGAACTTGAGCAATCTTTCCCCGGGCGCGCAAAGCGCTGTGCTGGCGCTGATTGCGGTGGGGCTTGCGGCGTCAGTTTTCTGGTACTTTGTCCTTCCCAAGTCCGCTGAACGGACCAGTCTTCAGGGGCAAGGGTTGCGGCTTCGGGCCGAAAACGACCGCAACGAAGCCTTCAAGCGCGAGCAAACCGAATACCTGAACCGAATCGCGCAGCTGACTCAGCAGCTTCAAACGCTTCAATCCATTGTTCCCGACAAACCGGCCACGGGAGCTTTTGTCGATATTGTCTATGACACCGGAATCAGCTCGAATGTGTATATCCGGACGTTTATTGCCGAGCCCCCGATTCAGAAGGACCTCTATGTCGAGATGCCATTCCGTTTGCATTTGGATGGAACCTATTACGGTCTCGTGAGGTTCTTTGACCGGCTGGTGCATCAGCAGAGGATTGTGACCGTCAGCAATCTCGTCATGCAGGCACCCCAGGGAGGCGGGAAGGGGTCGTACAAAGTCTTACCTCATGAGACGGTGGGGGCTGATTTTGTGATTGCGACTTACTACAACCGGCCGCAGCCGGCCGACGCCGCAAAGCCGGCGGGAAAGCCGGCACGGTGATAGGAATGGACCGCACAGCATGAAGATGCACAGAAGACACCTCGTTTTTTTGCAGTCCCGTTGGGCTCAAATTCTGATCGCGGTTTTGATCGGGGCGGGGCTGGGAGCCGGAACCTGTTCGGCGCAGGGACCCCACGATCCCGGCGCGACAACGGCGGTGGGGGCCTCCAACGCCAAGGGCGCGTCGTCCGGTTATTCGGGCGGCGGCATGATGACCAAAGGCACGGAATCGTTCCGGGAGAAGCGCGATCCCTTCAAGACGCCGCCTCCCCCGCAACCGGACCAAAGCCCATTCATGGGTCCCTTGCCTGCCGGCAAGCGGGGCCTGGTGATCGGCCGTCTGCGGCTGGACGGGGTTGTCAGCGAGGGTAACGGCAAGCCAATGATTGCGGTGGTAACAAACCAGACCCACCGCGCTTATTTCCTTCGACCCCACGACGAAGTCTACAACGGAGTGGTTGAAAAGATTACAGCGGACTCCATTCAGTTTCGGGAGAAGCGTCCGGACTCGAACGGACGGTTTCAGACCGCAGAAGTTGTTCTAAAGCTCGCACGCACCGGGGAGGGAAAATGAAACTCAAGCCGATCCTAGCGCTGATAACCGTGATGGCAGCCCTGGCGATGACGGGGGGAAGCGCCCTTCCGAACAAACTTCCGGCCCCGGATACTACTGGGCCGGGCGCCAAGGGAAGCAAGGCGGGCGACAAGGAAGGCACCGTTCGGCCCGCGGCGCCTTCGGCCGGCGGAGTGGCGAGCCTTACTGGAATTTCAATCCAGCCCGCTCCCGACGGGAAAGGAACGTCCATTGCCGTTTCGACCACGCAACCGACTCGCTACCGTTACTTTTACCTTGCGCACCCGCGCCGGGTGGTTTTGGACCTTGAAGGGGCGCGCAATGCGACCGACCGCTGGAGGTATTCGACCGACCTGCCGTTCCTGGCGCGAGTGCGGCTGGGCCGATTCAGCCCGAAGTATGGCGGGGTGATCCGGGTCGTTGCGGACCTGGAAGGCAACCCCGTTTGCACGGTGCGAAAAGACGGGACGGGATTCCGGATTAATTTAGAACCACGAGGCCGAAAGCCTGACGCAGGACTGGATCACCCCGCCGCCGAGGATTTGGAAACCGCGCCGAAGGGCTCTGCGAGGTCTGCTTCCGGGCAGCGGGAAGCTGCAAGGCAAGTTCCGGAGCTTGAAAACACTTCCCGTGCAAGAACAGCTGAGAAGCCCGCTCCGCGTTCTAGCAAAAGCTGGAGGGATAATTTCAGCGCCCGGATCAGGGTTCCCGATCCACCTGAGAAAACTGCCACAACGGCAATGCAGCGGGTACCCGTATCGCTTCGGCCG
>CAYWMN010000209.1:0-6888 GCA_964459065.1 uncultured Acidobacteriota bacterium | reverse complement strand
AAATCTGCCGGTTCTGCAATCCTCATCAAGGGATGCGGCGCCGCGTAAACTTCTGGTGCAGTTTCCAACCAGCAGGGTTACGCCCTAGAATGGAATCAATGTGAGAGTGGAAGGCAAAGTTGCGATTGTAACCGGAGCTGGCTCGGGAATCGGCCGCGCGACGGCGGAGGTTCTGGCTGAAGAAGGCGCCAAGGTGGTGATTGCGGACATCGATCCCAAGGGCGGCGAGGAAACAGCTCGCGCCATTCAGGCAAAGGGTGGGGCTGTGCATTTTGTCGAAGCGGACATTTCCCGCGAAGCCGACGCCAGGAAGATTTCAGACGAGGCGGTGAAGCACTTTGGCGGGATTGATATCCTGGTCAATGACGCCGCCACGTTTGTTCTCAAGGGTTTTGAAGCCACCGTCGAGGAGTGGCAGCGTTCGCTTGGAGTGAACATTATCGGCACTACCCTGGTGACGAAATACGCCGTCGAGCATATGAAGAAGAAAGGCGGTTCGATTGTGATCCTGGGCTCAATTTCCAGCTTCTGTGCCCAGCCGGACTTCTTCGCGTACAGCGCCACCAAGGCAGCGCTGGTCCAAATCACGCGCAACATGGCGATGGATTTGGGGCCTCACAAGATTCGAGTCAACTCCGTGTGTCCCGGATCGATCCTCACGGCGGCTATTTACCGATATTTGGAAAAGGTGGGGATGACGCTGGAAGAATTCGATGCCCGGGAAGGCGCCAAAACCTTTGTGGGGAGGGTCGGCCAGCCCAGGGAAGTTGCGTACGCCATCCTGTTTCTCGTTTCCGACGAGGCAAGCTACATCACCGGTTCTCATCTGATGGTGGACGGAGGATATTCGGCGCATTAGGGCGCGGCCGTAAGAATGACGATGGGCAATCATTCTCCCAATGTGGCGTTGTTTATCACGTGTCTGGGCGACCAGTTTTTTCCGCAGGTCGGCGAGTGCGCGGTGAGGATCCTGCGGCGGGCGGGCGCCCGAGTCAGTTTTAATCCTGCGCAGACTTGCTGCGGCCAGCCCGCTTTCAATACGGGTTACCGGGAAGAAGCTCGGGAGGTCGCCGAGCGCATGCTGGACTTGTTTGAGGGCGCCGATTATGTCGTGGCGCCTTCCGGTTCCTGCACCACGATGGTTCGCGTCTTCTATCCGGAATTGTTTGCCGGCGACCCGGAGCGGCTGCGGAAAGTCGAACTATTGCAAAAGCGCTTTTTTGAATTCTCGGAGTTTCTGGTCAAGGTCATGAAGGCGGAAGACCTGGGCGCCAGCTTTCCGCACCGCGTCGCCTACCACGATGCCTGCCATCTATACCGGGAGCTGGGCATTGAAACCGAGCCGCGCAAACTGATCCGGGCCGTCAAGGGAATCGAACTGGTGGAGATGACGGACAACCGGCTGTGCTGCGGTTTCGGCGGTACGTTTTCGGTCAAGTACCCGGAGGTTTCCGTGGCGATGGCGCAGGACAAGGTTCAGGCCGCTGCGGAGGTTGGAGCCGAATACCTGGTGGCGAACGACGCCGGCTGCCTGATGCACCTGCAGGGTTACATCCACCGGCAGGGACTGCCACTGAAGACGCTGCACCTGGCGGAACTTCTGGACATGCACGAATGAGCGAAACAGGAATCCAAAGCGAGGCCATCCACGAGCGGGCGCACAAGACCCTTCAAGACGCGCACCTTCAGGGCGCCTATCGCTCCTCGACCCTGCGGCTGTATAACCATCGCCTGACGGCTATCGGCCTGGTTCCAGGGTTCGAGCAGGCCCGCGAGCGGGGCAGGGAGCTGAAGCGCCAGGTGATGGACCACCTGGATGAGTACCTCGCGCAGTTTGCCGACAATGTCGAGCGCCAGGGCGGCCATGTCCACTGGGCGCGGACGGGAAAAGAAGCCTGCGCCATGGTGACCGAACTCGTCCAGAAAGCGGGCGCGCGCGAGGTGGTCAAAGCCAAGAGCATGCTGGGTGAGGAAATTGAGCTGAACCCGGCGCTGGAAGCCGCCGGCATTCGCGCCGTGGAATCCGACCTGGGGGAAATGATCGTGCAGCTTGCCGGCGAGCGGCCCGCGCACATCGTGGCCCCGGCCATCCACAAAACCCGCCACGACGTTTCCGACCTTTTTGCCATCAAGCTTGAATCGGAGCCGACCGAAGATCCCGAGCGCCTGACGGCGATTGCCCGCAAAGCCTTGCGCGAGAGGTTTGCCAGGGCCGGAGTGGGCCTGAGCGGAGCGAACTTCGCGGTGGCTGAAACCGGCAGCATTGTGACGATTGAAAACGAGGGCAACATCCGATTTTGCACGACCGCGCCCCGCGTTCACATTGCGCTGGTGGGAATCGAGAAGATCATCCCGCGCCTGTCGGACCTGGGCGTGTTTCTCCGCCTGCTGGGCCGTTCCGGGACCGGCCAAAAACTGACTTCGTATACATCCATCCTGACGGGGCCGCGGCGCGCGGGCGAAGACGGCCCTGAAGAAATGCACGTGGTGCTGATTGACAACGGGCGGATCAAGACGCTGGCCGATGAGAGGATGCGCGAGATGCTGTATTGCATCCGATGCGGCGCATGCCTGAATGCCTGTCCTGTTTACCGCAAGATCGGCGGGCATGCTTACGGATGGGTCTATAGCGGACCGATCGGCGCGCTGGTCACTCCGCAGTTGGCGGGCCTGGAACCAGCAAGGGAACTTCCGTTCGCCTCTTCATTGTGCGGGGCGTGCCGGGAAGTCTGTCCCGTCAAGATCAACATTCCGGACATGCTTCTTTACCTTCGCGGAAAAGTGCAGCAGACGCTTGCCACGCCGCGCCCGGCAAAGTCGCCGGTTTCTGAGCGCCGGGGAATGCGATTGTGGGCGTGGGCGATGAAAAGGCCCTGGGCGTTTTCCCTGGGAGGTTTTCTCGTGCGGCTGGGCGCTCATGGCTTGCCGCAATCCGGCGCCCGGGGATCTCGGCGTTGGATCAAGAAGTTGCCTTTCTTTCCTTTTTCAAATTGGACCGACGGACGTGACCTTCCCGCGCCGGACCCGCTGCCGTTTCGGGCGCGGTGGAAGAAGCTTTCTGAGTAAACAGCGATAGAATCATTCACTTTGCAATTCTTGATCGGGAGGGCGTACTGTGGACCAGGGACTAAACCGGTTTCATCGAATTCTGTTGATCGGCGCCATGCTCATGGCGGGCGGTTTGTTCCATTCGCTGCCGGGCGCTGCGGCCGATGCGGCCCAGGCGCCGGCGCGGCTGCGATGCGAGTATCTTTCCAATCCCACCGCGATTGACGTTCTTGCGCCGCGCTTTCAGTGGGTTCTTGAGAACACGGCGCGTGGCGAGGTTCAAACCGCCTATCAGGTTCTGGTAGCCGCAAGCCCCGCATTGCTTGCACGCAACCGGGGTGACCAGTGGGACAGCGGCAAAGTCGCTTCCAGCAACTCTACGCAGGTCGTCTACAAAGGCAAAGCCCTCCAGAGCGGCCACACCTATTATTGGAAAGTCCGGTACTGGGATAAGCAAGGGAACGTCAGCGCTTACAGCCCGCCGGCGACCTTCGGGATGGGACTGCTGGCGCGCGCGGACTGGCAAGGCCAGTGGATTGGCGGCAAGGGCCTGCTGCGCAAGGGGTTCAATCTGCCGGGGCGGGTGGTGCGGGCGCGGGTTTACGTGACGGCGCTCGGTTACTATGAGCTGCACATCAACGGAAAGAGAATCGGCGACAACGTTCTGGACCCCGCCTGGACAACCTATCCAAAGCGCGTACTCTACAGCACCTACGACGTCACTTCGGAACTGAAGGAAGGCGGCAACGCCCTCGGCGTGATGCTGGGCGGCGGCTGGGCAACGCAAAAGGCCGGGAGCGGTCCGGCCTATTACAAAACGCCGGCTCTGCTGTTGCAGATGAATATTGAGCTGGCCGGCGGCAAGCGCATCAGCATTGTCAGCAATACTTCCTGGAAAAGCCATGCCGGCCCCGTGATCAGCGACAGTGTTTACAACGGCGAGATTGACGACGCGCGTCTGGCCGAGCCCGGGTGGGACCGTCCGGGATTCAACGATTCCGGCTGGAGTGCGGCGACAGCGGCGCAGGGAAGCCAGGGAACTCTTTCGGCTGAAATGATGCCGCCGATTCGCGTGGTGGACTCGATGGTGCCGCGGCGCCTGACGAGTCCCCAGCCGGGCGTTTACGTTTATGATTTCGGCCAGAACTTCGCCGGGTGGGCCAAGCTTCGGGTTCGCGGGCCGCGAGGCGCCAGGATCAAGCTTCGCTACAGCGAGGTGCTTTACCCCGACGGCATGATCAATCGCCAGAATCTGCGCGCGGCCAAATCGAGGGATGTTTACATTCTGAACGGCCGCGGCCTGGAAGTTCTTCAGCCGCATTTCACCTATCACGGCTTCCGGTATGTGGAACTGACCGGCTACCCGGGAACGCCCAGCCTGGATACGCTGCGCGGTGAAGTGGTTCACAGCGCGGTCCGGACGACCGGAAGCTTTGTCGCCTCCAAGGAAATCCTGAATCAGATTCAGCACCTGATTCACTGGGGCCAGCTTTCCAATCTCTACAGCGTCCCCACCGATTGCGATCAGCGCAACGAGCGCCAGGGCTGGATGGGCGACGCGCAGGTGACGGCCGAAGAAGCCATGATGAATTTTGACATGGCGGCCTTTTATACCAACTTCGTCCGCGACATCCACGACGCTCAGAAAGCCGATGGGGAAATTCCTGACACGGTGCCGCACAAATACGGCCGGTATCCCGCAGATCCGGCCTGGGGAACGGCGTATCCGTTGATTTGCTGGTATATGTGGCGGCAATACGGTGACAGCCGCATTCTGGAGCAAAACTACGAAGGGTTGAAAAGTTATATCAACTTCCTGCGCAGCCGCGCTCAAGACAACGTGCTTCGATACAGCTATTACGGGGATTGGATCTCGATTGAGCCCACGCCGGGCGCCCTGGTTTCCGATGCCTACTATTATTACGACACCGAACTTTTTGCTAAAATGGCAAAAATTCTGGGCAAGACCTCCGACGCGGAAACTTACTCAAAGCTTGCAAGCGAGATCAAAACAGCGTTCAATCAGCAGTTCTATAACCAGGCGGCGAGAGACTACGCCAACGGCAGCCAGACTTCCCAGGTGCTGCCCTTGTTTTTCGGAATTGCGACCCGGCACCAGCGCGGAGGCGCGATGGGCCATCTCAGCAATAGCATCGTCTATGAGCACAACACACATTTGACCACCGGTTTTATCGGGGCCAAATACCTGTTCCCGACGCTGACGGAATTCGGCCGGCCGGATTTGGCCTATGAACTGGCGACCCGAACCACCTATCCCAGCTGGGGCTATATGATCTCGCGCGGCGCCACCACCCTGTGGGAGCTTTGGCAGGACAAGGTCGGTCCCTCCATGAATTCGCACAACCATCCCATGCTCGGGAGCTTGGGCGCCTGGTTCTATCGTGCGCTGGGCGGCATTAACCTCCAGCCTGACGGCCAGGGATATCAGCACCTTCTGATCAGGCCGCAGGTGGTTGAAGACCTCCACTGGGCGAGCGCGTCCATGGAGACGGTCCGCGGTCTTGTTTCCTGCTCCTGGAAGCATACGCCGGGCGCGATCTCAATGAAGGTCCGGGTTCCCGTCAATAGCGACGCCAAAGTAGTGGTTCCGGTGGAAGAATACATGACGAAGTTCACCATCCGGGAAGGCGATCGAGTGGTGTGGTCGGACGGGCATTTTGTGGCCGGTGACGCCGGCGTGACGGGCGCTTCGATGGATCACTCTGCCGTTACCTTTAACGTGGGTTCCGGCCATTACCATTTTGTGCTGCAGGGAAGCTGAGCACAGTACTCTATCTTTGGGTTAATCCCATCGGAAAGGACGAAGGATGAAACTGGTTCGATACGAAGTTGGTAAAAAGCCCCGATTGGGCGTGGTGGCAAAACAGTTGATTGTAGGCGTAAAGCCTGCCATCGATCTTGTGTTGAAGCGCCGGACTCCTCGCGCCGCGGCCGCACTCCCGGGTTTCAAGAACGCCGCGCGCGTGATTGCTGACGCCAAGACCGCGCCACGCGACATGATCGACTTGCTGGAGCGCGGAGAAAAGTGGCGCAAAGCTCTGGGCGTCGTTACCGCGGCCTTGGCAAAGACTCTTGATCCCGCCAAAGCGCCGCGGGGAATGTTCACGCCTCTGGCCGAAGCGCGACTGCTCGCTCCAATTCCCCGGCCCGGCAAGATTACCTGCATCGGCCTGAATTACGCCGACCATGCCAGCGAGGGCGGCGGCAAGGCTCCCGAGAAGCCGATCTACTTTCTCAAATCCGCGAACACCATCTGCGGGCCCGGCGACGCCATCCAGCTTCCACCGAATTCTTCGCAAGTGGATTATGAGGCGGAGTTTGCCGTTGTGATGGGCAAGCGCGGAAGCCGCATCCCCGAAGATGAAGCCTACGATTATGTGGCCGGTTACATGATCCTGCACGATGTGAGTGCCCGGGATATGCAGTTTGGCGACGGCCAGTGGTTCCGCGGCAAAAGCTGTGACACGTTTGCTCCCACCGGCCCCTGGATCGTGACCAGCGACGAAATTCGCGACCCTCACAAGCTGAAAATCTCTCTCAAGCTGAACGGCGAGACCCTGCAGGATTCCAACACTTCAAACTTGATCTTCAATGTGCCTTTCCTGGTGAGTTATCTCTCCCAATCGACGACGTGGGAAGTGGGCGACTTGATGTCAACGGGCACGCCTCCCGGAGTGGGCGTGTTTCGCAAGCCTCCGGTTTTTCTGAAGGAGGGCGACTCGGTCTCCGTCACCGTGCAACGCATCGGCACGTTGACCAATCCCGTCGTCGGTTCTTAACGGGTTCGGCGGAATCTTTCAGTTTTTGGAATGGCCTGAA
>CAYWMN010000208.1:0-6888 GCA_964459065.1 uncultured Acidobacteriota bacterium | reverse complement strand
CGATGATCACGCTCATGGCGTAATCGAGATACGATTTCCGCATCTCGTCTTCAATATTCACAGGCACTTCGTTCACTGGCCTGATCAGTTCCTGGTCACCCATAAATCAATTTCCTTTGCTTGCCGATCGGTTTCCTGCAATTGGCTAGATATCAAGGTTTTTAACGTCGAGAGCGTTTTCCTCAATGAACGCGCGCCGGGGCACGACCGCATCGCCCATGAGGACAGTGAAGATATCCTCAGCCTCTGCCCGGTCTTCTATCTTTACCTGAAGCATGGTCCTCCGCTCGGCGTCCATGGTGGTTTCCCAAAGCTGTGAGGGGTTCATCTCACCGAGACCCTTAAAGCGCTGGACAGTGAAAGCTTTCTTGCCGAGCGTCATGATGTGCTCCAGCAAGTCTTTGCGATCTTCGATGGTAATCTGGGTTCCATTGGTTGAGACCGAAAACGGCGGCCGGTCATAGGGATGGACGCGCCGGTGCAAATCGAGCAGGCGGCGGTAATCCGCGCTCGAAACCCATTCCCAGTCAATGACCCGCTCGCCGAGGTTTTCACCTGAAAACGCCAGGATGTAAAGGTTGTGCTCCACATCCAGCATGATCTCGCCCTTAAAACCCTCGGCGCGCAGATCTTTCTCAACCTTTTTCAGCTTCTCCTGGTTCTCAAGATCCGCCTTTTTCCCCAAATCTGCTTTCAAAAGAGCGTCAACCGGGCGCGCATCACCCATGCGCTTTTCCAGCTTGTCAAACAGCTCAAGGTACTCGCCCAGCGCCATCAGAAAATTCGTCAATTCGCCGCCCTTGAGTTCAACCTTGTCGGAGCCGTCGCCGATTCCGACGACATGGTCTTCGGTGGCGCGCCGCAACACTTCCCGCCGGAATTCCTTTTCGTTATGGATGTACTTGACGCTCTTTCCCTTCTTGATGAGGTAGAGCGGAGGCTGCGCAATATAGATGTGGCCGCGCTCCACCAACTCCGGCATCTGGCGGTAAAAGAAAGTGAGCAGGAGCGTCCGAATATGCGATCCGTCAATGTCAGCGTCGGTCATGATAATGACCTTTGAGTATCGGAGTTTGTTGATATCGAAATCCTCTTTGCCGATACTCGTGCCCAGCGCGGTGATGAGGGCGCGAATTTCCTCATGGGCAAGCATCTTGTCGAAACGCGCTTTTTCAACGTTCAGGATTTTCCCTCGCAAGGGCAGAATCGCCTGGTAGCGGCGGTCGCGGCCCATCTTGGCGGAGCCGCCGGCCGAATCACCCTCCACCACGAAGATCTCGCACCGCGAGGGGTCTTTTTCCTGGCAATCAGCCAGCTTGCCGGGAAGGCCTCCCGAGTCCAGCGCGCCTTTGCGCCGCGTGAGTTCGCGAGCTTTACGGGCCGCCATGCGCGCCCGCGCCGCCTCAATCGCCTTCCCGCAGATTTTGCGGCCAACGGCCGGGTTCTTTTCAAACGTCTCCATCAATTGTTCATAGACAAAACTGCCCACGGCGCTCTGGATGTCGCTGTTTAATTTGCCTTTTGTCTGCCCTTCAAACTGCGGCTGGGGCAACTGAACACTGATCACGGCGATGAGCCCTTCGCGGACGTCCTCGCCCTGCAGGTTGTCCTTAATATCTTTGAAAAGGTTTTGGTTTTGCCCGAATTGATTGATGGCACGCGTCAAGCCGGAGCGGAAACCGGACAGATGAGTTCCTCCGTCCACGGTGTTGATGTTATTCGCAAAGGTAAAGACGTTTTCCGCATAACCGTCGTTGTACTGGATGGCGAATTCAAGGTGCATCGTGTCCCGGTCAGCCTCGCCGAATATCGGAGCTGGATGCAGAGAGTTTTTATTCTTATTCAAGTGCTTGACGAATTCAGCAATTCCACCACCGTACCGGAACTCAACCTCCTTATTGTTCCTCTCATCCTTAAAGTGGATCGTCAGCCCTTTGTTCAGAAAAGACAATTCGCGAAGCCGCTGCGAGAGCGTATCGTGGTTGAACTCAATTGAGGTAAAAATCGTCGCGTCCGGCAAAAAACTGATTTTTGTGCCCCGCCGGCTGGTCTTCCCCTCCTTCTTCAGGGTCGTCACAGCCTTGCCGCGCTCGTAGGATTGCTCCCACGTATAGCCGTCGCGCCAGATTTCCAGAGTCAGCCATTCCGAAAGTGCATTCACCACGGACACGCCCACGCCGTGCAAGCCTCCTGAAACCCGGTAACTCTTGCTGTCGAATTTTCCGCCAGCGTGCAGAACGGTCATCACCACCTCGGCGGCTGAGCGGCCTTCCTCCTTATGGATATCAACAGGAATCCCGCGCCCGTTATCCACAACCGTCACCGAGTTGTCGCTGTGGACGGTGATCTCAATCCGGTCGCACTCTCCCGCCAGGGCTTCGTCGACGGAATTGTCCACAACCTCCCAAACTAAATGATGGAGCCCCGACGGCCCTGTTGAGCCGATATACATCGCCGGGCGTTTACGAACGGCATCAAGGTCCCGCAGCACTCGAATGCTCTGGGCATCATAATTGCCATTCTGCGCCTCGGTGATTTCTTTGGTTTGACTCACTCGATGATCCTCCAACCTCTGGGGGAATTAACCCCTTACAGAACAAGACCGACAGGGATTTAAGATCCCCGCCGGCCCTGGTTTTGACGAAAATCTTCAACATTTTTCACGCTTCTTCGCGCACCTCGCTAGACCCGCATGGGCATCACAACATACCGGTAGCGAAACTCTTTATCCTCACTTGACCGCAACTGCCCGGCGCTTTGCTCGTCTTTTAATTCAAAGCGCACTTTTCCGCCGTCTCCAACAACGCTCAAAAAGTCCATCAGATACTCATAGTTAAAACCGATCTGCATCGGGTCACCGGCATACTCAGCCTCCAGCGTTTCATGAGCTTCGCCATATTCTCCGCTCGACGAAAACATTTCCATTTGTCCGGGGCTGATTTGCAGCCGCACCGCCCTGGAGCGCTGGTCGGCCAACAGCGCCACGCGGCGAATCGCCGCGGAAACCGGGCCCTTATCCAGATCAACGACGCGGTTATTATCCCGGGGCAGCACCGCTTCATAATTAGGGAATTGCCCGGTCAGCATGCGCGAAACCAAAACCCGGTGTCCCAGGGAAAAATAGAGATGGCTCTCGTCTTTTGAAAGGCTGACTTTTGCATCGTCCTCCGATTCAGCCAGTAGCCGCTGCAACTCCGCCATCGCCTTTTTGGGAATCAAGAGCCGCAACTCGTTCTTAAGCCCCTCAACTTCCAGATCCCGTTCAATCAGCGCCAGCCGGTGCCCGTCCGTTGCCACCATCGCCGCGCTTTCCGGTTTTAGAATCAGCAGAGCGCCGTTCAGCGTATAGCGGGATTCTTCGCTGGAAATGGAAAAGATGGTCCTGCGGATCATCGTCGCTAAAACCCCTGCGGGCAGGGATGCCAGCGGATTGGGAAGCTCGGGCAATGTCGGGTAGTTGTCCTTTGCCATGCCCACCAGTTTGAACGAAGAATGCTCGCAATTAACCTGAACCCAATGGTTTTCCAGCAGCTTGAACCGGATCTCCGCTTCCGGAAGTGAGCGGACGATTTCCAGCAGCCGCTTGGCCGGTACGGTTCCCGAACCAGCTTCCTTAACTTTCACAGAACATCCGCAATTAATTCCCAACTCCAGATCTGTTGCGCTGATTCGAAGAGACGAGTCATTCACTTCCATGAGCAGATTTGAAAGAATGGGAATTGTGGTTTTCCTTTCAACAACTCCTTGCGTAAGATTCAACTCTTTGAGCAGGAGGCCCTTTTCTACTGAGAATTCCATAATTTATCTTCCTTCACTAAGAAGTCTTTAGTAGTAACGGCTGTGTATTTGTGGAAAGCCTCTCCGACGCTGCAATTCTTGCGGGTGCCGGCATCTTCCGTCCTTGTGGAAACTTTTCATTTTTTGTGAATCGCTGTGGATTATTGCCGGCCATTTATTAATCCACAACCCTTTTCACACCCCTGGCTGTTGAAAACTTCCGTAAAGCTAATTCAGTGTGTCCTTAAGCCTGTTAATAAGCCTGTTTAAATCCCGGTCCGTTTTCCTTAAGCGCTCGATTTTTTGAATTGAGTGCAGAACCGTCGTATGGTGTTTTCCCCCGAACTCCCGGCCGATTTGCGGGAGCGAAGCCGGTGTCATATCCTTTGCCAGGTACATGGCAAGCTGTCTGGGATAAGCAACCGAACGGCTGTTATCTTTAGCCTTCAACTGCGGCAGCGATAGACTGAATTCCTGGCAGACGAGGCGCTGAATGTTCTCAATTGATACCCGCCGTTCTTCGAGATCGACAAGATTCTTGAGAACCTGCTGAGCCATAGGGAGAGTAATCTCCGCTCCGGTCAACGAAGAGTAGGCAATCAGCCGGGTCAGAGCTCCTTCCAGGTCGCGAACGCTCGATTTGATGCGCGTGGCGATAAACTCCTCAACTTCTTCGGGCAATGGCACTCCCTGAGCGTCGCTCTTCTTGGCCAGAATGGCTCGCTTGGTCTCAATGTCGGGAGGCTGCAGATCGGCCGTCAAGCCCCAGGCAAAACGCGAGCGCAGGCGCTCTTCCAGGCCCGGGATATCCTTGGGCGACTGGTCGCTTGAGATGACCACCTGCTTTTGCGATTCATAGAGCGTGTTGAAGGTGTGGAAGAACTCTTCTTGAGTTCTTTCCTTGCCGGCGATGAACTGAATGTCGTCCATCAATAGAATATCCACATTCCGATATTTCTCGCGAAAGGAAACCATGCGGTCGAATCGCAGGGAATTGATCACCTCGTTCGTAAAGGCTTCCGATGAGACATAAGCCAGGCGCATCTCGCTTTGACGCCTCTTGATTGAATGTCCCACCGCCTGCATTAAATGCGTTTTGCCGAGCCCCACTCCGCCGTACAGGAAAAGAGGATTGTAAGCCTTGGCGGGCGTTTCAGCCACTGCCCGCGCCGCGGCATGAGCAAACTGGTTACAGGACCCGACGACGAACGTGTCGAAGGTATACCGCGCGTTCAGTTGGTGCTCGATCGATTCAAAATCGAGCTTCCCTTGCAAAGGCTTAACCTCTCGATTTCCCGCCGTCTTTTTCTCAGCGGGAGCTTCAAGTTCGTACTGGATTTCATGAACCCCCAGACGTAATTCATCGAGGGCTTTGTGGATCGTATCCCCAAAATGGTCCTGAATCCATTCCTGAAATTCTCGGTTCGGAACCCTCACCACCAGGGCGTCCGTTTCCGCGCGTGCAAACCGGGTAGGCTTCAGCCACGTCTGATAGCTCTGCGTGTTCACTTTCGTCCTGAGATAATTGAGGACTTCTTGCCAGGCATTCATAGTGGCTTAAAATGGCAGACCAAGAGGCTTTCGCCAACGGAGTTTCCAGGGTTTTAATAAATCCCCCACTACTTTGGAGGGTGGATTCCGAGGGCTTTCTCCGCTCGATCAATGCCCCTGATTTTCTCTCGTTCTGTCGGCGCTAAATCTTCCCCAAGCGGGCATCCTACTGTGCTGTCTTTCGGCTTTGTCCAATTCATTATTTTAGCACAGAACCCACTTGATTCCAATGACTCTTCGTCCCCTGAATTGCTAAGATTATAAAGAACTTCTGCTCTTTAAACCCAGCTTGCAGATAGCCTTCTTCCGGGTCTGCAAGCCTGCCCTCTCCAGGATTCCTCGAGACCCCAGGCGCCAGTTCGCTACCCACCCTTCGGATTGCGCACGATTGGGAGGCGTTCAGCCTGAACCGAACCCCGGTTTCTTCCTAACCCCGCATTGCCAGGTCACCGCAGAATGAGTTGCTGGCAAGCCGCGCAAGTTCGTCCTGCCGGGGAACGCGCAGAGCTTTCTTCCGGCACCCTTCCGTGATGGTGATTCCGTCTTTCCGTCTGCGAACTTTGCCGATAACCTCCGCCCGAATTCCTTGACCTAACAAGCCGCTGACAACTTTAGCCGCACTGCTGCGCGCCGCCACAATCAGCAGGGCGCCCGATGCCAGCAGCGCCAGGGGATCGAAGTCGAGGGCTTTCGCAAGCGCCCGAGTTTCAGCAATGACCGGAATTTTCTCTTTCCAGACTTCCAGCCCTACCTGGCCGGATTCCGCCAGTTCGTAAAGCGCGGTCACAATCCCTCCTTCCGTGGGATCGTGCATGGCGTGGATCTCCCCGCACTTCAGAGCCACTTGCGCATCCCGAAGTACGCTGATTCCCGGATGCAGGCGCAGCCGCTGCGCTTTCCGGACGGTTTCGGTTCCCACTTTCCGCCGCAGCACGGCTGCTTTCTCATTCGCCAGGATCGCTGTGCCTTCGATGGCGACGCCTTTGGTCACAATGACCGCATCGCCGGGACGCTGCCAGGTCTTGAGGACCAGCTTTTCCTTCTCAACTTCTCCCAGCATCAGCCCCACCACAATCGGACGGTCCAGCCCGGAAGTTATTTCCGTATGGCCGCCGCACAGGCTGATGTCCAGCTCCCGGCAAGCCTTCTGCGTTTCGGCAAAGAGGCGTTTCACCAGCGCCAGGTTGGTCTTGCTTTCAGGAAGCAGGAAGGTCGCCAGAAACCAGCGGGGACGCGCGCCCAGCGTGGCCAGGTCGTTGGCGTTGATGTTGACCGCGTACCAGCCGGCGCGATCGGCCGTGAAGGTGATGGGATCCGTCTTGGCCACCAGGTATTTCCCGCCCATCTCGATCACCGCGGCATCCTCTCCGTATCGCGGCCCCAGCACAACTCCGGACGATATTGGGAACGCGCAGGATTGCAGCAGTTGCTTGAGCATGCTGGCAGGCAGCTTGCCCACCGGAAGAGGCTTTTGGGGCGGCATGGTGTGGTGAGTATAACGCGCTTTCCGCAACGGGGCCACCGTCGGTTCGGGGCGCGTCGGGTTGGCGGATTCCAGCC
>CAYWMN010000207.1:0-6939 GCA_964459065.1 uncultured Acidobacteriota bacterium | reverse complement strand
GTTGTCCCAAATACCGCCGTAAGGTTCGGCGAACGCCCGGATCTCTTTCGAAGGCTTTTTTCCCAACGGCTTGGCGGGTTCGCCGAAATAAGATTGAAGGCTATCGCACAGGATTTTTTGATGGCTTTGAGGTTGCCGTCCAGAACCTTGTGCCCTTTATGGATCAGGCAAATCGAATCGCACAGTTGCTCAACCTGGTCCATCAGGTGCGTCGATAGGATGAGGGTTGTACCTTGTTCGCGAAGTTCCAGCATGATGTCCTTCACCAGCGCCGCGTTGACCGGGTCCAGGCCCGTGAAAGGCTCATCGAGGATCAAGAGTTGCGGGGTGTGGAGAATTGCCGCCAGGAACTGGACCTTTTGTTGCATGCCCCGCGACAGGCTATGAATTTCATTCTCCATGCGGTCCGCAAGGCTAAGCCGCTCAAGCCAAACGCCGGCGCGGCGCCCGGCTTCTGCTTCGCTAAGCCCCTTGAGCGCCGCCAGAAAGACCAGCACTTCGCGCACCCGCATTCGCCGGTAAAGGCCGCGTTCTTCCGGCAAGTATCCGATCAGGTCCTGAGTGCGGTCACAGAGCGGCTGCCCAAGAACCTGGATGCTTCCTTGGTCCGGCACCAGGATGCGCACAATCATCCGCAGCGTGGTGGTTTTGCCGGCGCCGTTCGGCCCCAGCAGGCCATAGACGGTCCCGGGCCTGATTGCCAGGCTCAGGCCGCTGACGGCGTCGAAGGAATCGAAACGTTTTGTAACCTGCTCGACGAGGACGGCATCCACCATAGCGTTACACGGACCCTGAAAGTCTGAACTCGCAGACCAAATAAAAACTGAATTGGATTTGTAGCATCAAATCATGAACCTAAGCAAGTTTGCAGCATCAGCATGTCTTGCGCAAGCGCGGCCACCGGGCAATCGCCACCGCGCGACACGGTTCGGGGAAGCCCGCCGGAATAAGGTATACTTTTTGTTTGCACCAAATTCACACTTGGGAGAACTGAATTCATGCGAAACGTAGTGATTATCGGCTCGGGCTGTGCCGGTTTGACGGCCGCCATTTACGCCGCCCGCGCTAATCTGAACCCGCTGGTTGTTCGCGGGCACGAGGCCGGCGGCCAGCTGACTTTGACGACTTTGGTTGAAAACTATCCCGGCTTTCCCAAGGGCGTTCAAGGGCCCGAGTTGGTTGACCTGATGCAGAAACAGGCGGAATCGTTTGGCGCAGAGTTTCTGGAAGGCGACGTCACCCGCGCTGATCTTTCCCGCCGCCCGTTTGCGCTGACCGTGGACAAGGAACAGATTGAAACGCAAACGCTGATTATTGCCTCGGGCGCTTCGGCCAAACTGCTGGGTCTCGATTCGGAACGCAAGCTTTTGGGCCACGGCGTTTCCACTTGCGCCACCTGCGATGGCTACTTTTTCCGGGGCAAAGACGTGATCGTGGTCGGCGGCGGCGATACAGCGGCCGAAGATTCTCTTTTCCTCACGCGGTACGCCAAGAGCGTCAACGTGGTTCACCGGCGCGACCAGTTGCGCGCGTCGCAGATCATGCAGGACCGGATGCGGCAGAACGAAACCATCAACTTTATCTGGGACAGCACCATTACGGAAGTGCTCGATCCCGCCAGGAATGAAGTGACCGGTGTGCGCCTGAAGAACGTCAAAACCGGCGAGGAAACCGTCAGGGACTGCGACGGCGTTTTTATCGCCATCGGGCATTCCCCCAACACCGAACTGTTCAAAGGGCAGCTTGACATGAACAGCGTCGGATACCTCGCGACGCACGACGGGTCCAAGACCAGTGTTCCGGGCGTTTTTGCCGCGGGCGATTGCCAGGACCACGTCTATCGGCAAGCCGTCACCGCGGCCGGGTCCGGCTGTATGGCCGCGATCGACGCTGAGAGATTCCTGCAGGCGGAAAGCAGCCAGAAAGCATAAACCAAGGTTCCCTGGGGCCCTGCCGGCTCCTGCTTGCCTTCGGCCCTCTCCATGAATCATAAAGATCTCATTCTGCGTTTCCGGGACTTGACAGAACGCGAAGACGACAAGATTAGTCTTGCGGCGGCGGCGCTGGTGATCGCGGCCGCTGAATACCCGGAGCTCGCTGCCGAACCGTGGCTCGCAACCCTCGACCGCCTGGCCGAGCAGGTGCAGGCGGACCCGGAAGCTTCGCCGCTCGAGAATATTGCAGCGCTCAACCAGTTGCTGTTTGAACAGGAGAAGTTCAAAGGCAACGAAGAAGAGTACGATGATCCGCGCAACAGTTTTTTGAACGACGTGCTGGAGCGCAAGACGGGCATTCCCATTACGCTATCCCTGGTGTACCTGGAAGTGGCGCGGCGTCGGCGCTTGCCGGTCGTGGGCGTCGGATTCCCCGCCCACTTCCTGGTGAAGTACGTTGACACCGGCCGGGAAATCGTGATTGATCCTTATCATTGCGGGACCATCCTGACGACGGCTGATTGCGAGCAGTTGCTGAAGACACACTTCGGGGCCGCGGCTGAGCTCAAGGCCGAATTCCTGCGGGCGGTAACCAACCGGCAGATCCTCTCGCGCATGCTCAACAATCTCAAGGGATCGTACTTCCGGCGCCGTCTTTATCCTAAAGTGCTCACCATGATCGAACTGGCTCTCACCCTTGATGAAGACCCGCTCCCCGACCTGCGCGACCGCGGAATGGTCTACTTTGCCATGGCGCGGTATGCCGACGCCGTCACGGACTTGAAGTCCTACATCGCTCAGGCTCCCGCGAGCGACCCGCAGAAAAATGAAGTTCTGAAGATTCTTCACCGCATTCGATCCTTGATGAATTAAAGCGCAAACCCGCCCGGCTTGCCGGAGTCGGCCGAAGTTCGCTGCCGCTATTCCGGTCTTTTCAGGCACACCGCCAGGCCGTCGCGAAGCGGGACGATCGTGGTCATGAGCTGCGGAGAGCGATGGATGAGGCGGTTGAATTTCTGGATTGCGCGGGTCGCCTTGTCGTCTGGTGCCGCCGTCTCCGCCGCGCGCCCGGACCACAGGACGTTGTCGGTGACGAAGTAGCCGCCGGGGCGCACCCGCGGAACCGCGAGCCGGAAGACCTCCGGGTACTGGATTTTTGAGACATCATTGAAAATCAGGTCAAACCGTCCGCGCACCCGGCGGAGAGATTCAAGGGCGTCTCCCACCAGAAATTCCACACGCTCCAGCACTCCGGCCTGCTGCAGGTAGGCGCGGGCGCGCTCGACGTTTGCCGGATCGCCGTCCGTGTAATAAACCTTGCCGCGCGGCCCCACGGCGCGCGCCAGCCACAGCGTGGAATAACCGATGGCCGAGCCCATCTCAAAAACGCGGCGGGCGCGGATCGCGAGCGCCAATTGCTGAAGTACCCGCGCGCAGGCCGGACCCACGATCGGCACCTTGTGTTTTGCCGCGTAGCGCTCCATCCGGCGCAGCACGGCGTCACGTGCGGGCAGCAGCGAATCAATGTATTTTTCCGTTTGTGCTTCAAGTATTCCGCTCATCAGTCCTCCTTGTTGGTCTCCTGATTATAGCCGTTACCGGCGGCCGGAAAAGCTCTCCGGTTCGTGCCCGAAATCCCGATTTGCGGCCCAAAGTGAAAGAAGACCGCTTGTCACGATTGTCTGAAAGTCGTACCCTTTGAGGCATGAACGCCGAAACTCAAACCCTCGGGCAGACGCGGCTGCTTCGCAGGGAGTGCGCCGTTGTCTAACCGATGGGTTTTTCTGGCATCGTTTTTTGCTGCTACTTTCATGGTGGCGGCAGCGTTCAGTTTTCCTCAGTTTTTCTTCTTCAAGTTGGTCGAGTCGTCGATCTTTATGGCCATCGGCGTGATGGTCTTTTCCGGTGAAAATCAATACTCCTATATGCTGGGGATCGTTTTCCCGCCGCTCTGGCTCCTGGTCGACTTTCTGGCAGGTGGTTTGTTGGACGATTTTCATGTTCTGTTTTTATACTTAAGTGGAAGGCTGATTCGGGAACCGGCAACGCCGCTGGACGGGTTCTCGCGACTGGCCGCGATTTTCCTGTTTGGCGCAAGCCTTGCCGCCTGGCGAAAGGAGGTTGAAGGGCCGTTCTGGGGTAAAGCGTTCTGGTCATGTCTGATCATCGCACTGGGCTATATCGCCGCGATGGCGGTTTGGCATGCGCAACTTGCCCCCCTTACGGGCTGAGCACTGATTTATGTTTATTGGCCATGTTGCTGTTGCACTGGGTGCTAAGAAAGTCTCTCCTAAAACCTCTTTGGGTACGCTGCTTCTTGCCGCGCAATGGCCGGATATTATCTGGCCGCTTTTCCTGGCCCTCGGCTGGGAGAAAGTGAGAATCATTCCCGGCTGGACGGCCGTAAACGCTCTGGATTTTACCCGGTATCCTCTGTCCCACAGTCTGCTGGCCGACGTTGGCTGGGCGTTCCTGCTGGGCGGGATTTATCTGGTTTTCCGCAAGAACCTCCGGGGCGCTTTCTGGGTGTGGTTTTGTGTTTTGAGCCACTGGTTGTTGGATGCGATCGCCCATCGTCCCGACCTGCCGCTTTATCCCGGCAGCAGCACGCTGGCCGGGCTGGGATTGTGGAACTCGGTTTCCGGCACCCTGCTGGTGGAAGGGACTCTGTTTATCGCCGCGGTGATCCTTTACAGCTATGCCACCGAGCCGCGGGACAAGACGGGTGATTACGCTTACCGGTCTTTTGTGGGCCTCCTGATTTTTCTCTATCTGCTGGGGCTGATGAGTCCGGCACCGCCCGGCGCGAGCGCCATTGAAATCGCGGGCTTTCTGGGCTGGCTTTTCATCCCCTGGGCTTATTGGATTGACCGTCACCGTTCCATCCGCGTTCGACACCCGGCGCTGATGCCCTGATGGGTCAGCAGCGACTTGCTACCGGAACGCTTCCTTGTTGACCACATAAGGGACGTCAGCCGGATTGCCGCCTTCCAGAACGTCAATCACCGCTTGCACGCACCGCCCGGCCATTCCGCGGCTGGGATCGGAGGAGAGGCGTGTCGTGCGGCCGGCACTGGCGAAGTGGTGGAAGAGCCTCACGCGGTCTTCAAGTTCCGGATCGCGCAAAGGCGAGTCCGCCGGAAGCGGTTCCTGCTCAAAAACGTCCAGCGCCGCGCCGGCGATCACCTTATCCTTGAGAGCGCGAACCAGCGCGGCCTGATCCACCACCCCTCCGCGCGAGGTGTTCACCAGGTAAGCCGTGGGCTTCATCAGCCGCAACGTCTGCTCATTGATCAGATGGAAAGTGGACGTTTCACCCTTGCGCACCAGCGGCACGTGAAGCGTCACAAAATCCGCGCCGCCCAGGGCTTCCTCCATTGAGACCGCCTTGACGGTGCGAGGTTCCGGGCAGAAGCCGTTGCGGTGGCGCAGGTCCATCTCTTCCTGCACCTTCTTCAAAAACTCCACGGGAACCGATTGCGAGTCGTGGCAAAGGAAGTTCACGTCGAATCCCACGGCCTTCTTGATCAGCGCCTGGCCGATTCGCCCCAGGCCGATCACCGCGATCGTTTTGCCGGTAACTTCATCACCCAGGAAAGGATGATAGGGATGCCAGGCGCCCCAGCGCATCTCCCTCACCAGCCGCTCGCTGGGGTAAAGCTTTCGGGCCACCGCGCACAGGATCATAAGGGCGAACTCCGCCGTCGCTTCCGTCAATACCTCGGCGGTGTTGGTGAAGGGAATCTTGTAGCGGTTGGCTTCGGCGCGGTTGATATTGTCGAACCCGACGGCATCCTGCGCCACCACCTTCAGCGTTCCCTGGCCGGCGGCAAAAATCTCGGCGTCGATGGGATCGCGCAGCGTGGTGATCAGTGCGTCGATTCCTGAGCGGACCTTTTCAAGGATCAGGCTCTTGGGCGGCGGCTCGATCTGGTTGTAGACTTCCAGCCGGTAGCCGCGCTCGCGAAGACGGTCCAGGGCCTCGCCGCCGATGTCGCAGGTGGCGAAAACTCGAAACGGCTTGTGAGGTTTGCTTGGCATCGCCGACCTCAGCTCTTCTGGACCCAGCCTTTGACGCGCTCCAGCGCCTGCTGGATGTTCTCGACGGAATTCGCAAAGGAGAACCGCAGGTAGCCTTCGCCCCAGCTGCCGAATGCCGTGCCGGAAAGGCACGCCACGCCGGCATCATTGAGCAGCCCTTCGGCCAGTTCCTTGGAACTGCGTCCGGTTCCACGAATGTTGGGGAAGACGTAAAACGCGCCCTGCGGGTTGCGGCAGCTGAAGCCCGGAATGCTGTTCAGCCCATCCACGATCACCTGGCGCCGCCGGCGGAATTCCGCGCACATCTTTTCCACCGGACTCTGGTCGCCGTGTAGAGCCTCAATGCCCGCGATCTGCGTAAAGCTTGCCGTGCAGGAATTGGAGTTGGTCATCAGCCGCCCGATCTTCTGGGCCAGATCGTTGCGCATCACGCCGTAACCCAACCGCCATCCCGTCATGGCATAGGTTTTGGAAAATCCGTCGAGCAGAATGATCTTGTCTTCCAGGCCCGGGAATGAAGCGATGCTGACGTGCTCGCCGTCATAAATCAGCCGGCTGTAGATTTCATCGGCCAGGATCATCACGTCTTTGGTGCGCAGCGCCTCGGCCAGCGCCGCCATCTTTTCCCGGCTGATCACGCCGCCGGTGGGGTTCTGCGGAGAATTCAGGATCACCAGTTTGGTGCGCTCGCTGATCTTGCCGAGCAGCTGGTCCACGTCGACGTCAAAGTCGCTTTCTTCCACCAGCGGATAGGGCACCGCCTTGGCGCCCACGAAATCGATCATCGACTCGTAGATGGGGAAGCCCGGGTTGGGATAAAGCGCCTCATCGCCCGGCTCAAGCAGCGCCAGAATGCTGAAGAACATGATCGGCTTGCCGCCCGGCGTCACCACCACGTCGGCGGGATCAAGCGTGATTCCGCGTAGCTTGCCGGCGTCTTCCGCGATGGCCTTGCGCAGCTCCG
>CAYWMN010000206.1:0-6957 GCA_964459065.1 uncultured Acidobacteriota bacterium | reverse complement strand
AGCCAGTGGCCGATGGCCTGCAGGATGGCGTCGTTCGCGGAGGTCACAGCGTCACGTTGGGCGCCCGAAGTCCGCGGTTGACGGCGTGCTCGATGGCTTCCTTCTCCTCAATGTGATGCTGGCCGTCCACCACGATGTAGCCCTTGCGGGTGATGGCGATCTCGGTGCTCATGGACGCCTCCCTATTCGACCGGTAGCATCGCTACGCGGTGGGTTCGATGCCGTACCCGGCGCCAGCCACGTTCGACGGGTCCGTGTAAGGCCAGTAGGCGTCGCTGATGGTCGACCCGCTGGTCGGATCGAACTTTTGAATGGCATACACGGTGCTGTAATCGCTCTCGTAGAAGTACACGTACTTGTAGACGCCAGGAGTGGTCATAACGGTAGGCCCGCTCAACGCGGCAGGCGACTCCGCAATCACGCCAAGCCCGAATGTCGGGTATGTGGAGCGGGCCGTCCACCAGCTGTCAATCTCCGTTCCGGTGCTGGTGTCCCACTCGGTGATCTTGATGTGCCCGGTGGGATAGACCTTGGTGAGTTGCCAGAGGTTCTCGTCTGCGTCGAGGGCGAGGTACGTGTACGTGGCGGTGGTGCCGGCGCCGCTGATGGTCCCCATCCAGCCCGCCGTTCCGTCCGAGTGGTACTGGAATGTGTGAATGTCGGCGAGGCCGGGGGAGGCGGCATCGAGGTAGATGTCGCCCGCGCTGTCCACGACCAGGGTGCTGGTGTCCGTCGCGTACGCGCTGAGATCGACGGGGAAGTTCCCGCCGACGGCGGAGCCGTCCGCCGCGTTGAATGCGCGCAGCGTTATGACCGTTCCTGGCACGGTGTGGCTGGTGTCGGCTTCGTAGATGACGGTGCCGTCGAGGCTGAACGCTACGGGGCCGGTGCGATAGTTCGCTCCGGTCGCGACGCTCCAGACTTCGCTGCCGTCGCTCTTGTCGAGCGCGACGAGGTTCTCGCTGCTGTCCGTGTACACCACGAGGTTTCCGCCTCGCTGCGCGGCGACGCCGGTCGCGCCGCTGTTCGCGAAGTTTGCCGCGACACTCCAGATCACGCTGCCGTCCAGGCCGCTGAGCCGCTTCATGGTCCCGTCGCTGGTGGTGCTATCGCGAATCCGGAGGTAGACGGCGCCGTCGTCAACGTCGGTCGTCAGCCCCCAGAAGTCCTCGGTGGCGGGATCGTACACGCTCGCCGCGGTCCATGCGACGGAGCCGTCCGTGTTGATGCGGCGCACAGAGCCGTCCCCGACGGCCGCGAAGATCGCGGCTGGGATGACGGGCGTGGCAGGGGCCGAGCCTGGCGGGATGGCGCCTCCAGTCACCAGGAACGGGGGCCTGCGATAGAAGCTGGTGCGCAGCGGCATCAGCTGCGCTGCCCCATCCGCACCGCGTACGTCTTCAGGGCCGCCGTCCGATTGTTCTTGTGGTTCTGGTAGGTCGCGACCTGCGCGGCTTCCTGCGGCATCCCGACCGGCGCGCCTGCCTGCTCGAAGTCGATCACGGTGACGCCTCCGCCGTACGTGTGCCTCGACGGAGTACCGGTGTAATCGCCGCCAGGCCACCCCGTGATGGTGTGGCTCGCGTCCGGAGCGACGTACCCGCGGACAGTGACGCGTTTCGGGCTGGACGCGGGGAGCTTGATGTACTGTCCGCCGATCCCCTCGAGGAAGGTGTTATCGAGGAACAGTGGATAGAAGTCGTAGATCTTGAGGTCGCCGGACGCCGCGAAGCTGCCGGCGTCGAACAGAAGCGTGATGTACGTCACGAGGTTGCTGATGCCGGGGCCGCCATTCTCAGCCGCGCCGCGCGCGTCCCACGGGAAGATCGCATATATCTCTACGGGGTCGTCAGCGGCGACGCAATCGTATGTGGCGACGGTGCTGTATTGGGGATAGCCCCCGTTCAGCTGTTGAAGGATGACGCCGCCGGGGCCAGTGAAGTACGAGATGGGGCCGCCACCTGAGAAGGCCGCATGATAGCGGAGGTAGAACCCAACCGCATACCCATGCCCGGTGGTGTTGTACTCGAGCTGCACGATGCCTGTGCCGCTGTTCACAGCGTACGTTGACGGGTCGTTGTCGCGGATCTCCGACGGGGTCCCCGTCAGCGTCACGCCGGTCGTGACGGTAGGCTCTGGCACCGCAGCGTCGTCTTGAGCGAGGAACGGACTCAGGCCGTCAGGGATCGGCTCGACCTTCTCTGCGTGATACGTGCTGTCCAGCGCGTCGCTCGTCTCATGAACGATGGGGAGTGGAATGTAGTCCATGTGCGTATAGGCCCCCCCGCTCGTCGCCGCGTAATAGCTTCGGTAACTGCTGGGTTCCTTCCCGGCGCGCGTGCCGGCTACCGTCATCCGGACTCTCGTGGCGATGTCCTGCGCGTCGATCGGGAGCGGGTAGTGATCAATGACGTCGGCGTAGGCGATGGTAGCCACGTCAGCTCCCCTCGAAGTGGATCGCGCCGCTCGCGTCAACCCACCACTTGGCTCCGGCCGAGACGGTCTTGGCGAGCTCGTCCAGAGCGTCGCTGAGTTGGCATTCAGGCTTGTAGAACGTCGCGAGTTGCTGGCTGGTAGCCGGGAAATTCGCGGTGGCCACGGTCAGCGCGGGGTGCGCATAGCGCGTGCACAGTTCCTCCGCGATGCTCGCCACATCGGTCGCGGTGTCGATGAGGAGGTACGCGATCACGACGCTGTCCTGCACGAGTTGCCGGCCGCCCGCGAACGTGTAGCGCTCCAAGCTGTCCGCGTCGCTGTCGGCGGGGCCGGCGCCGAGGCTATCCTCGCTGGGGAGCACCACGGCCGGGCCCCAGAAGAGGTCGTTGCCGTCCTCGCTGTACTGGACGATGCCGCGAACCGGGATGGTGAGTTGGTCTGGCCTTCCTCTGAGCGTCATGCTGACGCAGTCGCCTGGCGGGTCGACCTGCATGCTGGGCGCTTCGATGGTGACGGGAGGCGAGGTGGCCTCCGTGATGGTCTGCACCGCGGTTCCGGCGGCGTCCATGATGGCTAGACTCCAGCTCATAGTGGCCCCAGAAGGTCGTTCGTGCCGTCGCTGCTCTTGGGCGTGGTGGGGATGTACCCGAGGGTGGCTTTGAGGGTGCCGCTGTCATCCCCGGTGAGTGGTTGCGCGGATTGAATGCCGGTGCTGCCGCTGATGCTGATGGTGATCCCGTCGAGGTCGAGGGAGGCGGCGCTGTTCAGGTGATCCTCGATCTCCTCGAGGCGTTGCCACGCCGTCTTGCTGCTGGTGGGGAAGATGAGGATGTCGATGGTGCGTTCGTCGGTGATGATGCGGCCGTCGCCGCTGGCGTTCGCGTTGTCGCTTTGGTACGCCTGGAAGGCCTTGCGGTTGCGCTTGAAGATGCGGGTCGGGGTGCTGGCGGGCGTGACCTTGTCCAGGGTGGCGCCGCTGCCGTCCTTGATGGTGAGGGCTGGGAGGGACGCGGTTGGATCGACGGGGGTGTTGGCCATGATCTATCCGCTCCCTCTCGCGTTGGCGAGGCTGCCGCCCCCATGCGTGGTCAGGGCTCGCGCTGCGTCCGTGAGTCGTGTGGCGGCGCGGTTCAGGTTCACGCTGGACGCGTGCAGGTTCTTCGCGGCGCCTGAGAGGTCCGCGGCCCATGCGGGCGCCGCCATGATGGTCACCGCGGCGCTGGGGAGCTGGTAGAGGCTGTTCGGGCTGCTGGGAGCGCCTGAGGGGCTCGTCGACGGGGTGCTGGGGATGAGGCTGCTTGGGATGCTGCTCGCGAAGTTCTCCGCGGCCTGCGTGGCTCCCTGCAGCGCCGTAGGAAGAGCCGTGGCGAGGTACGCCTTCGCGGCGTCCGCCTCGCCTCTGGCGAGGAGCCGACTGTACTGATCGATGATGGGCTGCAGGTACGTCTGGATGATCGCGGATTGCACGAACGCCTGGATGAGGCTCTGGAGGAACACGAGCTTGACGTTGTCCTCGAGGTTCTTCTGCCAGCCCTCCTGCTTCTGAATCGCGGCGAGGATGCCCTGGCTGAACGCGTCCGTGACGGCGGGAACGAGTCCTTGCCGGATGGCTCTGGCGGCTGGGCTGTCGCCGGTGAACGCGTCGCTGATGCCTTGCGCGATGTTCTGCACGAACCCGAACGCCGCGTCGACCAGACCGCCAGCCGTGGGGCCGCCAATGGCGGTCGCGACGCCGCTGGCGACGCCCCGAACGGCGCTGAACACATCACCGTTCTGCAGGGCGTTGCTAAGCTGCGTGGCGCCCTGCAGGACCTGCGTGAGCGCCTGCATGGTGTCCTTGGCGTCACCCGCGCCGACAATGAGCTTCTGGATGCCGTCGTACACGTCGGCGAAGCCGTTCGCCATCTGCGCCGTGACACCGGTCGTGACGTTCGCGAGCGCGCGGAGATTATCGGCGAGCCCGCTTACGCCGCCGTTCTGGCCAGCGATGGGCGTGCCGTTCGCCGCGAACGCCGCCTTCACCCAGGTCGGGAGATTCTGAACGCCATTCGCCTGCACATACCGCAAAGCCGCAGCGAAGATCAAGTGCTGAATCTGCGGGTCCGACGCGCTGACGCCCGCGTTCCGCAGATCGATGATCTGGTGCTGCCAATCCTTCGGCGGCGCGGGCGGCGCGTTGTGCATGCTATAGCTGAGCTGGTCGAGCACGCCTGCGAAGCCATAGACCTTGTCGTTCAGGTCTTTCGCTGCGGCTGCTGCATCGCGACTCTTCCGGTCCAGATCGTCGAGCTGCCCGGCGAAGGCGTAGATCCCTTGCGTCGCGGTTTGCAGGGTGAGGGTCGCTTCGCGTTCGGCGTCCTGCCGCTGCGCCGCGTCCAGCGCGCGCTGCGAGGCGAACAGCGCGGACTGCGCGGCGTCATTCGCGGCGCGCGCGGCGTCCTCCTGATCCTGCCGGAGCGCGGCCTGCGTGTCCTCGCGGATGCGCTGCGTGTCCGCCTCGTTCTGCACCGCGGCGACGCCGAGGGTGAAGAGGCGCGCGGCTTCCTTCCCGGCGGCTACAACCGCGTCATGGCCGTCAATGACCAGGCCCTTAATCCACGCGTCCAGATTGTACTGAGCGGCCTGCTTGAGATCGTCGATGGCCTTCTGGTCGACGGGTCCGCCCTGCAGGCCGCCGGGGCGCTTCGCGGCGTCGATGAGGGCCTGCCGGCTGCTAGCGATGATGCCAATCGCTTGATTGGCGGTGTCCGCGCTAGCCTTCACCTCGGCGTTGTACTTCTTGATCGCGTCCGCACTCTGGATGGCGCCGAGCTCGCCCTGCTGGAAGAGGGATTGTGCCTGCACGGCGCCCGGGGTGCTGAGGCGCGCACTTCTCAGCAGGTCCGCCGCGATCTGCGCTCCCGTGCGGATGTCCTCCGTGGAGGGGACGGCCTTGCTCTTGGGCGCCGCTGTGGTCGTTGTGGTCGTTGTGGTGTCGGTGGTCTGGTTGCCGATCTGCTGGTCCTTCTTCGCTTGAGCCTTCGCGAGCAACTCGAGCTCGTTCGATGCGTTCTGCAGCACCGTCATGAGTCGCTCGAGAGATTGCATCTCCCGCGCGCTCATCGGCCCCGCATTCGCCAAGGCCAGCATGGCGCTGTTCACCACGTTCATCGCGCCCTTGATGTCGCCCGTCGCTAGGGCGTCCAGCGCGCGCTGCTGATACCCTTCACCGGTCGTGGTGATGATCTGCCCGAGCGCCTGCCCGGCGGCGGGGCTGTTCAGCGCCTGGTAGGCGTTCTGCAGCGCGAAGAACTGCGCGGCGTTCTTCAGCTTCCCGATAACCTCGTCGACCTTCATGCCGGTCAGGTCGAGACTCTCGCGGTACTTGTCCCACGCATCCTTGGCGGTGCCGGTGAGAGTGTCCCCGAGCGTTCCAAGGGCGGTCTGGAGACCCTGCACGTCCTTGACCTTGGCGAGTTGCTGGTTCGCCTGGTCGAGCACGTCGATGAACGTGTGGATCGGATCGGTGCGGCCCTGCAGCTTCGTGAGGAACCGGAAGAAGCTGGACAGCGCGTCCTCAGCGGCGATGATGCCCGGCGCGAGACTGATCGTGAACGCCTGGGCGAGGTTCTTGGTGCTGACCTCCAGCGCGCGTTGCGCGGCGCCGAGATTGTTACTGAGCAGCGTGTCCGCGTACTCCCTGAGGCTCTCGGTCCCAGCGTTGATCGCGTCCGTGTTCGCCGCCCAACTATTCGTGATGTCGTCCTGCGCTGAGGAAAGGCCGGCGAGGGCAGTGACGCCGCGCTGCGCCACGATCTTCGCGAAGAGCGAGATCGCGTCCTGCTGCCCGACGATCTTGCCGGTGGTCTTGTCGATGCTGATGCCGTACGTCTGAGCCTTCTTGATCAACTCGGTCAGGATGTCCTGGACGCTCCTCTGGTGCCCGGCGAGATCCTTCGATGCGACACCGAGCTTCGCCATCGCGGCTTCCGCTGCTCTGCTCGGGTTGATCAGGTGCGTAATGACCGTGCGGAGCGCGCGACCGCCGAGGGTGGCAGCGCCCAAGCCCTTGTTCGACAGCGTGACGAGAGCGCCGAGCGTGCTTTCAAAGCTCAGCCCCGCTTGATCCGCGAGCGGGCCAACGGTAGCGAGGCCCTCCGACAGCGACGCCGCGTTGTCCCTGGCCCTCAAGCTCGCGATCGCGAGGTCCTTCGCGGCTCGAGTGGCTTGGTCCGCGCCGAACGCGAACTGGCGGAGGTTCGCCAGGAGATTGACGGATGCCTGCTCGAAACTCTGATCAGACTCCACTGCGAGTTGCATGGAGGGCACGAGCAGGTCGAGCGCGTCCTTGTACTGAAGGCCCGCCTTGACGAGCCGAGCAAGCCCTGTGGCGAGTTCCGCGCGACTGAACTGCGTGCCAGCCTTCCCGGCCGCCGCAGCGACGCGATCCAGCGCATCCGTGAGGCCGACCGCGGTGACGTCCGTGCCGGTCGCGACCAGCAGCTGCAGCGCCTGCTGGAACTCCTTCACCTCGGGGATGCC
>CAYWMN010000205.1:0-6959 GCA_964459065.1 uncultured Acidobacteriota bacterium | reverse complement strand
GAGCTGGGTGCCAAGCTGGTCTGAGGAAAGATCATAGTGCGTCGCTTCAAATCCGTCCTTGCTATAAGTGTAGGGAGGATTCGTGGCCGGGTCTGCGGTCGGCATGAACCTTGACGGCCCAAAGCCGTGCCAGACGGGAATGGAAGGGTTGATGGTGTGCGTGAGGTCAACATATTTTGCGGTCTTTAAGAATTCATGGTAGACACTCCAAAGCGGGGGTGCCACCGCTTTCGTCGGCTCATCGCCCGCCGCGGAACGGAGACCGATTCCCGCCGCGAGCCACGCGAGTCCGCTCCGCGCAAGCCACATCCGCCGGTTGATTTGCATAGGACCTCCTCCTCGGGAAAGTAGTACATCCAGCCTTGCTCTTCAAGCACGGAGAGGGGAGATTCAGGTTTTGACTTTATCCCCGGATGCAAACAAGCCTTCTTTAGGGGATGGAGTGGAAGCAGGATTTTTACAGCGAGGCACGAAACCGGAGCAACGGGAGCCGCCTTGCCGGGGCACGTTGAGCACCCCGGCAGCAGGCAAAGCCGGCAGCTCAGCGGCCGAAAGCGAAATTGAGCTGAATAAAGTCATGGAGGCGATAGCCGCCGTCGACCAGGACAACTCTTCCGCCGAACAGGAAATAACGCAATCCCCGAGGCGGAGGCGGCATTTCGCGCAGCATCATCGCAGGCACCCGATGGCAATATCGCCGGTAGCGCGGCTCAATGACGCGCCCGTAAGCAAAAGCAAAGCCGCGCGGCGCGCGCTGGCGAAACCAGCGGTAGTCGCGGTGCCGGCGGTAATAGTCCTCCGCCGCCCGGCGGTCATAGGTATTGAAGCGGTAATGGCCTTCGCGGTCGCGGTCCCAGCCCCTGTGCAAGCCGCGGTCGTGCCTTTCGTGTTCGTGCCTGCCGCGATCGTGCCGGTGGTGTTCTTTGTCCCGGTCATGGCGATGAGGCAAGGGGGGACTCGTCCAGCCAGGCAGGGCGCCCGGAACCGCCACAACACCCAGCCCAACCAGCAGAATCAAACCGAATCGCAAGTTCTTCGTCATCGACTTTCTCCTTGGGCCTGCCATTTGGAGGCCGACACTACCTTAACGTTAATTCAGCTTGGAACGTCCCACCCCAAATGAGTATACACCAGGCTCCGACCTCCTTTTTGCCAACCCAGCGGGCGCGAAGTTCGCGGGCCCGGTAAGCGAGCACGCCGACGGATTCAAGGTTAAGCTGCCTTCCCACAAGCCCGAAGACTTTGCCTGGGCTTACAAGGTATCACTTGCCTGAAAAGAGGACGCGAACCAGACACTCAACGGCGCGGTGAGGGCGTTTCCCTCATGGCCTGTTATTTTCCCGGCAAGAAGCGGACGGGACGATCTCAATCAGCCCGGCACGCTTGCTGGAGCTTGCCTTCATAAAAAGCCAGCGCTTTAGAGTAAATCCTGAGCACTTCCTCCCGCTCAGCTTGCGAAGAGAACCTTTTGGGGTCGGCCTGGGTCTGATGAATCAGGTCGTTCATCCAGTCAACAAAATACTGAGCGTCAGGCCGGCAATCATAGCGGCCCTTCAGATACACAGGGCTCGTATGCGCCATCCGAATCGTCACCCCAGGCCGCAGGAAACAACGTGCCGCAACCCATGAGTATTGGGCCGGATCGAAGGTAAATTCCGCCTTGTATTCAAGCCGGCCGGGCGGAACGGGAAACCAATGAATGATCCGCCCGTTGGCCACAATCTCAATGCGGTCGAGCGGGGTGGCGGCGCGCGCTTCCACCGTGGCTTTCATCAGCGACCCTTCGGGGCTGACATTGAAGAAAAGCATCGGACCGTTGGTCACAAAGCTGCGCCCTTTGCGCAGCGCGGAAAACCATTTGGCCGCCGTAAAGGGTCCGGTGATCTGAGCGTAGACGCGGTTAAAACCGACGGGATTGGGAAGGACGCCGCTGGCGCCTCCGGCCGTGGCGGGAAGATGAAAGCCGAGATTCAGGTAATGGTAGTAAAGGCCGAGAATGTAATCGACCCAGCCTTTGGGGCCGGGAAATTCCCGAGTGTTTCGCGCGCGCCCCCAGGCCTCGTAGTCCTCGACACCGTATTCAGTGACGTGATTCGGAATGATCTCAAGGGAATCGGGCGTGGCAAGCGCCATCATGACAGGAACTTCCCACCAGAAGGGCTTCTCGCAATCAAACCACGGAAAAAGGCTGTGTGCTTCGCGCTGTTGGCGCGCTTCTTTGACGAATTTTAATGCGGAGGGATACCACCGTTCGGTTGAGCCGAGCCCGGCCAAAGGCTTGTGCAGCATCAGAAAGATCCACGCGCCGCCGCCGCGCTCGTCCTCTGCGTTCTTGAGCGCCACAAAGTGGCTCGAATCGACTCGGATGACCGGCCTGGACCCGGGGCCCCAAATATCGGGTAGCCAGGACACAGGGCGCCGCCGAGTGGGCCACGCCGTGATGACCGGGCAAAAATTCAAGTCTTCGGCCAGGACAAGATTCCGGACGTCGTCAGGGGGCCGGTGGACGTGGAAATCGGCGCTCCACCAGCCGAGCTTTCGCATGCGAATCCAGGGCCGGAGTTGCAACCTCACCGCGGCCGATCCGCGGCCAGAAACCGCCACGGATTTTTCAACGCGCTCGTACTCCGTGCCATGCATGCCGATGATTCGGTAGTTGCCGGGCGGGACCTGTAACCGGCACTCGCCGTGAATCACGAAGCTTCCCGGATAGAACGGCAAGAGGCCCGGCCTCACGCCCGGCCTGGTGTCCCGGATGGACTGGGCGGGGTGATACATCTTTCCGCCCTTGCTGCGCACTTCGAGCCGCGCCCAGATCGGATGGCCGGCCTCGTCAACCACGCCGATTCGTAACGTTGACGCAAACGCCCCGGTGGAAACCAGGGCGCACAGAACAAGCGCTGCAGATGCGATGGACCTGGTCTTTTTGCCGCACACAATTGAACTCCTTCAGCGCAGGGCCGCTACTTCCCCCGGCTTGATGCCACTCTTCCCGCGGTCTGCCATGCTGATGGAACCGGGGGCGCAACCGAGCGCGCCGCAATTCGCCTTGTTCAAGCCGAACGGTTGAGCGCTAGCATACCGCCCGCAGCGCCGAGACGCAACGGATCAGTCAACCGCCAGGACAAGTGAAAAAATGGTATGCGGGAGGCGAGGTTTGCCTGAAGAAAAAAAAAGGAGCGCCCATACGGACGCTCCTAACATAGGAGGAGAGCAACACATACGTTACCAGATGGCGTGCCAGAGGCTCCTGGCTGCAGCACTGGTTTTGCGGGCCACAATGCCGGGTGCCTGCCGGGCGCCCCAAACCGTAGCGCTCGCCCCGAGCACAACGGCGTCGCCCGCGTCCTTTCCAGCGCCACGCACGGCATTTCCCGTAGCCCCCAGCGCGTTGCCGAGCACGCCGCCGGTGGCTTGCGCGGCGCTTGTAGCCCCGCCGGCAGCAGACTCGCCGCCCGAAGCAGCCGCCGCGGCCGCGGCATTGGTGCCTTGCATGATCATTTTGCCGGCGTAGCGAATGGCGCCAGCCTGCGCCACCGGCGCCGCCCACATCAGAGCCGCAAGCGCCAGCAGGCCGATCGAAGATTTAGTAATCAGATGATGAATCCTGTTGGACAAAATCGAATGGACAACCCGCTTTCCTTCTTTGTGCCGATTGATGTCCTTAGCGTTTAAAGTAACGACTTTCATCCCTGTTCTTTCCTTTCAAATGAAAAGTCTTTGGCAATGTTCGATGACCCATGACCCGACGCTGTAGCAAGTGTGACCCAACCTCAAAAATTCAGGTTCATCCATAAGCCCCATTTATTCAGATGACAAAGAAGGGCTTTGAGTTGCAGGCAAATTGACACCCCTAAAGCGGTATGTTAGGTTGGAATTTCAAGTGGCTGGCCCGCGGGGAAAGCACACCCACACGGAAGGGTCCCATTCCAGGCAAAAGTTATGGCAGAAAATGACCGGTTCTTCTTTGACCGCTACGGCCTGAGCCCGGCCGACCTTGAGCGTTATCTGGCTGCGGCGCTTGCCGAGGGCGGCGACTATGCCGACCTCTATTTTGAGCACACGACCTCCTCTTCCCTGCTGGTGGACGAATCGCTGGTGAAGACCGCGATGGAGGGCATCTCCATGGGATGCGGCGTGCGCGTGGTGGCCGGCGACCAGACGGGATACGCCTATTCGGACGACCTGGCGCCTGAAAAGATTTTCAAAGCCGCCAAGATCGCCGCAAGAATTGCCAGCGGTCCGGCCAGCGTTTCCAGCGTGGGACTTTCCACACTCGAATCTCCCAACAATCTTTACCCCGTGGTTGCACCTTCAACCGACCAGGCGCTAGCGGAAAAACTCGTCCTGGTGCGACGCGCAGACGCCGCCGCGCGCGGCTACGATCCGCGCGTTGTGCAGGTCCGGGTGAGTTACGCCGACCAGGTTCGGCACGTGCTGCTGGCGGGTTCGGACGGACGGATCGTCACGGACTTCCAGCCGCTGGTGCGGTTAAGCGTCTTTGTTATCGCCGCCGAAAATGAGAAACGGCAGACCGGCACGCACGGCGGAGGCGGCCGCGTGGGCCTGGAATTCTTTCAGGGTGAAAGAGATCCCGAGCACTTTGCACGCGAGGCCGCTCGGCAAGCTATCGTGCAGCTTGACGCCAGGGACGCTCCGGCCGGCGAGATGCAAGTGGTGCTGGGACCGGGATGGCCGGGCATTCTGCTGCATGAAGCCGTGGGGCACGGCCTGGAAGCCGACTTTAACCGCAAGGGGATTTCCGCTTTCTCGGGCAGGATCGGCCAGCCCGTGGCCTCGGAGCTTTGCACGGTGGTGGACGATGGAACCATTCCGTCGCGGCGCGGCTCGCTGAACGTGGATGACGAAGGCCAGCCTACGCAGAAGACCGTGCTGATCGAAAACGGCGTCCTGCGCGGCTACCTGCAGGACAAAATCAGTTCCGACCAGATGAAAACCACCCGCACGGGAAACGGACGCCGGCAGAGCTATGAACACATTCCCATGCCGCGCATGACCAACACTTACATGCTGGCCGGGCAGGACGATCCCGAAGAGATCGTTCATTCGGTCCAGCGCGGACTTTACGCGGTGCATTTCGGCGGCGGGCAGGTTGACATCACCAGCGGCAAGTTCGTCTTTTCCGCTTCCGAGGCCTACCTGATCGAAGACGGCAAGATCACCGCGCCCGTGCGCGGCGCAACGCTCATCGGCGACGGGCCGACCGTGCTCACCAACGTCACGGCAGTGGGGAATGACCTGCAGCTCGATCCCGGCATCGGAACCTGCGGCAAGGACGGGCAGAGCGTTCCGGTGGGCGTGGGCATTCCCACCATTAAGATCAGCCGGCTGACGGTGGGCGGAACGGCTCCGCGGGCCATGGCATCGTTCACGTAAAGGGACGGCGGCGGATCAACGCCCCTACCGGGCGGCATAAGCCTGCCCCGTCAAAGCGCAGTTGAAAGATCACAATGGCAGAAAACAATCTCGAACAACTTGCAAAAGATCTGGTGGACCGGGCGGTCCGCAGCGGCGCCAGCGCCGCCGACGTTGTGGTGCACGAAGGCGAAGAATTCTCCACGACGCTGCGCCTGGGGAAAATCGAGAAGCTGAAGGAAGCCGCCGCAAAAGCGCTGGGCTTGCGGGTGTTCGACGGCCAGCGGAGCGCCTCGGCCTTTTCCAGCGACTTTTCACCGGCGGCGCTTGAAACCCTGGTCAAACGCACCATCGCCATGGCGCACGAGACTTCCGAAGATACTGCAAGCGGACTGGCGGAAGCCGAACTGCTGGGCCGTCACGAAGGCGACCTGGAACTCTATAACCCCGACGTCGCGGCGCTCGACACCAAAGAGCGCATCGGGTACGCGCGCCGGGCCGAAGAAGCCGCAATGGCCGCCGATCCGCGCATCAAGAATTCCGAAGGCGCGTCTTTTGAATCCAGCGAGGGAACGCGGGCCTACGCAACTTCCACGGGGTTTGTGGGAAGCTACCGATCCTCCTATTGCGGAGTTTATGTGGTGCCGATCGCGCAATCGAACGGCAGCGGCATGCAACGCGATTACTGGTATTCGGTGGCGCGCAGCGCGAAGGCGCTGGATTCCCCCGAGGCCGTGGGGCGCAAGGCGGCCGAACGCGTCCTGAGGCGCCTGGGCGGGCGGAAGGTTCCAACCAGCCACGTGCCGGTGATTTTTGACAGCGAGACCGCTTCCTCGCTGGTGGGCCACGTTTTCGGAGCGGTGCGCGGCGATGCCATCTACCGCAACGCCTCGTTCCTGGCCGGGAAGCTGGGCGAACCCGTGGCCGGTGAGAATGTAACCATCCTGGACGACGGGCTGCGGCCGGGCGGCTTTGGCACGCGGCCTTTTGACGACGAGGGCGTTGCGTCAACCTCGACCTCCGTGATCGAGCGCGGCGTGCTGAAGAGCTACCTGCTCGATTCCTACTCGGCGCGAAAGCTCCAGATGAAGACCACTGGAAACGCCTCGCGAGGGCTCGCCGGGCCGCCAGGCGTGGGGCCCAAGAATTTCTATCTGAGCCCGGGAACCCAATCCCCGGAAGAAATGATTGGCTCCGTCAAAGAAGGATTTTACGTGACGGAACTGATCGGCTTCGGCGTCAACGTGGTGACCGGAGATTATTCGCGCGGCGCCGCCGGCATGTGGATTGAAAACGGAGAGCTCGCTTATCCGGTGGAAGAAGTGACGATTGCCGGCAACTTGCGAGATATTCTGAACAATATTAAGATGATTGGCCGGGACCTTGAGTTCCGGCGCTCCATCGCTTCACCCACGCTGCTGGTGAGCGGCCTGACGGTCGCCGGCGCTTAGAAACCCCACGGGTGGCAACCATGAGCAATTCACGAGGCGCCCTTGCCCAGAGTCCGCGTCCCGCGAGCTTTCGCTTGCGAAAGGTCTTGATCGCCGTTGGGTTTTCTCTTCTGGCCCTGGCCGGCTGCAGTT
>CAYWMN010000204.1:0-6986 GCA_964459065.1 uncultured Acidobacteriota bacterium | reverse complement strand
TCCACTACCAGCCAGGCCGGAGCCTTGGTTGTGCCGCTGAATGTGGCCAGGAACTCGGCGCGGGTGTAATAGTCGCGGCTGGGCGGCAAATAGCTGAGTTCAACCCCGCCATGTTCTTGAACGGTCCATTTGGACTCCGGTCCCTTGAGGAGTGTGATCCCTACGGATTTGACCGGGCGGCCTGCCTGCCAATAGCCGAGTTGGCCTGCCCGCCGCGAGGATGCCAGCAACGAGCTGTCACTGCCTGCTACGGCCAGGGTGGCGCCCGCCGTCGCTAACGTCAAGAAGTCGCGCCGGGTAACCGGCGCGCGCGAATCCTTTTTCGGCTCTCCCATGGTGCCAAAGCCTCCTGTAAAAGAATCTGTTTGGAATTTGAAATGTCTTGATGCCGTTTTCCCAATAACTTCCCGGAGGAATGCCGCTGGAGTATTGCTTGGATCGGTGCGCCGTCCGGGGCCGGGGGATTGAGGATCGCGGCCGCATTGAGCGGGTGCTTCGTTGTTTTTGGGCGCGGCAGAGCGTCCGGCATTAAAGGTGGTCCTCGATATGGAATAAATGACGGTTGAAGCCGGCCGGGGTTTCCCAACGGTCAGGCGTGATTCTTGGGATGGCACTGATCGGATTCATGGGATGATGGGCCTTGCCTGCGACCCACTTTGAGGTGTTCATTCTCGGCTCCCGCCTCTTACCTGTCAATCATGACTTCCGCAGTATACAACAACCTCCGGGCTTTGGGTGCAGAGGGCTTTGACGCTACCCAAAGGCGGTCATTCAAGATATACTGATCGGAGCGAGGCAGATTTCACCTGATGACGAGTAATCCTTTTCCAATTCTTGCGGATGGCGCGAAACCCATGGATGGCCTGATCTCCCAAAGCGGCTCCGCGAATTCCGGCAATAGCACCGGAAAGCCTTTCTACATTGAAACCTTCGGCTGCCAGATGAACGTTCACGACTCCGAGAAAGTCGCCGGCGTTCTGATGGCGCGCGGGTATCGTCCGGTGACGAGTCCCGAGGAAGCCGACGTAATTTTCTACAACACCTGCAGCATTCGCGAAAAGGCTGCTCAGAAAGTCTTCTCGCGGCTGGGCACGTTCCGCAAGAAGGGCGGTGAGGGAAAAGTGATTGGCGTGCTGGGCTGCGTCGCCCAGCAGGAGGCTGACCGCATCTTCGAGCGGGCGCCTCATGTGAGCCTGGTGTGCGGGTCGGCGAGTTATCCGAGATTGCCGGACCTGCTGGCGGAGCTTGAAAAGGGGAACCGCCGCGTCACGGGCCTTTCGCTCGATACCGAAGAATGTTTTGAAACGGCAATGACCCGGCGGGACAACCGGCACCGCGCCTATATCACCATCATTGAGGGTTGTGACAAAGCGTGCAGCTATTGCGTGGTGCCCATGACGCGCGGTCCGGAACGCAGCCGCCCCAGCGATATGATTCTGGCTGAATCGCGCAGGCTGGCGGGGGAAGGTTTTACGGAAATTCAGCTGCTCGGCCAGACGGTGAATTCCTACCGCGACCCGACCCCGGCCAGGTTGAGCTTTGCGGAATTACTCACGAGAGTTGCGGAAGTTTCGGGCATCCGCCGGGTTCGCTTTACCACCTCTCACCCGCGCGACTTTGGTTCCGACATTGTTCAAGCGATCGACGAAAATCCCGCCATCTGCAATCAGATTCACCTGCCGGTACAGTCGGGTTCGAACCAGGTGCTCCAACGAATGCTGCGCACCTATACGCGCGAAGAATATCTGGAAAAAATTGATTGCATCCGCAAGGCCCGGCGTCCGATTAGTCTTTCAACGGATATCATCGTCGGATTTTGCGGTGAAACAGAGACGGATTTCAACCAGACTCTCAGCCTTCTGGATGAGGCCGGGTACGACCAGGTTTTTTCCTTCAAGTATTCTCCCCGTCCCAGGACGGCTGCGGGCAAGCTGGAAGATTCCGTTGCCGACGAGGAGAAGGGGCGGCGGCTTTCAATCCTGCAGGCTCATCAGCGGGAGATCCAGATCGAGAGAAATCGCGCGTGCGTCGGGCAAGACTATGAAGTCCTGGTTGAGGGCTTCCATCCGCGTTTGGGGCAGGCTGTGGGAAGAACCACAAGCAACCGGATCGTTAATTTTCCCGGCGAACCCTCCTGGGTGGGACGTTACATGAATGTACGAGTGACAGCATCGGGACCCAACAGCTTGGTAGGTCAACGGTTGATGGAGTTTGCTGGGGTTCCAGCCGAACGCTAAGAACTTCAAGCGATGCGGCCTGCCTTAGGCGGCGGACTGCGGGGGAGGATACGATGGAAGTTGAAGTCAAAATTCGTGGTCTGATGATGGACCCTGTCACCAACATGCCGATTGTCATCTTGAAGGACCTCGACGGCGCCTCGGTGCTGCCCATTTGGGTGGGGATTTACGAGGCGAACGCGATTGCCCTGGAAATTGAAAAGGTGTCAACGCCGCGGCCCATGACGCACGATCTGCTGAAGAACCTCCTCCTGGGGCTTGAAACCCGCGTTAATAAGGTTGTGGTAAGCGAGTTGAAGGACGACACTTTTTATGCTGTCATATGGCTGGAAAAAGACGGAGAGATTTTCTCCGTTGATTCCCGGCCGAGCGACGCCATGGCGCTTGCTCTGAGGGTTGATTGTCCGATCTTTGTCGAAGATAATGTTCTGAAAAGTTCCAAGGTGTCCGGTGCCGGAGCCGACAAGGTCAATAACGAAGAACTTCGGAAATGGCTCGAAAATCTTAACGACGAAGACATCGGACGGTATAAAATGTAGCAACCCCACGGGGGGTGCGCTGGGCCGTCCCTGGCGGGCGGCGGGCGGAAATCGAATTCAAGCTGTCTCATCTGGAGTTGCTGAGTGGCAACGGTTATAGCGGTCGCCAACCAGAAGGGCGGGGTCGGCAAGACCACTACTGCCATCAATCTTGCGGCTGCGCTGGCTCTCAAGAAAAAACGAACTCTCCTGATCGATCTCGATCCTCAGGCCAACAGTACTTTGAGCTTTTTGGACGGGAAAGAGATTCCCACTTCCATCTACGACGTTTTGACCGACCATAAGATGCAGGTATCGGACGTGGTCAAGCCTACCCGGTGGGCGAACCTTTCCCTGGCGCCTTCCAGAATTGCCTTGGCGAAGCTTGAAGCGCAGTTGGTGGGCCAGTTTGACGCGCCATTTCGTTTAAAGGACGCCATCACCTCCTGCCGGGAAGATTTTGACTTTGTGGTGATCGATACGCCCCCGGCGCTCGGCATTATCACGGTGAATGCCTTCGTGGCGGCTTCTTTTTTGATTGTGCCGATCCAGGCTTCCTACTACGCGCTGGAAGGCACCGACGACCTGCTTGAAACGCTGGAACGCATCCGGGCTCGCCCGAATCCCGAACTGCAGCTCCTGGGAGTGCTCATCACGCTTTTTGACAAGCGAACCAACCTGGCCCGGGACATTCACAAACAGGTCCGGCAGGTGTTTGGAAGCAAGGTTTTCAAGACGGTGATCGGCAAGAACGTGCGGCTGGAAGAAAGCCCGGCTTATAAGGAAACTATTTTCAGCTTTGCTCCGGATTCCTCCGGAGCGGCGGAATACGCCAGCTTGGCTCGGGAGGTACTGCAACGTGTCGGTTAGACGCGCCGGATTACCCATTGCGGTGAAGATGCGCCATAACGCGCACTATGTTGAAGAGATCATCTCCCGGAGCGGAGCAGCGATCGGCAGGATGATTTCGATTCAGGAAATCCAGCCATACTCCGGGCAACCGCGTAAAGATCGCGGCGACTTGCGAGGCCTTACTGAGTCGGTGCGCGAGAAGGGTGTTTTGGAACCGCTGCTGGTGCGCCGGCATTCCTCGGCGGGGAAGTATTTGATCATTTCGGGCGAGCGGCGCTACTATGCAGCGCGCGCGGCAGGCCTTACGGAAGTGCCGTGTATTGAAAAAGACGCCGACGACGGCGAAACGCTGGAGTTGGCGCTGATCGAAAACATGCAGCGCAAGGATTTGAGTCCGTTTGAAGAGGCGGATGGGGTTCAAGCCCTGGGTGATCGTTTTGGGTTGACGCACGAGGAGATTGCCAGGAAAATCTCCAAATCGCGCTCCTCGGTCACCGAACTCCTGAGCCTTCGCCTGATTCCCGATGAGATCAAAGCAATGTGTATTGAGAGCGGGGTGATTTCCAAGTCGCAACTGCTTCAGGTGGCCCGGCAGCCGAGCGAAGCCAGGATGCGCGAGGTGATCCGACGCTTTGCGCAGGGTACTTTGAATCGCGAGCAGGCGCGGCAGGAGCGGAATCCCAAATCCCGCAACACGCCATTTCGCTTTGTTCCTCCCACCAAAGACTTCCGGCTAACCTTGCAGTTCCGCAAGGGCAGCGGTGAACGCGAGCAGGTGATTGCCGCGTTGCGCCGCGTAATTGAGACGCTCGAATCGGAAAGCTGATTTCGCCGATCCCAAGCGTTTTCTTACTCGGCCTTGGCAGGGGCGGCAGGTGCTTGCCCGCGTCTTTGCCCGAGCCGTTGTTTTGCCGCACTCGTCCTTCGGCTTCGATGTCTTATCGTAACCCGGCGCACAGTCAACGCGAGAGCAAGTTGAAATGAAGGAGCCGAGATCCACGCACGGTTTCATGGCGGACGTGGTGTTTGTTTATGGAACCCTCCGCAAAGGCCGCAGCCACCATGGCGTTCTGAGCAGGCTGCGAGCGCAATGGCTTGGCAAGGGGTTCGTGCAAGGAAAGCTCTTCGATCTGGGGAGATATCCCGGCGCGCTCCCTGACCATCGACCCGCAGCGAGGGTTTATGGCGAGGTTTACCGGCTCCCAAGTCCCGGGCGCGCGCTCAAAGTGCTGGACGCTTTTGAGGGTTGCAGCCTCATGAATCCGCAGTTTGTGCGCGGGCAAACCACGGTGGCGCTGGGGGATGGACGCAAGTTGAAGGCATGGATTTACTGGGTTCATAATTTGGGCGTAAGAGGCCGGCGGATTGTTTCCGGCGACTATCGGCCGGACGGTGGCTGAGGCTTGAGCCTTTGCCAGAGGCTGCGCCGGCAAATGATAAAGGTTTTTAAGAAAGGAACTCTACGGAATGGACAATGTTTTGGATGTGCTTGTGGTGGGAGCGGGACCCACGGGAATGGCCTGCGCGATTGAGGCTGTTCGGGAAAATCTGAACACGCTGGTTTTGGAAAAGGGCTGTCTTGTAAACTCCCTTTTCAGTTACCCGCCCGGCATGACTTTTTTTACAACGCGCGAGCGGCTTGAGATCGGCGACGTTCCGTTTTCGAGCGTCAATGTGAAACCGACGCGCGCGGAGGCTCTGGAATACTACCGGCTGGTTGCGCATACGTTTCAACTGCCCATCCGCTATCAGGAGCGGGTTCTGGCCGTGACGGCGGTCGATGGACTCTTTGAAGTTCGAACAACGGCGGCTGACGGCAAAGCGGGAACCTATCGGAGCCGCAAAGTGGTTATCGCCACCGGCTACTACGATATTCCCAATCTGCTAGGAATCCCGGGCGAGGACCTGCCGAAGGTTTCCCATTACTACGGCGAAGCTCACGCCTTCTTCAAGCGAAAAGTGGCTGTGATTGGAGGCTCAAATTCCGCTGCCATCGCGGCACTCGACCTTTTCCGGCACGGCGCGGAAGTGACCTTGATCCACTGCGAACCGGAGTTGAGCCGGCACATCAAGTACTGGATTCGCCCCGACATTGAAAATCGCATCAAGGAGGGTTCGATTCGCGCTTTCATGGAATCGCGCCTGAAAGAAGTGACAGAGGATGCGATCCTGGTTGAGACGGCGCAGAAAGAGGTGGTCCGGCTGGAGAATGACTTTGTTTACGCGCTGATCGGTTATCACCCGGACTTTGATCTCCTTGAAAGCGCCGGGGTGGTGGTTGACCCGAAAACCTCGCGGCCGCAGTGCAATCCGAAGACGCTGGAAAGCAATGTGCCGGGCCTTTACCTGGCCGGGGTGGTCATTTCCGGCCGCCATACCAATGAGATTTTTATTGAAAACGGCCGCTTCCACGGCAAGCAGATCATTGGGCATATCAAGAAGCGAATGGGTTCGCAGACCCGCGCGGAGGCGAAGGTCGAGTAGGGTAAAAAAGAGAACCAACGGCGCTGTTGCAAAAAGTACCCGCGGCTGCTAGATTCGCAGGAAAGAGGGAAATTCTCATCCCTTCCACCCGGTCGAGGTGATGCTATGAGACGACGCGAGTTTATGGCCCGGGTTGCTGGCGGCGCTGGTGTATTGTGGCTGGGCGCCAAGGCTGCACCGGCGATTCCAGCCGCGACGGCGGAAACCTTCAGTGCCTCGGATACGGTGGCGCTGGGCCAAACAGGAATTCGTACCAGCCGGCTGGCGTGCGGCACGGGTACGGTGGGTTTTAATCATCACTCACGCCAGACGGCGCTGGGCATTCAGGGACTGAGCGACCTGCTGGTCCGCGGGTATGAACGGGGACTGCGCTTTTTCGATTGCGCCGATTCCTATGGAAGCCATCCCCATGCTGCGGCCGCCCTCAAGCGCATCCCGCGCGAAAAAGTCTGCATTCTGACAAAATCCTGGGCCCGCGATGCGGCGGGGATGCGCGCCGATATCGATCGCTTTCGGCGCGAACTTAACACGGATTACATTGACGTCGTGTTGATGCATTGCCTGACCGACGCGGATTGGACGCGCCGCTATCGTGGCGCCATGGACGTTCTCGCTGAAGCAAAAGAAAAAAAGTTGATTCGCGCGCACGGATGCTCGTGCCATTCGATTGGCGCTCTGCGCGCCGCTGCGGACTCACCCTGGGTGGAAGTCGATCTGGTTCGCATCAACCCCCTCGGTTCGCACATGGATGCCGGGGTCGCCAGCGTGGTGGAAGTCATTCGCCGCATGAAAGCTTCCGGAAAAGCGGTGGTAGGGATGAAGATCCTGGGACAGGGCGACATGACCCACCGGCGGGATGAGGCTCTTTCCTACGCCTTATCCCTGGGGCTTCTGG
>CAYWMN010000203.1:0-6997 GCA_964459065.1 uncultured Acidobacteriota bacterium | reverse complement strand
ACAAACTTCCGCCCTCCGTTTTTGCGCCTGATACTGACCTTCGTCTGAAGTCAGTCTGGCACCGATGACAGTTTGCGGCGGGTCAGAACGAAGACGCAGAATGGGACGCACTGATCCCGCGACAATAAACCCAACCAGCACGAGGAGCACAAACGGCCACATCCGTCGACGTTGTCTTGGGGGCTCATCATCAGGGCCGACTCCGTACAGATCGGCGATGGCTGAATATCGTTTTCCCATAGGCTCGCCTCTCAGGAACAAAGTCCGTGATTCGAAACCAGCCCAGGTTCAACTTAATGAGTCTTCTCTAACCCCAGTCTAACTTCGTCAGCCGCATTTGATAAACAATTTTCCCCAGGAATTGCGTTAACCAACCTTCCCATCGCGCGGCGAGGCCACAGCTTTCAGTTCGACGGGCTTTCGATCGTGACGTTGCTCCGCAGAGGAAGATCACTCGACGAAGTCCCAACCATTATGGTGTAATCGCCCGCCGGTGAGACCCAGTGATGAACCGCTTCATCATAATAGGCAAAGGCCCGCGGTCCGATGTGGAGTTTCACCTGACGGGTCTCACCCGGTTTCAAGTACACCTTGGCAAAAGCGCACAACTGCCGAGGCGGCTCGCCATTCGAAGCAGGCTGCCCCATATAGGCCTCCACAACTTCGGCTCCTGCCCGATGACCGGTGTTGGTAACGCTGACCGTTGCCTGGACGCCAAGCGGCATCGGCCCAGCCTTTGCAGGCGCCACGACCAGGTGGCTCAGCCGGAACGTCGTGTAAGACAAACCGTAGCCGAACGGGAACAGGGGTTTATGGCCGGTTGCCTCGTACCACCGGTAGCCCACGTCGAGCTTTTCACTGTAGACCGACCGGAGGTTAATCCCCGGCCACTGCTGCGGAGTACTGGTGGGGATTTCGCCGGCTGTGCGCGGGAACGTCAGGGGCAATTTCGCCGCAGGATTAACGTCCCCAAACAGGATGGCGGCAATCGCATTGCCGTCTTCCTGGCCCGGATACCAGGCCTCGATCAACCCACGAACCTGGCTGACCCAGGGCATGAGAACCGGGCCGCCCGTATTCAGCACCACGATGGTCTTTGAATTGGCCCGGGCCACGGCCGAGATCAGCTGGTTCTGATTCCCGGGCAGGTCAAGGTTGGGCCGGTCGTGGCCTTCACCTTCAACCGTGTTGACAAACACAATCGCCACAGAGGCGGACCGAGCCGCGCTAGCCGCTTGCGCAAGACTGCTGCCGTCCGCGTACGATACGTGAATTCGGCTGCCGGCGCGCTTGCGGATACCGTCCACGGGGCTCACAACATAAGGCGCCTCCACGTGTGAACTGCCAGTCCCCTCAGCCTGCGGCTTGGTCCCGCCATCCGCACCGATCACGGCAATCGAAGAAACACCTGAAAGAGGAAGAATGTTGCCCTGATTCTTTAGCAGGACGGTTCCCTGCTCCGCCGCCTTGCGTGAAAACACGTCGTGCTTCGCACTTCGCGCGTTCGTGCTCCAGTTGCCCGGCTGCGGCTTGTCAAACAATCCGTGCTGGAACATCATGACCAGAATCCGCCGCACATGTTCATCCAGATTCGCCACGCTGACCTGGCCGTTTTCGACGGCCGTCTTGAGCGCCTGGCCATAATATTTACCGCCGGGCATTTCCTGGTCGAAGCCCGCCTTGGCCGAGGCCACCGTGGAATGAGTCGCGCCCCAGTCACTCATCACCCAGCCCTGAAAGCCGGTTTGCTGCTTGAGAAGGCCGTTCAGCAGGTGCGGGTTTTCGCAGGAGTAGACACCGTTGGTTTTGACGTAGGCGCACATAAACGTCCCCACGTCTCCACCCCAAACCGCGGCCGCATAGGGTGGCAAGTAAATCTCCTGAAGGGTTCTTTCATCCACCACCGAGTCCATCTTGCCCCGGTTGATCTCCTGGTTCATGGTCAGGTACATATTGGCATCGGCAATGGGACCCTCACGCTGGATGCCCTTGATCTCTGCCGCAGCCATCTGGCCGTTGAAGTAAGGGTCTTCACCGTAGGTTTCAAACGTCCGGCCCCATTCGGGAACGCGGACCACATCAATAGTTGGACCTAGCGCGACGTTCGTGCCTTTTTCCCACTCCTCTTTGCCGAGGACGCGTCCAAAAGTGTTCAGCAAATGAGTATCCCAACTGGAAGCGGCGGCAATCGGGGCGGGCAGCAAAGTAACGTTCGTGGCCTTGTTCCCGACCCCGGCGCGGCCGTCGGCAAGCTTGAGCGCCGGAATGTGCAACCGTGGATTCGCCGGGACGTATCCGGCATATCCTTTGACCGGTTTTGGCTCAACACCATGAACCAGCGCGATCTTGTCGTTCAGCGTCATCGCGCGCAGCAGCAGGTCAGCCCTTTGGCTCGCTGAAAGAGATGTGTTCATCCAGGGCTCACGTGCGCTCGATCGCAAAGGAGCGGCAACAGCAAGCAACAATGCAGCCATAACGCTGCAAAATACCTTCATGGTCCCGCTGGACCCAACTCTTCGTCTCCATGTCTCCATCACAGCAATCCTTCCCGAGCGTCCTGATTCGTTGAAGCGCTCGCACAATTAAATTGGCCGGCAGGATACGGCAAAACCAAAGGTTGTTCTTGAGCCCATGGATCCCTGCCCAGCGCTAACTCTTATCGATAATTTTCCGTTGCCAATCTTCTTTCGAAAAATGATGCGTCGGATAATACGGCGGCGCGCTCCGCTGGTCCTTGTCAAAAGGCGCGATCCCCGTCGTATTCAGATACCAGGCGGCAAGACGCAGCTCCAGGTCATGCTGAACCGCGGCGACGGCCCTCTCGCCATAGAGATTGTGCAGTTCCTGGGGGTCCTGCTCATACGCGTAAAGCTCGCTCTGGCCGCTGGGGCGCAAGACCAGCTTGTGGGTGTGAGTCCGAACCATGGCGGCGCGGCTGACCATCTCCGGCTGGTCAACTTCCAACCTCTCCTTATGATAGTAAATTTCCCTGGGTGGCCGGTTGGCGGGCTCAAAACACTGAGGCTCGTAGATGTTATATCCACCTTCGCAAAACGCCGCACGGTCCGGGTCTCCGGGTTGGCCGTGAATCTGCGGAAGCAGACTGCGCGCAAAATGCGTATGCTGCGCTTCGACGCCCGCCAGATCAAGACACGTCGCCATCACGTCAAACAGCTCCACAATATTATTGGAAACATGCCCTTCGACACCGCCGGGCACGCGGGCAATCACGGGAACGTGCGTGAGATCATCGCAAAGACCGCTTGGCCACTTTTCAACCAACCCGTAATCACCAGCGTAATCACCGTGGTCCGACAATACCAAAACTGCGGTGTCGTTGGTGTGATTCGTCCGCTCAATCGCCTCCAACAGCTCTCCCAGAAGCCAGTCGGTAAAACTGACCATGCCGTAATAGACCGCGCGAATCTTGCGAAAGGTACTCTCCGGCAAGGAATCGATGTTGTAGGCCTTCCGGATTCCTTCGTAAAAGTTCGGTTTTTTGGGCAGGCCGATGGGACGCAAGGGCGGCAGGTCAGCCGGGTTGTACAGGTTGTGATAGCCTTCATAGCCTCCATAGGGAGGATGCGGAGAACCTAACGGGAGAAAAATACAAAACGGCCTGTCCTGATTCCTGCGCTCAAGGATTCGGATGCCCGCCTGAAGATGGTGATAATCGCGAGAGTTCCGCCGGTCGCCGCCTTCCGTATAGAGGAAAGAGTAATAGTGCGGATCACCAAACGGCCACGGGTTGTGTGACGTTTTCTGGCCCTTCACCTTGGGCGCCGGCTGATCGTTCCACTCCGTCACACTTCCATAAAATGATTGCGCAGCCAGGGCGTCGTTCTTGCCATACCAGAAGACGTCATAACCATTCTCCTTGAGGTAACGAAACAGATTCGGCTCCTCGGGCCGGAGAAAATAATAGAGGCTCCGGTGCCCTCGCACGCTGGTCGGCCATCCTGTAAGCAAGCTGCACCGGGACGCGCCGCAAACCGGATACTGGACGTAGCAATTCGAAAACCGCGTGCCCTCCTTGGCAAGCTTGTCAAGGTTAGGCGTACGGCAAACCGGATTCCCGAAACATGAAAGAGCGTCCGCCCGCAGCTCGTCGGGCATGAATAGAATCAGGTTGGGCCTGTCGGTTTTCTTTTTTGGAACTTCCGCCGAAGGTAGTCCCTTGGCGCTAAGCCCGCGGGGCCCGAGGCCGGCGCCAATTGACACGCCGGCAGCGCCAAGAAAACTGCGCCGCGAGATGTCTTTCTTATCCATTTAGCGATGAACTCCAATGTCGGACTTATGATTGACTCGATAGAATTTTCAAAAGCTCTAAGACCCCTCCAAAATCAATAACGCAGCCTGCCCGCATCGGTGATCATTCCCGGGCCTTGTGAGAGCAAGCACAATCCCTTCCAGCCGGATTTTGCGATTTTGACCGTGCCATTATGACCGAATCTAGCGCGAATGGTCAATTTAGAGGATTGAAATTTGCAGAGTCGATCTTTTGCCCTTCTTGACAGACTCCGAACGGTCCGATTAGCATGTGAGCCATCAGCCATGAGGGCAGGGCGAAAGCGAGGATTTCGATTGCGTCAATAGAATCGTCGCAAATCGTTACAAGCTTCGTCATGTGGCTGCTGTGTAAAAAACAAGGCAATGGTTTCAAGGCCAGGAATTTTGTCCACAGTGAGCACATCCAGGGCATCCACCTTCAAGTTGCAAAGAGCGTAGCGCTGGCGCGCGGCTGCCAGTGAGGTTTGCTTGACCTCGAAAGGAGAACTTGATGGCCAATATCGACAAATCACGCCAGGCAACAGGATCGCACATACCCAGACGCAAATTCATCAAAGAATGCATCGCGGGCGCAGCCGGCGCCTCCGCGCTGGGGACGGTGGGCGCTTCAGGACTGGCGTTAGGAGCCCGGCCGTCAGCGCCCCGCCCGAATATCATTTACATCCACTCCCACGATACGGGCCGCCATATTCAGCCTTACGGGTACGACGTTGAAACGCCTCATCTACAGCGGATGGCCGAGCAAGGCATCCTCTTCCGCCAAGCCTATGCCGCAGCTTGTGTCTGCTCCCCCAGCCGCGCCAGCCTATTAACCGGGATGTACCCGCACAACAACGGCATGTTGGGCCTGGCACATCTGGGATTTTCCCTGAATGACTACCACCAGCACCTTTTATGGACCCTGCGCCGTTCGGCCGGCTATCGTGCCACTCTCATCGGTCTGCAGCACATTGCCAAGAACCCTGACGTCATTGGATATGACAAGGTGCAGCAATTTCCGGGCAACCACGTTGAACAAGTCGCGCCGGCCGCCGCCCAATTCCTTGGGAATCATCCCAAGCAACCTTTCTTTCTGAATGTGGGCTTTTTTGAGACCCATCGGTCCTTCCGCAAGCCGCGGCCTCAACAGCCCGCGGCTTATACAAAGCCCGCCCACACTCTTCCGGATACCCCGGAAACGCGAGCCGACATGGCGGGGCTCAAGGCCAGCATCCGAGCGCTCGACTGGGGAATGGGGGTCGTGCTGAAAGCTCTGGATGACAACCATCTAACGGATACCACCCTGGTCATCGCCACAACCGACCACGGTATCTCCATGCCCCACATGAAATGCTTCCTTTACGATGGAGGGATTGAAGTGCGGCTGATCATCCGCGGTCCCGGCGGATTTGAAGGCGGCAAGCTGTGCGACTCGCTGATTTCCCAGGTCGATATCTTCCCAACCATTTGCGAGCTTTTGCAAATTGAACCGCCGGGATGGTTGCAAGGCAAGTCATTCCTGCCCGTTCTCCATTCTTTTCTACCCGGGCATCATCCCGGAGCGACCTTTCAAGAAAAATATTACACGCCTTCCACTCACAGCGTCACTGCCGTCACCAAGAACGTCCCGCGCGTCATGGAGATTCGGGATGAGGTTTTCGCCGAGAACAATTTTATTGTGGCCTATGAACCCGTTCGCGCTGTACGGACTTCCCGGTATAAGTACATGCGGCACTTCGGGAACCGCCACCGCCCGGTTCTCTGCAACACCGAGGATAGTCCCAGCAAGCAAGTCTGGATGGACTACGGCTGGGGAGAACGATACGTCCCGACCGAAGAGCTTTACGATCTCGTCTTTGATCCCCATGAGACCGCCAACCTTGCCGAGGATCCAACCGCAGCGGGCGCCTTGAAGGACATGCGCAGCCGCCTGGATCGCTGGATGCACGCAACCAACGATCCCTTGCTCAAAGGACCTATCAGGCCGCCGCGCGGAGCCCTTATCAATTCCCCTGATGCGATTTCTCCCACAGACCACGTGGAAAGAGTTTCTTAACTGCCAGCGTCGGCTGCAGGAAGACAACGCGTGACCCGCACCACAAGACTTCAACGGAGTCGTCTGGGGGGCTTGCAGCCTTGCTCCTTCTCACTCAATGACAACGAGCCCGTACACATCCAGGCGAGGGACTGTAAATCGTACGGCATTACCCGCATGCACGGCGGTCAACGTTTGCGCTTTTTGGGACTCCGCCGAAAGCAGACGGACTGAAGCAGCCCCTTTTCCTGGTGTCCAGGGCAGTGTGATTTCGACGCTCTCAACCGGGTGCTCCTGATCGTAGTTAAGCAAGTGCAACAACCTCCGGCCACCTGGCTGCGAATAAAAACTCATCGTCACCGTCTCCGGAGCCTTCACCTCCACCGCGAGCGCCCCTCCGACTGCCCAGCCAACAGCCCGGAGCAATTCAGTGGAGTTTTCAGGAAGCATCCCGAGCTGAAACTTCTCCGCGATGTCAATTTGCGGAAGGTAGACAGCGCGTCCCCGGCCTGGCTTGGCATGCAGCACTTTGTCAGCCAAGGACTCGGGAAACAGTTCGGCAAGCGGGTTCTTGCTACGCTGATGGTTGTCGTCGTCGAACTGCGCCGTCCGGCCGGTCATCACCAGCCCTCCACCCTGCCGCACATATTCGCCGATCGCCTCAACCAGAGGGTCCGGCATCAAAGCCAAATC
>CAYWMN010000202.1:0-7064 GCA_964459065.1 uncultured Acidobacteriota bacterium | reverse complement strand
CGCCCCCGTGCTTCTGGGCGACGTTGTTGATGAGCTCCATGATGATGACCGTCTTGCCCACGCCGGCGCCGCCGAACAGGCCCGTCTTGCCGCCTTTCATGTACGGCTCCAGAAGGTCCACCACCTTGAGGCCGGTCTCAAACATTTCAAGCTCAGTGTTCTGGTCTTCGAGCGAAGGAGCCTCGCGGTGAATCGGGAAAGAGGTCTCCGACTTGATCGGCCCCAGTTCATCCACCGGCTGGCCAATGACGTTCATCACACGGCCCAGGGTGGCTTTGCCCACGGGAACCGTGATCGGTTGCCCCAGGTCAATCACCTTCATTCCCCGCACCATGCCATCGGTGGGCGACATGGCAACGCACTTGGCGCGGCCCTCGCCCAGGTGCTGCTCGACTTCCGCCACCACGTCCATGGGCTCGGGAACGTCAAAACCTTCCGAAACGATGCGAACGGCGTTGTAAATGGGAGGAAGCTCGGTTCCCTCAAAGCCCACCACGACCACGGGGCCGATCACTTCCACCACTTTCCCAATCTTCTCTGCTGCCATAACTCTCCCCTTGCTGATCTCCAAAAACCTGTGATCGGTGCTTCCGAGAGCGTTCGAACCCTTACCGCACCGGCCTAATACTCCAGCGACTGAGCGCCGCTGATCACTTCAATGATTTCCGTAGTAATGGCCGCCTGGCGCAGCCGGTTCAGCCGCAGCCGAAGCGTTTCCATCAGTTCGTCGGCATTGTTGGTGGCCGAATCCATCGCCGTCATCCGCGCCGCCAACTCAGCCGCGTGAGACTCCAGCATGGCGCGGAAAACCTGGACCTCGACGTAGCGGGGCAACAGGGCTCGCAAAATCTCTTCCGGCGGCTGCTCGTAGATGTAATCCACCAGGAATTCACCCTCCGGCGCCCTGATCGGGTCGATGGGAAGATAACGCTCCAGGATCACATTCTGCGACATGACCGACTTGAACTCATTATAGAGGAAGTCGATGGCGTCGACCCGCTCGGACGTGTAAAGCTCAATCAACTCGCCGGCCAACTCGCGAGCGTTGGAAAAATCCAGTTGCCGGAAGATGTTGACGTGCTCCGACACAATCTTAACCGGCCGGCGGCGAAAGAAATCCCTGCCCTTGCGCCCCACCGTCACCAGAGACACGTTGTCCGCACCGGCCTCGGCCAGATAGCCCTGGGCGGCGCGGATCAAGTTGGCGTTGAAAGCTCCGCACAAACCGCGGTCGGCCGTCACCAGAACCAGCAGCCGCTTGCGTTCCGGACGCCGCGCCAGCAGCGGATGCTCCTGCTGCACCAGGCGGGCGGCCACGCTCTGCAATAACGCCGTGGTCTGATTGGCGTAGGGACGGGCGTTAAAGATCCGTTCCTGCGCACGCCGCAGGCGGGAAGCCGCCACCACTTTCATCGCGCGGGTGATCTGCTTGGTGTTCCGGATGGAGCCGATGCGGCGCCGAATGTCCCGTAAGGTTGCCACTGTTGTTTACCCTCAGACCGCCGCCGCGGGTTCGCGCTCCGCCAGGAATTTTTGCTTGTACTCGTCCAGCACCTTGGTAATTTCCGCTCGCAAAGCGTCGTCGAGCTGCTTTTTGTCAAAAATCTTCCGGCCCAGTTCCGGATAAGAAGAGTCCAGAAACTCATAAAGGCCCTCCTCAAATTTCCGGCACTCCTCCACCTCCAGGTCATCCAGGTAGCCGTTGGTGCCCGCATAGATTGCAATGATCTGCTTCTCCACGGGCAGGGGAGAAAACTGGCCCTGCTTGAGGATTTCCGTCAGCCGCTTGCCGCGCCGCAACTGGGCTTGCGTTGCGCGATCAAGATCGCTGCCGAATTGCTCAAAGGCCGCGAGTTCCCGGTATTGGGCAAGACCCAGGCGCAGGGTTCCAGCCACCTGCTTCATCGCTTTAATCTGGGCATTACCGCCAACGCGCGAAACCGACAAGCCGACGTTGATGGCCGGGCGCACGCCGCTGTTGAACAGGTCCGATTCCAGGTAAATCTGGCCGTCGGTAATCGAGATGACGTTGGTCGGAATGTAGGCTGAAATGTCGCCCGCCTGCGTTTCAATAATGGGCAGCGCCGTCAACGATCCGCCGCCCTTTTCCTGCTTCATCTTGGCGGCGCGCTCGAGCAGCCGGGAATGGAGATAGAAAACATCGCCCGGATAGGCTTCCCGGCCGGGAGGACGGCGCAGCAGCAGCGAAATCTCACGATACGCGACCGCGTGCTTGGAAAGATCGTCATAAATGCATAGCGCGTGCCTGCCGCTGTCGCGGAAGTATTCGCCCATGGTGCATCCGGCATAGGGGGCCAGATATTGCATGGGGGCGGGATCGGCCGAGCTGGCCTCAATCACGATGGTGTACTTCATGGCCTCGTGCTGTTCCAGAATGTTGATCACCTGGGCGATGGTGGAGCGCTTCTGGCCAATGGCCACATAGATACAAATGACGTCTTTGCCCTTCTGGTTGAGAATCGTGTCAATGCCGATCGCCGTCTTGCCAGTCTGCCGGTCGCCGATAATCAATTCACGCTGGCCGCGGCCGATGGGAATCATGCCATCGATGCCCTTCAAGCCGGTTTGCAGCGGCTCCCGCACCGGCATGCGGTCAATAACTCCAGGAGCCAGCCGTTCCAGAGGATTAAATTCGGTGGCTGTGATCGGCCCCTTGCCGTCGGTGGGATTGCCCAGGGCGTCCACCACGCGGCCCACCATCGAATCGCCCACCGGCACGGACATAATCCGTCCGGTGCGCTTGACAACGTCACCTTCCTGGATCTTCGTGTAGTCGCCCAGCAAAACGGCGCTGACCTGATCCTCTTCCAGGTTCAGAGCCAGCCCCGTTACCCCATGAGGCAGCTCCAGCAACTCGCCCGCCATGGCGCGCTCCAGACCGTGAATGCGCGCCACGCCGTCTCCCACGGAGACGACCGAGCCAACTTCACTGACGCTCACGCTGCGGTCGAAATTCTCAATCTGTTGCCGGATGATATCCGTTATTTCGTCTGGTCGTATTTTAGCCATAAGCCTGCGCTTTCATTGTCACAAAGGTTAAACACTTCCGTTCGCTTCCGAACCCGGCGCCGGCTGCCGGCGCCGCCCGGCACTCGGGCCGCACCGCGCCACACACCCACCAGGTCCGGCAAGCGGAGAAATCGAAAGCTCCACGTCCGGCAGCCGGTCTTTTCGACACGGGAAAAGGAGCGCCGGCCGGAGGCCGCTTCGGTCATCCGCTAGCTGGCCCGCAACTGCGCCCGGAGGCGGTCCAGGTACCCCTGCACGGAACCGTCATAAACCGTGCTCCCAATCCGGGCCCGCACGCCTCCCAATAATTTTGCCTCTTGGCGAAACGTTATTTCAACTCTGCTACCGGTAAGTTCTGCAAATCTGGCCCGCATCTGTTCCTGCTCGTTCGCGGATAGCTTCTGGGCATAGGCGATTTCCACGCCAACAATGCCCAGCCGTTCGTCAACCACCTTCTCGAAGGCTTCGCGGACCTCTTCCAGCAAAGCGATGCGGTAATTGGCCAGTAAAATCCTCAGGAAATTTGCGGTGGTCGTCGACGTCCCCAGCCGCTCCAGAATCGCATCCAGCAGAGCCCTTTTTTGCTCGCCGGGCACGGCCGGAGTCAGGAGAACGTCCCGCAACTCCTCGCTTTCCTGCCAGACATCGAAAAAGTCCGCCAGATCTTTGGAGGCCAAGCGGTAGCCCTCCGCCCGACCCAGCGTATCGGCCAGGGCGCGTGCATAACGGGATGCGACAACCATCGACATTCTTCAAGCTCTCCTTGTTCTGTGGAAGGCCTGCGGCGGGAATAGCCCGCCTCTAGTTCTTGCTCATCCTGGATTCCAGATCAGCGAGAAAAAAGCCGACCAGCTTGCGCCGGGTCTCGTCATCCAGGCGCTCGCGGATCATGCCGCCCGCCTGGCTGAAAGCCTGCTCCACAACAAAGGTCTTCAGTTCCTGCTTGGCGGCGTTCGTGGCCGCCTCGATCTGCACTTTCGCGACATCCTGAATGCGCTGAACCTCTTCCGAGGTGGCCTGGCGGGTTCTCTCCCGCTCTCGCGCAACTTCGCTTTCCGCCTGCGCCTTGAGCGCCGCTACTTCTTCCTCAAAATGCGCCAGCTTGCCTTCGGCAGCGGCAAGCTGAGCCATGGAAGATTCAAGCGCCTGCCGGCCCTCGTCAAGACTCTTGCGGATCGTGTCCGAGCGCTCGTCAAAAAAAGCTCTGCCGCGATTCCGGTAGAGATAGGCCAACAGGCCGGCGAGCAGGATGAAGTTAATAATTTCAAAAATGAGCTCGTGATGCGACTCGCTCGGCGAGGCCGCCGATTCACCGGCGGAGGCCGGCGCAGCCGCCAGGCACGGGACCGACGCCGCAACCAGGAAACCCGACAGGCAAAAGCCCAGCACGAAAACCCGCAGCAACTTCCTCACGCCCGTACTCCCCCTTGACCACCCGGGTTGAGGCTTGGAGCCAAAACGGTTTCCGTGACCTCTGCGGCCAGCGATTCCACCGCCGCGCCCAAATCGACCTTGGTCTTTGCCACTTCCTCATCCAAGGCGCGTTGGGCTTGTTTCAACGAAGCTTCCGCCTCCGAGCGGGCCTTTTGGATGGCCGCCTCGCGCTCATTCAAGGCGTCGCGGCGGGCCTGTTCCCGAACCCGATAGATTCCCTGCCGGGCTCCTTGCAGGGATCGTTCGTATTGCCGCGATTTCTCCTCCGCAGCCTCCGCCTGTTGCCGCGCCTGTTCAAGCGCGCCGCTGGTAGCCTTGGCACGAGCCTCCATCGTCCTGGAAAGAGGTTTAAAGAACAGCCGGTTTAGAACCGCCAGCAGGAGAAAAACAAAGACAATGGTCGGTATGGATTGAGCAAAAAGCTGCCCAAGTTGGCTGGTTATCTGGCCCATTCGAGTCGGTCAGCCTCACAAATTAAACTGCGTAAAATAAGGAAGACTTGGAAATCTAACATGTCCGTCCGCCGGGTGTCAACAAACCCGTCCCCTTGCCCGGCGCTTTCCAGGCCTCTACTCATAATGAACAAACCCGGGATTTAAGACCCGGTGAGGATCAAACTTATTTTTCAACTGTACCACGATTGGCCATTTCTCTCCATAGTGCGCTTGCCATCCGGCGGCGTCAAAATCGATATATCCAGACAGATAGCGTTTCCCGCCCATCATCACAGAAGCCTGGCTGGCCATCTTCAGCTTGGGCAGAGCCTCGTCAAGAAAGCGCTGCGGAACCGCCGGTAGAATTCCGAAGCCCATCAGGAAATCACTGGACGGCCGCATAAACAAAGGCACCGAGGAGGAATTGCCCCGCGCAGGCCACAGCAGGATGTGCCCGCCGGCGATCGTTTGCGGCGGCAGGTTCTGCAGCACCTGGCCGATGTACATCGGCGTGGTTTGCCAGGGCAGCACGCACTCCATCCACGGATGAGCGAACTCCCAGAATCCTGCGCGCTTCCAAAGGACGAACAGTTGGTCAAGGCGCGCAAAAAAATCGAGCAGGGCGCCTTCTTCCGTGTGGACGTGCTTGTAAAACTTAAGTCCCCGCAGCTTTTCCTCGCTGGCTGCATCCTGCTTGCCGTCCGTTTCAAGGGTAGCGTGCAATGGGAAAAACCACTGGGCAAAGGCCTGGCGAGTTCCACCCACTTGCTTAAAGCCTTGCGGACAGGGCACGCACCAGGATTCCAGGAAATCAAACCTTTCATCTTCCATCACAACTTTCAGATCGTTGAGGAGTACGCCCAGGTCGTCATAGAGCAGGTAATAAGAACGGAAGTTGGGCCGGTGACGCCGGATCTTCAGCTTGGCGCTTGTGATGGCCCCAAACTGGCCCATGCCCGCCCGGACGGCGTCGAACAGATCCGGGTTCTGCTCGGCCGAACAGCGCACGATTTCACCTTCGCCGGTGACAACTTCCAGTTCAATAACATTATCGGCTTGCGTTCCATGCCGCCAGGAGGCCACACCCAGCCCGCCGGTTGAAAGGGTACCGCCAAGGGTCACACCCAGGTTGTTGGTAAGGACCGGAGGCGAAAGCTGCTGGGGTGCCAGGTGCTCGACAAGCGCCCGCCATTTGAGACCCGCCTGGCAGGTTACAGCGCCCGCTTCGGGATTGACCTCCAAAACCTTGTCGAGGGAGGTCATGTCCAGCACAATCTGGTCGGAAAGGGACTGGCCGGTTTGCGAGTGCCCTCCGCCACGGGTTGAAACGGAAAGCCCGTGCCGCACCGCAAATTTTACCGCAGTGGCTACGTCTTCCGTGGAAGCGGGCCGCACAACCGCCGCAGGCTTCCGCACGATCACGCCTCCGAAATCCCGCGAGACGCTTTCGCGGGAAGCGTCGTCCACAAGCACTTGTCCGCGGATTTCCCGCGCCAGTTCAGCCGCCCAGGTCATTGATGCCCTCCCCAATTTGTAATGTTAACCCAGTGAAAAAATGGAGCTTTTAGTAAACACACAAAATTATCATAGAAAGCCCCTGCGCGACAACGCCGCACACGGTAAGTCAGACCTGCATTCCACTTTCGCAGGCTACCCGCGGAACAGGCGCAACTTGTTCGCCGCTGAAGCATCATGTAAGATGACGAATGGCAAACATGGAAGCGAAATAATCCCTTTTTAGAAATTTGTGGAGGTGTGATTTTGGCTGAAACGCCCAAATATGATGTTGCGGTGATCGGAAGCGGGCCGGGAGGATACGTTGGGGCAATCCGCGCCGGACAATTGGGATTGAAGACGGTCCTGATTGAAAAAGACAACAAATTCGGCGGGACCTGTCTTCACGTCGGCTGCATCCCCACAAAGGATCTGCTGCTGAACGTTGAGGTTTACGACTATTTCAAGCGCGCCAAGGAATTCGGGATCGATTGCAAAGGATACTCCATCGACTGGTCCGCCATCCAGGCGCGGAAGGCCAAGGTGGTAACCAAGCTGGCCAAGGGCGTTGAATTCCTGCTGAAGAAGAATAAAGTCGACATCGTGCAGGGCTATGGCCGCCTGGCGGGGCCGGGCCGCGTCAGCGTTACCGACGCCAAGAACCAGACCCGC
>CAYWMN010000201.1:0-7079 GCA_964459065.1 uncultured Acidobacteriota bacterium | reverse complement strand
GAGACGCCTCAGCGAGGCGTCTCTACGGCAGGCAAAGGTTGCGGCGGCGCAAAGCCGCCACCCGGTTTGCAGCCGATTAACCCACGCTGAGGTGCGCGACCGAGACGAGGCGCACGGGGCCGAGGAGGCCGGACTCGAACAACGGATCGTTTTTGGTCCAATGTCTCCAGGTGGTGAAGGTAACGCCGCCGTTAGGTTGCGGTTTGTGTTCGAGCAGCCACTGTGGGTAGCGGGCTAACACCTCGCTCCAGAGCTTGGGTTTCCATTCGCAGTCCGGGGGCAGGTGATCGTCGCCGATCAGGCGATTGGGCCACAGGTTGACGACGCTGATTTCGAGATCGTTCGAGCCCGCGCTGGCCACGCGGCTGATATCGACCCGATAGGGCGGTTTCCAGAGGAGGCCAAGGTCCTCACCATTCAATTTGACTTCCGCGATCACGTAAACGCTTCCCAAATCGAGATAGAGCCGGCGATTTGCCGCGAGCATTTCCGGAGAAACGTCCATCCGGCGGCGATAAGTTGCGGTGCCGGAAAAATACTTGACGCCGGGATTGGGGTGCTCGGTCCAGGAGATCAGGCGCGGGAGCGTCACGCGGGCGGGAGCTTCCAGGCCCTTGGGGAAATAGAGTTCCCACGGCCCCGCAACCTCCACGGGCGAGGGCGGCGCGGGGACCTTGACGCGCAAGGCGCGCCCGGCGGCGGTTTTCAAATCGTAGGCGCCGGGCTGGTCGACTTCAATGGAATAGCCTCCGCCCGGCTGCAGATCGAAGCGGCCCAGCGGATGCCGAAGCTGAATTTCAGCCACCGGAGTCTCTGGAATTCCTGAAATCTCCACGTCGTTCCGCCGCACGGAGACGATCCGCTGCTCCGATATTCCGCTGTTGCGGAAGACCACAAAGACGGAGCCGTAAGGGTCGAGCGAAAGGGGAATCCGGATGCCGTCGCCCTGCTGGTCGTATACGGCGACAGGGTCGATCCGGCCGCTATCGGGCCACCAGAGTTCCGGCCGCATGCCCTTAACACGGAAAGTGCAGAGGAATCGGCGGGCCGACGGGCTGCTGCTGGCGACAAAGTAAATTTCGTCTTCGTCATCGCGGCGGTGAATATAGCGGATTTCGTCGCCCACCTTCGCGTCCTGGCAGTCAAAATCCGGCGGCGCGTCGAGATCATTCAGCACCTCTTTGAGCGGCCGGCCCCAAATCACCCGGCCGCGGCCCAGACGATTTTCGTTCAGCATCACCCCGTCGCAGTCACCCCACAGTTCAGAGGTCAACCGCCGGATTTCGCCGTCGCACTGGGGATAATTGGCCAGGCTGGGTGAAGCGGAGGGCGGCGGGCCTACCACGGTTGCGCCCGCCAGCACCAGCTCCTTGATTTTCGACAATAGCGCCGGCCTCATCGTCCTGCCGGGAGGAAGGACCAGGACCCGGTAGCTCATGCCGCTCGGAAGCTCCAGCCGTCCGCCGCGCACCGTCATCTGCTTGATCAAGGCTTCCGGGGGCAGATCGTCGTAGTCGTAGCCGTCGGGAATTCCGGGATTGAGGTCGGGGCGCTCCGGAAAGGAATTGGGAACGTTTTCCGTGCCCAGATAAGCCACATCCGCCACAAAGACGCCCCGCTGCAGCAGGAAGTGGCAACGGGCGAGATAGCTGATCCACGCCCGCGACTGTTCCCACCAGGTGTTGGTGCGCTCGTAATGAATGCCATAGGGGCCCATCGTCATGCCCGGCGCCTCGTGGAGCCAGGGCTGCATGGAGTAACGGTGAAAGACAAAGTGATTGATGCCCAGCGTCATGGCGTGATCGCCAAGCGCTTTGAGCTTGAAAGGATGGTTTTGCCATTTGCCGTTGCGAGGAATAGCCGTAAAGGATTCCGCGCCGCAGACGGGACGTCCGTAGACGTGCGCGGAGGAGGCCATCTCCTTATTCCACAACCCCGGCTTCACTCCGGTCCAGAATTCGCTCATGGGAACGTCCGCCCGCCCGCCGTAAGCAACCTCGTCCAGCGGGCCGCCGCCATAGGCCTCAATCGAAAGCTTCAGTCCATGCTGATGACTGAGCTCCTGCATGTGCCCGGCGTAGTTCGCGAGCAGCAGATCGCCCACCAGCCGCCGCAAGTCCCACAGGAACCGCTCAGAGATTTCGCGGCTTTCCACGGCGCGTCCGGTCAGCGTCGGCAAGTACGGAAGAAGGTCATAACCGTACCGGTCCCTGAAAATCTTCCAGAATCCGGGCGTCCAGTTCTGCGAGCCGGTTTCCCAACTGTCAATGTGGGTCAGGGTGAGCGATTTGCCGCCCACGGCCGCCTGATCCTTGAGGAGCTTGCCCATCAAACCGTCAAACTGCACCTGGGTGGCCCGCTTGCTGAGCTTATCCGACTCCAGGCCCAGGCCTTCTTTGGGCGCCGGATGGTTCATCACTCCGGTGGAGGTGTGGCCCAGGCGGAGGACCGTCCAATGGCCGGGGGGAACTTCCCAGTTGAGCCGTCCATCGCGATCCATCTTGGGGCTGAGATCGAGAACCTTGTCCCGCTCGACGGCCATATCCCGCGGCACCGGCTGTTCGTCGGAAACGGATGTCCTAAACCGGCGGACGTAAGCGGCTTTCCCCGGCACGTCTTCCAGGCGCCGATCGGGGTGCAATTCCACTTCGGCAATCGGAATGCCCTTGGCAAAGGGGTCATCGAACTGGTGTCGCTTGGGTTGCAGGACAATCCGGTAATAGCGGGAAGACACTTCGGGGAAGTTCATGGAAGAGATCGGCCAGTAGAAGGTGACCGGCTGGACGGCGCGGTATTCGCGGCCATCGTCGGAGACCTCAAGCGTTCCGTTGATGGTGGAGAAGCGCGGAACGGGCGCCAGCGTGACCGCGCGCGCCGTGAAAGGCTCCGCGAATTCAATGTTCAGGACCTGCGGCTGGCCCTTGGCTGGCGGCGGAAGCGTCGCGACCGTTGCGATGTTGCCGTCCGTCAGCGGGGCGGAGTCAAAACTTTCCCGATGGACTCCGCAAGTGATCTTGGGGGAACGGTCGGCCATGCGAACCAGGCCCGCGCGGGGCGTGGGAAAAGCCAGCACGGCAATGTCGCGGTAATAACCTTTGTTGGTGCGCGGTTGCGGCAGCACCCCGGAGAAATGCCCGGGGCCCTGGTGGTGCGACTCGCTCCAGACGATCATCTGCATGGAAAGCTCGGGAGTGATCCACGGGCCGCCGCTGCCGCACCAGCCGGCGTCATTGTTCATGTCAATCGTGATGCCCAGGCGGGTGGCTTCTTTGACGGCGTGCTGAATCATCCGGCGCCACTCGGGGGTCATAAAGCGGACCGGACCGGGCGGAACAAATTGGTCGACTTCCATGTAGAGGACGCCGCGGATGCCCACGCGGTGCATGGCTTCAAGGTCTGCGGTGATGCCCTCGCGGGTGATGTTGCCGTTGGAGACAAACCAGTAAACCCAGGGCTGAGCGGCCGGGGGCGGGCTCAGAAAACCACTCTGCAAATCGGGAATTGGCGCTCCGGGCGGAAGGTCCGGTGAAGCCTCCGGCGCCGAAAAGGCCAATCCTCCGGTGAGGCCCGGCAGCGCCGGCGTCATGGCAAGCATCGCAGAATCCCGCAGAAATTTTCGCCGGCTGTAGTGGTTTGTCATCAGAAAGATCCTTTCCTTTAAAAACGGGCGCGCAACAGTTCGGTGCCAAGACTCCCGGTGATGGCACAAGGCTGCAAAAACTGAGGTATTGAGGAGCCTGCAAGCGCGCTGCGGAATTCTTAGTATTTGAATGTCTCCGCCTGTATATCACCAGCCGGGCGGGATGACAATACAAATCAGGTGCGAATTTTGACACCCCCCCGGCCGTATGCGATAATTTGCTACGAGGCTTATAAGGGCAAAACCACGCAATGATTGGGAAAAGCATGAAAATTTGGGCGGTTGGAATCAGTCTACTTTTGCTGGGCTCGACGAGCCTGGGCGCGGCGCAGGCGCCCGCCGAAAACACCAGGAAACCTTCGGCCGTTCAGGCGCAGGCCGCGGCGCCGGACCTCTCGACAGCTTATTACCATTACATGCTGGCCGAACGTTATAAGGAACTGGCGGGCATCTATAACCGCGGCGATTACGTCGAGCGCGCGATTGCCGAATACAAGAAGGCGATTGCGGCCGACCCCTCTTCCCTGTTCCTGCGGGTGCAGCTGGCGGAGCTTTACTGGCGCGTGACGCGCGTTAGCGACGCCATCAACGAAGCGAATGCGATTCTTAAAACCAATCCCAACTACGTGGAAGCGCACCGGCTGCTGGCCCACATTTATTTGGGAACTCTGGGCAAGGCGCAAGCAGGCAAATCCGTTCCCGAGATCCTTCACAAGACCATCACCCAGTTTGAAGCCGTGGTGCGGCTTGACCCTAGCGATTCGGAATCCGCGCTGATCCTGGGGCGGCTCTACAAAGTGAGCAACGAACCGCAAAAAGCCGAGGCCATTTTCAAAAGGATTCTCGAAAACAATCCGGACTCGCACAACGTGCTGGTCAACCTGACCCAGGTTTATTACGACCAAGGCGAGTACCAGAAGATCATCCATCTGCTCAAGAGCGTTCCGGAAAACCGGATGGATCCCTCGCTGCTCTACCTGCTGGGCAACGCCTACCGGCAGACTCACAACCTCAGCAGCGCCGAGAGTTCTTTCCAGCAAGCCTTGCAGAGGGAGCCGGACAGCCAGCGCCTCCGCCGCGCTTACGCGGAAGCGCTGATGCAGGACGGCAAGATGCAGGAAGCCCGCAATCAGCTGGAGCAAATCCTGAAGGTCAGCCCGCAAGATGGAGACACCTATCTCCGCCTGGGCCAACTCGACCGTGAAATGGGCCGGTTCGATGACGCGCGGCGGGACTTTCAGCAAGCCGCCAGCCTTTCACCCAATAACCTGGAAGTTCCCTACCAGCAGGCGCTGTTGGAAGAGACGGTCGGCAACAACGCCCAAGCGATCACCCTGCTGGAGGGACTGCTGAAGAAAACCGCCCGGTCCGGCGGGCATTACAACCCGGCTGAGGCCAATAACCGGGCGATTTTCCTGCAGAGTCTGGGACAGGCTTACCAGAGCCAGGAAAAGACCGCAAAAGCCATTGAGACTTTCCGCCAGATCGTGGCACTGGGCAGCGACCAGGCGCCGCGAGGCGAATCGTTAATTATCCAGGCCTACCAGGCAAACCATCAACCGCGCCAGGCTTTGTCCGAGGCCAACGAAGCCATTCAGAAGTATCCGAACAACCAGCAGCTTCTGCTGCAGCGGGCCTCGCTGCTGGGAACGCAGGGCCGCCGGGCGGAAGCGATTAAGCAGCTCAAGGGAATGCTCAACAACACGCCTGAAGACCGGACCATATACCTGGCCATGGCCCAGGTCTATTTGCAGGGCAAGGCCTACCCGAAGGCGGAGGCGGTCATTCAGAAGGCGCTCGCTCTGAGCAACAATCCGGATGATCAGGAGTATGCCTGGTTCCTGCTGGGGTCGGTTTACGATCGCGAAAAGAAATACGACCTGGCCGAAGAGCAATTCAAAAAAGTCCTGGCCATTGACCCGCTCAACGATGCGGCGGCCAATTACCTGGGCTATATGCTGGCGGACCGCGGCGTTCGGCTGCAGGAGTCGGTCCATTACATCAAGAAAGCTCTGCAGCTGGAACCCAATAACGGAGCTTACCTGGACAGCCTGGGCTGGGCCTATTACAAAATGAAGAGCTTCCAGCAAGCCGAAGCCCCGCTGCAAAAGGCCGTGCGCCTGATTTCCAACGACCCGACGATCCGGGAACATCTGGGCTATGTCTACCTGGCACTGGGGAAAAAAGCCGAGGCCCAGCGCCAGTGGGAGCACGCGCTGAAGATCTGGCGCAAAAAGAACGCCAGTGATTTTGGACCGCACCAGGCTGCCAAACTCCGCAAACAGCTCAACCGCCTGAAGCACGAGATCCGGTAATCCTCCACGGCCGACTAGGAGCAAAAGGCTTTTGGCAGGACGAAACAAACGCCTTCGAATCTGAGCGTCATTACCCGATTCCTTGAGAAAAACCATCCAATTTCGCGCGTTTGCGAAGATTAACCTCGGGCTCAAGGTCCTGGGCAAAAGACCGGACGGTTACCACGAAATCCGAACCGTCTATCAAACGGTCAGCCTTGCGGACCGGCTTGAGGCGGCGCTCTCCACCCGCCGGGGCCCCGTTCGCCTGGAATGCAGCTCGCCGGACGTGCCCTCCGGGCCGGAAAATCTTGTCTGCCGGGCGGCCGAACTCTGGCGGCAGGCCCGGCGGCTCCAATCGGGCATTACGCTGCGCCTGACGAAAAAGATTCCCTCGGGAGCGGGCCTGGGAGGCGGAAGCAGCGATGCGGCCATGACGCTGGCAGCGCTGGAGCGTTTGAGCGGAAACGCCCTGGATCAGGAAAAGCTCCTGGAGCTTGCGGCCCGCCTGGGCTCCGACGTGCCGCTGTTCCTGCAAGGCGGCCGCGTGCTGGGGTGCGGGCGCGGCGAGGAGATCTATCCGCTTACGGATTTGCCGGCGCGGCCGTGCCTGATCGTTTTCCCGGGGTTTTCAGTTTCAACCGCGGAGGCTTACCAGGCCATCGATTTGCAATTGACGGCGGGCGGCGATCAGCATAGAATATCTAATTTGGGCAAGCGGTCACCTTTTCCCCTGGAGCAATGGGGGCCGGCCGAAAACGATTTTGAGAGATTCGTTTTCGCGAGGTGGCCTGAGCTGGCAAAAGTAAAGGGTCAGCTCATCCGGGCCGGGGCCGAAACAGCCTCCCTGACGGGTAGTGGATCAGCGATCTACGCCGTCTTTAAATCCGCCCAACAAATCAATCGCGCACGGAGATTCATCCCTGCGGAATGGCAGTTTTTTAAGGTCCGGACGCTTCGGAGAGCCGAGTATCGGCGGCGAGTGTTGAGGGATTGAATCCCCGCCGGCGTCGCCTGGAGCGACCCGAACCCCGCGAACACAGCAAGGCGCTGTCAAGCGGTGTCAACGACGATTTTCGAGTCAGGGTAATGGGAGGTCGTCCAGTGGTAGGACACATGCCTTTGGAGCATGGAACCCTGGTTCG
>CAYWMN010000200.1:0-7094 GCA_964459065.1 uncultured Acidobacteriota bacterium | reverse complement strand
AGGAGAATATGGCATAAAACAATTAAATAATCAAGTATAATCAATAAATTAAATCAAATTTTAAGAACATTTTTTATGAATTTTTAAAGCGTAACTTCGAAAAGAAAGGTTCATTTTGAACCTTTTTGGAGGAGTTGTGCAAAGGTCTTGAATCATTGACAAAGGCTGTCCCCATAATTCATCAATCTGATTCATACTATATTTTCATATTGTTATATGAATAAAGCAACAAAGGCACCAACGTCCCCTATCATCTTCAACAATTTGATAAAACCGGGCAAGAGCCTTTCTCAGCGTACAGCTAGAGGCGGCATGTGGGTATTCTTGCTGAGAATAGTTCAGCAGATATTCGGTCTGGCGAGGCTTGTAATTCTTGCACGTATTCTCGCGCCTCACGACTTTGGTTTAATGGGCATTGCGCTTCTGACAATGTCAACCCTTGAGACATTCTCTCAGACAGGTTTTCAGGCCGCCTTGATTCAAAAGAAAGAAGATATAGAATCCTATCTTAATGCCGCATGGACTGTTTTGATATTAAGAGGCCTTGTCTTATTTGGGATTTTATATTTTGCCGCGCCGTATGTTGCATCTTTCTTTGATACTCTGGAAGCAAAGTCCATAATTCAGGTCATTGGCTTCTCAGTGCTTCTTCAGGCTTTTACCAATATTGGCGTTATCTATTTCCAGAAGGAACTCGAATTTAATAAGGAGTTTATATATCAGTTAGCGGGAACATTGGCCGATTTTATCGTGGCGATCTCTGCTGTTTTAATCTTGAGAAATGTCTGGGCGCTTGTCTTTGGATTGCTTGCGGGAAATGTAGCAAGATGTTTTGCAAGTTATTTAATACATCCTTATAGACCCCATTTAAGCAGAGATTTGAAAAAAGCAAAGGAGCTTTTTGGATTTGGTAAGTGGATTTTGGGCTCAAGTATATTAATATTTTTGTTAACTCAAGGCGATGATGCATTTGTCGGTAAATTCCTTGGTGCAACAGCATTAGGCTTTTATCAACTTGCCTACAGGATATCCAATATGCCGGCCACAGAGATAACTCATGTAATTTCTCGTGTAACTTTTCCAGTTTATTCAAAATTACAGAATGATATTCCAAAACTAAGAGAAGCGTATTTGAGGGTTTTACAGTTTACAGCCTTTCTATCATTTCCCGTAGCAGGGTTGATATTTGTTTTAGCTCCAGATTTTACAAAGATATTCTTAGGTGAAAAATGGATGCCAATGGTGCCAGCGATGCAGGTGTTATGTCTATTTGGCCTTACAAGAGCACTAAATGGAACTATGGGTTCTATTTTTCAAGGAATTGGTATCCCTAAGATCATTACATTTGGAGCTGGATTTCAACTGCTAATATTAATTGCAATAATTTATCCCATGACCATTAAATGGGGGATAACTGGGACTTCTCTCGCAGTAATTATACCGAATATCTTGGTTTTAATTTATCTAACTCAAAAGTTAATATCATATATGCATTATAGATTGGGCTATTTCATAAGTTTTTTGCTTCCTCCATTAGTGGGAAGTACCATTGCATGTATTGCTATGGCCTTTTTGAAAAATTGGGGTAATAGAGGGTTGATTAGTTTTTTACTCTCTTCGCTCCTTGGATTCGGTTTATATCTTATTGTAATATATATGATGGATAAGGCTTTCAAATATGGCTTAAAGCATAACCTCATGAAATTATTTAAAGGAGCAGTATCGGGATGATCATAGTAAATAATTTTAATCCGTCGTACATCGGAGCAAGAAATGATATTTTACCTCTGATTCCTGATTATATGAGCAAAGTCTTAGATATCGGTTGCGGTACGGGTGCGCTTGGTGAGCAGATAGAACAGAGAAATAATAATGTCGAAGTTATAGGTATTGAATTTGATGAACAAATGGCTGAAGTTGTTCAGAAGAAATTAGACAAAGTGATATAGGGGATATTGAAAACATTAACTTGGCGGTTCCTTACCTCCTAATTATTTTGATTGTATAATTTTTGCGGACATATTGGAACACCTGAAAACCCTTGGGATGTATTAAAGAGTACCACGAGTTTTCTGGATAACCAAGGTGTTGTAATCGCAAGTGTTCCGAATGTAAGGCATTACACTACTATAACCAATTTTCTTTTCAAGGGATATTGGCCATATCGGGAAAGAGGGATTCATGATCGAACACATTTAAGATTTTTCACTCTTAGAAATATTAGAGAATTGTTTCAATATGCACATCTGAGCATCGAAACAATTGAGAGAAATTGTCGATTTATTGAGGAACCTCATGAACTTAATAGGCTCTCTAAATATTTTGCTTTTTATCCTTGCAAAGATTTCCTTACATTTCAATATTTGATAGTTGCTCGGAAGAATGCCTCAAAATATTAGTACAGGAAGGTTGAACCATGCTTACGCATAGAGTGTGTAAAATAAATTGAAATGAAAAGGAGTATCGATAATGTTAGATAAAGTTCTTGTTACAGGTGGAGCTGGTTTTATGGGGAGTCATATTGCGGAACATCTAATTAAACAACAAAAGAAAGTTATTGTTATTGATGATTTAAGTGGTGGCTTCCGCGACAATGTGCCTGACAATGTCGAGTTTGTTGAAGGGAGCATATTAAACGTAGAGTTAATAGAAAATGTTTTTGAGCAAAATAGTATAACTCATATCTATCACCTTGCGGCTTATGCTGCTGAAGGGCTAAGTCATTTTATAAAAAGATTCAACTATAATAACAATCTAATCGGAAGTGTCAATCTGATAAATATGGCTGTGAATCATAGTGTAAAATGCTTTGTTTTCACATCTTCAATTGCTGTTTACGGATCAGGTCAAACACCTTTTTTGGAAAATATTAGGCCAGAACCAGAAGATTCGTATGGTATTGCCAAGTACGCAGTGGAGCAAGAGTTGAAGATTTCGCATGAGATGTTTGGATTAAATTACATCATTTTCCGGCCCCATAATGTATATGGAGAGCGTCAAAATATTGGAGACCGATACCGCAATGTCATAGGAATATTCATGAATCAGCTGATGAACAAGCAACCGTTGACTATCTTTGGGGATGGAAAGCAAACAAGGGCTTTCAGCTATATAGATGATGTTGCACTGCCAATTGCACATTCTGGATTTATGGAAAAATGTTATAATGAAACATTTAATATTGGTGCTGATCAACCATATTCAGTAAACACGTTGGCACAGGTTGTGGCAGAACAAATGGGGGAAAAGCTCGAAATCCACTATCTGGAAGAAAGGAATGAAGTAAAGCATGCGTTCTCAGATCATACCAAGAGTAAAAAATACTTCAGCGATTATCAAATAAATGTAGATTTAGAGGAAGGAATACAGAGAATGGCTGATTGGGTTAAAACCAAAGGTGCACGTAAAAGTAATAAATTTAAAAATATTGAAATTTTCCAAAACATGCCAGATTCATGGGCTAAAGATTTTGAATATAAGAAATGGTAGAGAATAGCCGCAATGAAAATATCAATTCTCGTTCATGATTTATCCAGCAATTCTTTGGTTCGGACTTATCCTATTGCAAAAGTCTTAGAACGACATTATCAAATAGAGGTTATAGGGCCAGTATTCGGTAAAGAGATATTTAAACCATATCAAGACGAATTTGATTACAAACCAGTCAGAGCATACTGTGAAGGTTCGAAATTAAAGAAAATCAAAAAAAGAATATTTGGAATTAACGGAATTGCTGATGTTGTAACGGGAGACATAATTTATGCATTCAAACCAATGTATACTAGCCTAGGAGTTGGTCTTTTATCTAAGCGAAGAAAACAAATTCCACTTATATTAGATATAGAAGATTGGGATGCAGCGCACTTTCATGAAGATATTTTAAAGAATATATTAATAAGCTTAAAAAGATTTTATGAACCAAGTAATGGTTTGTACAATGCGTTAATGGAGACACAAACAAAAAAAGCAAATGACATTACTGTTGTTTCGAAATTTTTACAAAATCGCTTTGGTGGTATAAAATTACCGCATGGTGCAGATGTTTCTTTTTTTGATCCCGCCATGTTTGATAAAAAGAAAAATAGAACACAATGGAATTTCAAGGAAGAAAAAATAATAATGTTTTGTGGAACACCGATACCACATAAGGGATTAGAGGAATTAATAGAGGCCATCAATATTATTAATCGAAATGATATCAAATTAATGATAGTTGGTGGAGGTAAGGAGAGTTTATATGTGGACAATTTGATTTTTAAAAGCCAGAATACTGTTATCGTAAGTGGATATCAACCTCACTCAAAAATGCCGGAATTACTATCAATGGCAGATATGATAGTGTTGCCACAGAGAAAAACGTTATTTTCTACTGCGCAAGTGCCCGGCAAAGTTTTTGAAGCGATGGCTATGGCAAAACCTATAATAGCCTCTAATATATCTGATTTACCTGAAATCTTAGATGGCTGCGGCTGGATTGTAGAACCTGAAAATCCAGAGCAATTGGCAGAGAAAATTCAATACGTTTTAAATAATCCCGAAGAGGCCGAAGAGGTGGGTAATAAAGCAAGACAAAAGTGTATAGAAAAATATTGCTGGGATGTAATGGAAGAAATATTATTAAGGGTGTTTAAAAAATATGAATAAGAACGCATTCGATAAAGTAAAAAATATTTTAAGACAAATTCTGCCGCAACCTGTAAAATCGCTTATCAAAAAAGCGCAGATTTTAACTCTGCGAGGCAGTCGTTTTTACTGCCCGGTGTGCGAAAGAGGCTTTCGCAAGTTTTTTAAATTCGGGGTCAATCCCCGGCTAAATGCTCGTTGTCCTGGCTGCGGTTCCCTTGAAAGACATCGCCTGCTCTGGATTGTCCTTTATGATTTGCAGGATAAAAGCCTGATTCAGCGGGGGGGCAGATTATTGCATGTAGCACCGGAACCTTGCCTTGCTGAAAAGTTCAGACAAGAATACGATTACCTGTCAATAGATCTGGACGGCAAAAAGGCGATGATGGCAATGGATTTAACAGCCATGACGTTTGATGACAATTCTTTTAATGCGATTGTCTGCAATCATGTTTTGGAACATATCCAGGATGACAAAAAAGCAATGAAGGAACTTTACCGGGTATTAAAACCGGGTGGCTGGGCAAGCATTCAGGTTCCGATAAAGGGGGACATTACGCAGGAAGACTTGTCTGTCACTGATCCAAAAGAAAGACTCCGCCTTTATGGCCAGGAAGACCATGTGCGCTATTATGGCAGGGATTTTGCCGAGCGTCTCAAAAAGGCGGGCTTTGATATACTGAGTATCTCAACTGGTTTATTTGGAGCTGATGATTTGAAGCGTATTTCAGTGGTAGTGGAGGATGAGGTGGTGTTGGTGCGAAAGAGAGAAAACATGCACAGGTGAATTGCCACTGATTGAAAACAATGCAAGCCAACAGACATAACAGATATTCTGCAAATCAATTGAATAATAGGAACCTGACAGTGAAACAAGCAAAGCACCATGAAAGAAAGCGCAAAAGGATTCTAATGATATGCTACCATTATCCCCCTGCTCAGAATGGGGGCATTGAAAGAAGCCGTAAATTTGCTAAGTATCTACCGAAATTTGGGTGGCGCCCTATGATTCTCACTACAAATTTTTATGGCAGCGTTCCTATAAATGGGACAGAAACAATTATTCGTACACCGGAAATTCAAACTCTGAATAAAGTAGCACGATCTATAGTTCAACGTAGAAAAAAATCTGGAGTCTCATTTGAGGATGTTCGACAGGTTGGATTATTTAGTTGCGTTAAAAAATGGATGAAAAAAATGCTTTTTATTCCTGACGTTCAAATAGGTTGGGGTTTATTTGCATTTTGGCCTGCTTTGTATCTTATCTTGAGCGGCAGGATTGATGCCATATATTCCTCTTCGCCGCCTGAATCTTCGCATGTGCTGGCATTAATACTTAAATGGATAACAAAAAAGCCTTGGGTTGCTGATTTGCGCGACCCCTGGACATTTGAGCCGTTAAATCTCTTGCTGAAAACTGTAAAATGGAGGCTTGCTTTAGAGAGAAGATTGGAACGGATGGTCTTTAACAGGGCTGATGCTATCATTTTAAACACTCCTGAGGCGGAAAAGAGTTATAGAAAATTATATCCACAGTTTGACCACAAAATGCAAACAATCACCAATGGGTTTGATGCAGATGAAATCAGGGAAACAAATGATGAGCTGGGGGAAAATAACCCATGGTTGAAATATGACAATTTGTTTCTTATTAGCCATATTGGTTCTTTTTTTCGCCATACTATCAGTGGTTTTACTCCTGACAGCATGTTGGATGCATTTCAAAAACTGGTTCTTTACGGCGGGCTTTCGCCTCAAAACTGCCGGATAGTGCTGGCCGGTCATGTGCATTGGGAAATAAAGCGAAAAATTGAGGAGATAGGACTTACAGATATTGTAGAATTGCCAGGGTATCTGTCTCACAAGGATGCGCTAAAGCTTGAAATTTGCTCCAATCTCCTTTTGGTCTTTGATCCAAATGATGACGGCACGCATTATGTGCGCGGCAAGATATATGAATACATGGGTTGCAAAAAGACCATACTTGGCATTTTACCTCTAGGGGCAAGTCGAAGCCTTTTGGAGAAATATGGGAAAGTATTTTTTGCCTCACCGGATGATAGCGAAGAGATACGAAAGGCCGTAAAGGCGGCTTTTGAACAAAATAAGGGCGAGGTTAGAGTAAACGCAGATTTTAAAATATCAAATTATGATAGGAAAATTTTGACAAAAACTCTGACGGCCTGCTTGGATAAGATAAGCAATCTCAATGACAATTAAACTTAACAACCGATTCCTATTTCTGTTCCTAATTTTTCTGGTACCTTTTTCTCCTTTAATAATCAAACTATCAATCGAGCATGTAGGTTTAAGGGGCACACCTATTTTAATTCTCGAAAAGTAAGTCATTTGCTAAGGCCGCTTTTTTCAGGAATATGAGGATTCAGATAAAAACAACTAATTGATTTGTTGAGAGGTCGCATTTTTTGAATGCTGCGATTATTCTTTTTTGAGCTTTCGAGCACCACGTC
>CAYWMN010000199.1:0-7119 GCA_964459065.1 uncultured Acidobacteriota bacterium | reverse complement strand
GCGGCGGTGAAAATACCATGCCTACAGAAGAACCACCGGCCTGAAGATATGCGCTCCCACTTGGCCCAATCACCTAAATCACGAGGCATGGGTCACCCGCGTAAAAAGAAGACTACAGATGAACCCGCTACCCGTCAATAATCTGTGTTGACCCGACCCTCAACCCGCGGTAGAGTAGCAGCACAAAACCAACTCTGTGGAGGGGGCCATGGGGGCACAACTCCAGCATTTTCCCCGGCGCGAAGCCAGGGTGCACAAGAATCTCAACTTGATTCTCATGGTGAAGTCCGAGCAGGGCGAGAAGGAAGAGACCGCCACTACGCTCGACGTGGGGGAGCACGGCCTGCGAGTTGTGACCCGTCTCAAGCTCAGCAGGGGCCAGACGGTCTACGCTTTTACCCGCCACGGCAGGTCGCGATTCGGAAGTTGCCGCGTGGTCTGGGCGCGCCAACAACCAGTACGCAGGCTAAACGAAGTGGGGCTGGAAGTCATCAGGTAGCAATGAACTCCAGCGAGAGCATCGCGGCTCCGGAATTCGCAGCCGGATGGCACACTGTTTTGCCCGCATGCGATGAAACTTTCGAAATTCCACTCATCGGTGTTTCCTTCCTCGCACAAGACCGCACTCTTATTTAACGGCACACTGAAACCTCAATCGGTTACGGCTGCGGGCACCCGCCTCGCGCGTCTGAGCCGACGATGCAACACGCGGCGTCCCGACGAAAACTGCGCAACTTGAAGATTTTCAAAGGTATGGTTTTTGATCACATGTTGTATGATGGATGTTCGCAAAATTTGTTGTGAAAATCGCAATTAGCTTTGGGAATCCCCAGAAAGAGACCGGATCTGATTTTATGATTGAATCGCTCAACACCGGCGCGTCCGCAAAAGAAACGCGCGTGGTTCTTTTTGATTTTGACGGGACTATATCGCTCCTGCGCACGGGCTGGGAAGACGTGATGGTCCCGATGATGGTGAATATCCTCGTTGAAACGGGGACCCAGGAAACCCGCGAGGAACTCCACACTCTAGTAAAGGAGTTTGTGGCAAGACTCACCGGGGAGCAAACAATCTACCAAATGATTGAGCTTGCCCGTCAAGTCGAATCGCGCGGTGGAAAACCCCTGGAACCTCTCGAATATAAAAAGATGTATCATGACCGGCTGCTGGAAAAAATTGACAGCCGAAGAGAAGCTTTGCGGCAAGGAAAAGTCTCACCGGAAACCTACCTTGTTCCAGGAGCTCGCAAGTTCCTGGAAGCTTTACAAAAACGCGGATTGCTTCTCTACTGCGCCAGCGGCACCGATCAGAACTACACCGTGGAGGAAGCAGGGCTGTTGGATATCGCCCGCTATTTTGACGGCCGCATCTACGGCGCTCTGGATGATTACAAGAGCTTTTCAAAGGAAATCCTGATTCGCAAAATCACGTCGTCCATGGAATGCCAGGGTAAGGAATTGCTTGGTTTCGGCGACGGATTTGTGGAAATCAAGAACATCAAAGAGGCTGGCGGTGTCGCCGTGGGGGTCGCAACCGACGAACCCGAATGCCAAACCGTCAGCACATGGAAGCGGGACCGTCTGGCGGCTGTCGGAGCCGACTACATTGTTCCCAATTTCCTTTGCCAGGAACAGCTTCTCCAAACTCTATTCGATCATTAACGGGGAATTATGAACTCCAAATACGAACTTTTCGATCGTTCCAAGCTGCTCATTAAACCTTTGCAAGAGCGCACCCACGACATGCACCTTGATTACGTCCTGGGCCTTGACGGCGGCGCGCCGCCCTACTCCAATCCTCAACTGCCGGAAGTAGCACAGAGGATTGTTGCCGCTAAAAAAGCAGGAGCAGCAAGGATTCTGATGATGGGGGCGCACGTGATCAAGATGGGCGCGAGCCGGCACGTGATCGACCTGCTGGAGCGCGGCTTTTTTACCCACGTTGCGATGAATGGCGCCGGGGGAATTCACGATTACGAACTCGCGCGCATCGGGGCTACCACCGAGAGTGTGGCCCGTTACATTCGCATCGGAGAATTCGGCCTTTGGAAAGAGACCGGTGAACTGAACGACGTGATTCAAGAGGCCGCTGACAATTCATTAGGGCTCGGTGAAAACCTGGGGCGGCGTATTTTGGAAGATGATTTCCCACACAAAGACGTCAGCATCTTTGCAGCAGCCTATCGGCTCTCGATTCCGGCAACTATTCATGCCGGGATCGGCTATGACATTATCCACGAGCATCCCAACTGCAACGGCGCAGCGCTGGGAGCTGCAAGCTACCGCGATTTCCTGATTTTTGCGCGCACGGTGCAGAATCTGGAAGGCGGCGTCATGCTGAACTTCGGCTCATCCATTATGGCGCCTGAAGTTTATCTGAAGGCCCTATCGATGTCCCGCAACGTAGCCCTGCAGCAAGGAAAATCCATCAGCCATTTCACCACGGCGGTCTTTGATCTGGTCCCGATTCAAGGCGACATCCACCACGAACTGCCGAAAACCGATCCCGGCTACTACTTCCGCCCGCATAAAACGATTCTGGTCCGCACGGTGGCGGATGGCGGGGAAAGTTATTATTTTTGCGGCGATCACCGCGCGACCGTTCCCGCATTAAGACGCCTCTTACTGGAGATCGCATGACAACCAAGGAGCTGTTAGCCGCCTTCCCCAAGCTCAAGGCCCTGGTCATTGGAGATATCTGTGTCGACCGCTGGTGCACTTACGATCCGGCAACCTCTGAACCCTCCCGCGAAACAAGTATTCCGCGCCTGGGCGTGGTTCGAACCCAGGTAACGCCAGGCGCCGGCGGCACGGTCGCCAACAACCTGGCAAGCGTCGGAACGGGAAAGGTTGCAGTGCTCGGCGTCCGGGGCGACGACGGGTTCGGGTTTGAATTGGAGCAGGCGCTGGCCCAAAGAGGAATTAGCTCCGAATTCATGGTCAAGATTCCGGACTGGCAGACATTTACCTACACGAAGCTCTTGAACAGCGAAACCGGGATCGAGGATCAACCCCGTGTCGATTTCATTTCGACGCAGCCGCTTCCCTCCGAAGCTGAGCAACAAATCATTCGCAATATCCAGTCGGCCATCGCAGGCTTCGACGTGGTGCTTATCGCCGATCAGGCTGAGACCCGGGCGGGAGGCGTTGTAACCCCTGCCGTTCGCGATGTCATCATCGAGGCCGCACAAAAATATCCTGAAAAAGTGTTCCTGGTGGATTCCCGCAAGCGTGCCCACCTGTTTCGGAATATGACGCTGAAACCCAACCTCGAAGAGGCGCAGGAGGCCAGCCGCACTCTCATCGGGACGGTGGACTTTGCGGGACTGCGGCGGGAACTGGGAGCAAAAGTTCTGATTGTGACGCATGGCCCGAAAGGCGCTTTGGTCATGGAAGACGGCCGGGAAACATGGGCCGAGGCGCGCCCCGTCGAACAGCCGGTGGATATCTGCGGCGCCGGCGACAGCTTTGCGGCGGGCTATGCCCTGTCCGTGGCGGTCCATGGCGATCCGGTCGCGGCCGCCCGCTTTGGCAATCTGGTCGCCTCCATTACGATTATGAAAAAGGGGACAGGAACCGCGTCACCTGAGGAAATTGTCGCAGCCGCTGAAAAACAGATCTCATCCTAGGGCCCCGCTACTCTCGGGACAAAATTACAAAAGTACTTGGGCTTAAGCATCAGGCTTCGTCAATTTCGGCCTGATCCTTCAGCCTCCGGCGCGACGGGACCCGTACTCAGGGCGATCGCGCCAGCCCCACAAAGCAGAATTACAGCACTTATTATCTGTCGCTTACAACGGTCACAAAGAACTCGACTCGCGACTTTCAAGAATCACTCTGATTCCGTTCTTAGGCCGCAGGGTAACGGAAGGCAACATCTCAACGCACTGAGATGGAGCCAAAATCAACCGGAAGCGCTGTGCGATGGCGGCCAGCAAAAGGGTCGCCTCCACCATGGCAAACGAGGCGCCCAAACACATCCGCGGGCCGCCTCCGAAAGGGAAATAGGCAAACCGGGGAAGCCCGGCGCCGGCAGCGCCATCGGCCCACCGCTCAGGATCAAAACGCTCCGGCTCCGGATAAAAGCGCGGGTCGCGATGGGTAAGCCATTGCATGACCAGGACGTTCGTTCCCGCAGGAAGCCGGTAGTCCCTGATCTGAAATTCCTCGATCGCCCGGCGGCCGACACCCCAGGCCGGGGGATAGAGCCGCATGGATTCTTTAATCACACACTCCGTATATTTCAAGCAGGCAAGATCACTCAAGGCCGGCCGGCGATCTCCCAAAACCGTCCGCAGTTCCTGGAACAGCTTCGACTCCACCTGCGGATTCTGAGCCAGAAGATACCACGTCCAGGAAAGCGCCGCCGCCGTCGTTTCATGCCCTGCAACCAATAGTGTCACCATATGGTCGCGGAGTTCGCGGTCGGTCATCGGGCTGCCGTCTTCGTGGGCCGTCGCCAGCAGCGTGCCGAGCAAATCCTGGCGATCGGCAGCCTTTGAGCGCCGGGTCTGGATCATGGAATCGACAATCTCATCCAGCAGGCGAACGCTTCGGCGCAGTTTCGGGCTGATCGGCAAAGGCAGGCTTTCGGGCCACACAAAAGCGAGATTGGCGTGTTGGGTAAACTGTTCCATCATGCCTTGAAGAGCTTGGGCGATCAGCGGCGCCTGACCGGAAATCCCGGCTCCAAAAAGGACCTTGGCCACGATCTCAACCGTTAGAGCCATCATGTCAGCATGGATATCGCGTGTTTCACCCGCTTGCCATCCCTCCATCATCTTCCGGGCGCATTCCAGCATCACACCGCCATAGGCGGCGATCTTTTCAGGATGAAACGCCGGCTGCACCAGCTTGCGGCGCTCGCGCCATTCATCGCCTTCAGCCGTCAGCAGGCCGTTCCCAAGAACCCGTGCGAGGACGCGGTAGTCGCGCGACTTCGCAAAGTTCGATTGGTTTGTGACCAGAACGCTCTCGATATCCTCCGGATGGATCAGCAAACAGATCGGGACGTTGAGAAAACGAAAAAAGACGACATCGCCGTAATCCCGCGCGCAACGGGTGAGAAAACCCATCCAATCGTGCGCAAGCTCCAGCATGTTGCCGACCAGGAACCGACTCTTAGGGCCGGGTGGAAGCTTGATCGGACCTCCCCGAGTAGGAAACGATGCCTGTGCCACAGAAAATCAAACTCCCCTGCAAGATGGTCGAGGTGCCGGACGCGCGCAGGCCGGGGCGCGCATCCAAGGAACGAATCGCCGGCACCTCATCAGTCCATCATATCCGCCGACAATTCACGGTTCTTCCCTGCCCTAGGTTTGGTGTTTTGAGATTGCAAAGGTCGTCCAAGGCTCCGAATCCATATCGTGGAGCAGCGGGGACTGCCAGTCAAAATCATGGTGGTGCCGCAAATATTCGGCGGCCTTAAAGTCGATGCCGCAGCAGTGGCCGGCCGAAGCGGTGAACAACATCTTTTCAATCATGCTGGAATCCGCAACCTTGTTTTGCACCGCGCCCGCGGCACCGTAAGGCGGCATCCAGTCTTTCGCGCCGCGGGGCGAAAGGTCAACGTGCCCGCACAGCGTCCGTTCATCCGGCTCGACCTTTTTATCATAGGTGTCGTAGTGATCACCCAGAAAGCGCTGGGCCAGTGCAACATCTATTTTCCCTTTGTTTTCAGCCATAAGCTGTTTCCATCGCGCATGGCGGGCATTGGAGCTTACACTCATGTCGCTGACATCAAAGTTTGTCTCCTCGCGAATGAGCTTCGGGCTCACGGGAAAGTTGGAACCCACAAAGCACCCGTCCGTGGTTCGCCACAGGTTGACATTCTTAAGGCCTAACTCAAGGTCCGCCACTTCGTTGGCGTTTCGATCGGCAACCAGCCAGTTGTTGGCATAGCCTCCGTTGTTGCCGTCCTTCATGATGCTTGCGAAATCATCGATCGAAGCCGCATACTGCATCGCCTTCCGCGCTCTCACAAATTCCGGAATGCCCTTCGGATCGTATCCGGAAAAGTGCGAGATGGTTGTTTCCGTAATCGCGATTCCCGCAGAGTTCAAGCCGAAATCGTCGCCGCTGTGAATGAATCCCGGAAAACCGTCCATCAGGATCCGGTATCCGCTTGCAGGCACAATGTCAAAGATAATGGTCCAGCGTTCACCTTCCAGGTAATTGGTCCAGCAGTTGTGGGCGATGATGACCTTGCCGTCCTTCGTGTAACTGCCGGTGGCCACGAACGCGCTGCAGTGCTCCGGCTCCTTTTGGCTCTGCTGCAAGTGCCGGAGATAATAACCCCATTCCATCGACCCATTGATCGCCACAACGTCCCACAAATCCAACTTGAGGCCGCGGGCCTGGAGGCCGGCCGCGATTCCCTGCATCTCTTCACGATATTCCTGTTCGATGTGCGGCCACATCATGGTCTTGGCGGCCTGGCGGAAAAACTGCCAGTCGTGCGTGCCGTTGTGAGTCAGCTCCAGAATTTTGACCTTCGCCGCGTCTTGAATTTCCTGGTAGAGCAGATAGCCGTGTTGGTAACCAATTTCCGCGGGCTTCCCTTCAAGATGCACGTATGTCCAACCATTCTTGCTGGGCAGCCGAAACGCGCCTTTCAGGCGTGAATCCTGGTGTAGACTTTCGGCCGTCGCCCACGGCGCCGCCAGCACTGCGCCGCTCAGCCCGGCCAGGGAATTCTTGATGAACGTCCTTCGATTCATTTGCGCCTCCACCCGTCTTCTCTCACGGTCCAAGCCTCGAAGCATATCAATCCTCGAAGCCAAGATGCAAGCCAAGAGCACGGCGCTATCGCATCCAGGTCGGGAGCCAACGATTTCCAAGCGAGAAAGAACGTAGAAGTCCTTTGCGATCTCACGTTGAGCGCAGGCTGCCTTCGCAGGCTTGCAGCTGACTTTGAGCTGAATTAGCCTATGCTAAGCTTAATTTCAGCCTTGATCAGCAATAACTGGAAATGACGGACCTAAAATCCATTTCCGCCCTGCGAGTTCGACGGTGCAATCACGCACCGGTTAACCCGGCAGGAGACTTCATCCTTTATTGGATGACGGCCTCGCGGAGGACAAATTGGAACTTTGCGCTCGAACGCGCCGTCGGGTGGGCT
>CAYWMN010000198.1:0-7133 GCA_964459065.1 uncultured Acidobacteriota bacterium | reverse complement strand
TTGTTTGATACGGGATACGACATTGCCCAGGCTCCCCTGAAGCGTCTGGCGATGCTGGGCGACCAGAAAGCCATTGAGCGGCTCTATCAGCTCTATGACGGTAAAATCCACTTTGTTGATCGCTATGTCGGGAAAATTCTGGAGCGCCTTCAGGCTCTTGGCCTTGCGCAAAATACCCTGGTGGTTCTGACCTCCGATCACGGAGAATTGCTCTACTCTCATCCCCGCGATTTTCTGACTTTCGATCATCGCTCCCTTTACGATACGGATTTACACATCCCCCTGATCATGGCCGGGCCTCACGTGCCGCACGGGCGGGTTATCAACGCGCTGGCGTCCAACATTGATACCGCGCCCACGATTCTGGCTCTGGCGGGTCTTCCTCCGCTGTCCGACGCCGAGGGCCGGAGCCTGGTTCCCCTCGTCGACGGCGCCAGACAATCGCTGTTCAATGACGTCTACGCCGAAGAAGACGAGGCCATTCCCTTGCGCTCGGTTCGCAGCCTTCATTACAAGCTGATCCGGAACCTCTGGAACGGCAGGGAGCAGCTTTTCAATCTGGATACGGACCCGGGCGAGCTGCACAATATCATTCAGCAGCGCCCTCCGGCACTCAAACGTCTGGAATCCCGACTGGACGAATGGATGAAGCAGAACGAGCCTTCAAAGGCTGTGCAGATCCGGCGTTGGCGGATTTATACGGCGCCCGACCAGGTGACCACTGTGGATGACATGACCATCGGCGGCCGATTTCTGATTACGGGTGGAGGTTGGCGCTCCGATACGGCGCCCAAGAGCGGCAATTATGAAGCAGGCTGCTTTTGGACGCAGGGCGGCAACGGGTCGCGGACCGCAGTTTGGCGTAACGATGACCCGATGCTGGGCGAGTACAAGATTTACGTCTACTATGGCCATCCGTCGGTGGGGCGGTTGGCGACCGACGCGCCTTTTGCCGTGGTCACCGACCGCGGCCGCAAAACCGTGCGCCTTGACTTGAGCCAGGGGGCGGGGGAGTGGCATTTGCTGGGATCATTCCACGATCCGCGCTATGTGAGAATGACCAATGCCGCCGACGGGGTTGTCATCGCGGATGCGGTGAAGTTTGTGCGAGTGGGCGTTGAATAGCGACTGCGCGTGAGATCAAACGGGGAGAGTGTTGCTGAGGCTTCAGGCTCCTCGGTTGCTTTTGATTTTTGTTTTGTCCGGACCGGATTCTGATTTCTTCTTTTGTTTGTGCCGGCGCGCCCAGCCGTCTTTGTTGATCTGGCGCGCCCTTCCGATGCCCAGAGATTCGGCCGGCACGTCCTCCGTGATCGTTGACCCGGCGGCCACGTACGAACCTTTTCCGATTCGCACCGGTGCAACCAGCATGCTGCCGCTGCCGATAAAAACGCCATCCTCGATAACGGTTGGGTTCTTCTTTTCGCCATCGTAGTTGCAAGTCACGGTTCCCGCTCCCACGTTCACCTGCCGGCCGAGCCTGGCATCGCCCAGGTAGGTCAGGTGCGAGGCTTTTGTGCCGGCCCCGACGCGCGACTTCTTGACCTCAACAAAATTTCCTATGCGGGCGTTCTGTTCGATAACCGCGCCGTCGCGGAGATGGGCGAACGGACCGATCGTCACGCCGGAAGAGACTTCGCACCCCGCAATCACCGAGCAGGGACGCACCAGGATGTTGTCACCCAGGACCGAATCGCTGATCGTTGAATAAGGGCGAATGGTGCAATTGCATCCTACTCGCGTTTTTCCTAACAGGCTGACGCCGGGCTCCAGAACCGAGTCGGGTCCAACCTCGACTTCCGCGTCGATGTAAGTTGCGGCGGGATTGACGATGGCGACGCCGTCCCGCATCAAAGCCTCCGCTTTGCGGACTCGAAGCATGCCTTCAACCTGCGCAAGCTGTACGCGATCCTGCACGGCCAGCAATTCACCGGAGTCCTTAGCAGCGAAACCAGCCACTTTCTTTTTCTGACGGTTGAGGATCGTTACGAGATCGGCGGGAAGGGAAGCTTCCTGAGGGTTCTCGCCGGACAACCGGCTGAGATTTTTCAGCAGTTCAACCCTTGAAATACAAAAGATGCCGGTGCTCACTTCGCGAATTTTTCGCTGCGCAGCCGTGCAAAGCTCTTCTTCGACAATTTTGCAAATTTGTGACCGGCCTCGCCGCACGATCCGGCTGAATCCCTGCGGGTGGTCCGGCTTCATCGTCAGCACGGACAGAACCGCGCGGGCTTTCTGGTGGGCTTTCACAAACCCGGACAGCGTCTCCGGCCTCAGCAGCGGAGCATCGCCTGCCATTACCAAAACCGAGCCGGACGACCAGGATTCCATTTGTGGCCGGAGGGCGACAAGGGACGGTCCCGCGCCTTGCTGTTGTTTCTGCCCTGCGAACTCGACCCCTGGCCTCGCCAACGCCTCGCGCACCGCTTGCGCGTCCTGGTCGGCCACCATCAAGACATTGCTGGCACCGGCCTCCAGCGCCGTCTGCAGGCCGTATTCACCCAAAGGACGGCCTGCAAGCGGGTGCAGCAGCTTCGAGCGCCGCGACTTGAAGCGAGGGGCGTGGCCGACTGAAAGGATAACGATGGAAAATTCCTGATGGCTCATAGGATGGTTCTAAAGTATATCAGCAGATTCCAAAGCCCCGGCGCACGGCAATGCCGTGCAATTGCCCCTGCCAGGCGAGGCGGCGACGGGAGATCCCGGCGGCAGCCTGGAACCGGTCCGGCTCGTCAACCATCACCCATCCAGGCACCCCAGGGCTTGAGTTTTTCAACATTGTCGCAAATGGCCTTTAAGGCCGCCGTGATGGGAACGGCGAGGACCAGTCCCACCGCCCCCCATAACCATCCCCAGAAAAGCATGGCGATGGTCACTGTCAGCGCATTCAGGCTGACTTGATGGCCCACAAACTTGGGGGTCAAGACATTCATCGCCAGAAAATGGACCACCATGATCGTGACGGCGATAACGATAAACGGGGTTGCGGTTGTAAATTGCCCGAGCCCCATCAGTAAAGGCGGCACAATCGCCAGGGCCACGCCAAGATAGGGCACCATGCTCAGAAAGGCGGCTAGCGGGCCCAGAAGCAGCGCAAAGCGCAGCCGCGTCAGTGCAAAGACCGGGGTAATCAGGGCGGCTGACATCAACGCGACCATGATGTTCCCCACGATGTACCGCCTGACCATGTGGCCGATGCTTTGGATGATATGCTCGGCCTGCTGCCGGTGCTCGCCGGGAAACAGATTCAAGGTGGAGTTCCAGATGTGATCCTTGGCCGCCAGCATAAAGAAGACGAGAAAAGGAACAAACATCACGGTGACGATAAAGGTGTAGACGGAGCCGATCCCCCGCAACAGATACTGGCCCCAATTGGATTCCTGCTGCAGCCGGATGGTGGGCAGGCTTGGCTGTGGGGCTGAGGCAACAAGGTTGGAGGTTCTTTGCTCGACGCTCTTGGCCAGCTTTTCAATCGCTCCAACGAAGTGCTTCAGGGGGCCGGCATAGGTTGGAAACTCCTGGATAAAGGTCATGACACGGTTGTAAATCCCGTAGCCCACCAGATAGAGAAGCCCCAAAGTCAACAGGAGCATGAGCAACGCACCCAGCCAGCGCGGAATGTGGATTCGCTCCATCAGCCGCACTCCAGGTTCCAGCACGAAAGCGATCAGAATGGCGCAAATTAGAGTGATGACAATGGAGCTTGCATAGTTGATGCAGGCGATAACAAGCAGGACGACAATAATCCGCAGTCCCGTCAAGGTGATTTTGGAAGTGTTCAGACTGTCGGATTTCATCTCGGCCATCGGCGGAACTCGCGAAACTGATTCTAGCTTGACCCCATCAAAAATTCTACCAGGGAGCGCATTTATTGCATTCCCCGGGAATGCGGATATAATAAGTTTCCATTATGTCTTTTGAGGCTTCCTGGCTTGACAATCAACCGCCGCGCCTGGGTGATCTGATCGACGATTATTGCCCGCGCTGCAAGCGCTTGCTCAATCATGCCATTGCCAGCTTTGTGGACGATCGGGTCGTGAAGGTCATCTGCCAGACCTGCCATACCGAACACCCGTTTCTGGAGGGCAAGGAGAAGAAAAAGGCGCCGAAAGCCTCTTCCTCCGCCTTCAATCAGGTGCTGGACAAGGTAGCGCAGCCAAAAGACGAGCCCCCAGCCAAGACCAAACAGGGAAAAAGCAAAACCCGCGCCCGTTATATCTCCCGCCATAAATCGGGATCGGATGGCGGCAAGAAATAAATTAGCCCGCCCCGCGCCCGACGATCTCCACTTCGTGGTCTGACTTCAGGCGGTACCGGGTTCCGCGCCATTCAATGCACCGCGTGAAAGCCGCCGCCAAAAAGTTCCAGACCATCACCCAGGGGACCAGGGGTGCGAGCTGCCAGTAGCAGTTTCCATATTTCCGGGATTCTTCCGGGAAGGCCTCGCGCGCAACGATGCTGCGAATCTTTCCTTTGGCTATCCCCAGCGCCAGAATCGCCGCAAGCGATGCCGCGATGAGGAACTTCTCCGGCGCGCGCGTCCAGGGGCCGGCGAACAAAGCCAGGCCGTAAATGAGGGTGCCGGCATAAAGAGCGTGCGCAGCCAGTCCCAGACGCCACAAGCGGGGAGAATAAACCCGGGTGATGATAATTTGCCGGTTCGTCCATCGCAGCAATTCGCGGAACGTCGAATCCTCTCGTGAAACGACCAGGCTGCGGGGTTCAAAGCGGATTCTGCCCCCGGCATCATGGACGGCGCGGCTCAGCGAGTAATCGTCGCTCACCGTCGATTGCCAATAATCTTCGGCCACCCTCAAGCGTTTGAATTCCTGCACGCGCAGCGCCATGGAGCCTCCCCAGGCAAAAGGCGAATCCTGCTCCCCAAGCACCGTGGCGATGGAAGTATCCCAGGCGGCGCGCAACCGGGAGGCAAAGCTCTCGCCGGGCAGATACCAGCGGAATCCCGTGCTGACCGTAACCTCCCGGTCAGCGAGCGGAGCCACCAGGGACTTCAGCCAGGACGGGCCCGGCCTGGCGTCCACATCGGCAAAAACCAGAACCTCCGCCGCGGGGTCAAGGGTCTTCAGGCCTTCGAGGAGGTTGTGAACCTTTTGCCCCCGGATCTTACTGATTCCGGCAACCGCCACGGCCGCTTGGAGGGGTTGCTGTGTTCCTGGCTCGCGGGCTTTCGCGACAAGCGTGTTGAGCCTCGAAAACGCCGGGTCCCGCTGGTCTTCCACCACGAAAGTCAGGTCATATCGTGGGTAATCCTGTTGCAGGAACGCCGCGATGTTGTCTTCAAGGTCCTGAGGGATTCCCTTGACGGGAATGATGAGGGCAGCGCGCGGAGCAAAATCGCCGGGCGGCCGGCTGCGGCTCCGCCGCAGGTACCGCAGATAACGGAAACCGTCGCGCAGCGAGACAGCGCTCTGCGCCAGCAGCAAGGCTGCAAAGATCAGAAAAATTTGGAACGGGCCACTCATCCGGTGGGTTTTGAGTCTAACATAGCTGGCTTTTTAAGCTACAGTTAGGAAGCGTTGTATTTCGGCGTTTGCCAAGGAGCTTGGTTTGCACCCTTTGGAATGGATTCTGTTTTTGGTGGCTCTGGCGTGGTGTGGCGTGGGGCTTTTTCTGTTATGGAATTTCTTGGGGATGACGGTTGTGAGCCCGGCGCCGCCTGCGGCGGCTTTGCCCCCGCTGCCTCGAGTTTCAATTATTCTGGCCTCCCGCAATGAAGAAGAAACGCTGCCGGCCACACTGGAATCGTTGCTCAGCTTGGACTATCCGGATTATGAAGTCATTCTTGTGGATGACGATTCGGATGACCGCACCGGGGCCATCGCTGATGAATGGATGGCGCGGCCCGCGGCGCTCGGCAGGTTGCGGGTGATTCACAACCACGTGTTGCCTGACGGCTGGCGGGGCAAAGTTCATGCTCTGAGCCTGGCGGAAAAAGCCGCCACCGGCAAATGGATTCTGGCCACCGACGCCGATGTGGTTTTTCATCCCAGCCTCCTGCGCCAGGCGCTTTTGCTGGCGATGGAGAAGGATGCCCGGCTGCTGTCCCTGACTCCGGAGTTGGAGATGCAGTCCCGGGCGGAGAAAGTTGTCATGCCGGCTTTCGGGCTGCTTCTTTTTTTGCTTTTTCCTCCCCGCCTGGTGAACCGCCTCAGCTCTTCGCGCGCCATCGCCGCCGGAGCCTTCCTGCTGATGCGCCGCGAAGACCTTGAATCCATGGGAGGTTATGCGCGGCTGCATGACACTTTGATTGAAGACTTGCGGATGGCGCAAATGTTCAAGTCGAATGGCCACCGCATTCATCTGGCGATTACGCGCGGAGTTTTCCGCACCCGCATGTATAAGAACTGGCGCGAGGTTTTTGAGGGGCTCTCACGCAGCGCCTGGGAAGGAACCGGGAAGTCCGTCTGGAAGACGCTGGGCGGCGTTGTGGGAGGCGCGGTTTTGGCGGTTTTGCCCTGGGCCGCGCTGGCAATCGCTTTGCTGTGCCGGGCGGAGGGGGGCAGCTTGCTTGCGGGGAATCCGCTTTTGCTCGCGGCCGGGGCGGCAACAGCCATGAGCATCGCAGTCTATTGCCCGATCGTTTGGTACGCCGGAATTTTCCCGCTCTATGTTTTCACGCTGCCGCTGGCGGCTATTTTCTACTCCATTGTTGTTGTTGCTTCGGCGCTTTCGAGCCTTAAGGGCCCGGGCCTCCGCTGGAAAGGCCGATGGTACAAGCCGTCTGCGCCCTAGAAGGTCCGGAAGGGCGCAGCTGCCGGACGCCGCGCCCGGCGATTGATCTGATAAGATAGGGGGGCCGTTCAGGCAGGATAAACTCCGATGTTCTCCCGTTATAAAAGGATGATCGGGGTACTCTACCTCGTTGCCGATGCGCTGCTTGCTTTGGGGAGCTTCTCCCTGGCCCACTGGTTGCGGCGCGCCGTCATCACTCCCCAGCCGCTCTACCCGCTCGCCAACTACCTCTGGATCGTTCCTGTTGCGATTGCGCTCTGGCTTTCCATCGGCCTGATGACGGGGATCGACCGCGAACTCCAGGAGGAAAAACTCCTCCGTGCTTTCTGGGATCCGTTCACGGTGGCCTTTTTCGGCACGGTGCTCCTGTTTGCCTTTAT
>CAYWMN010000197.1:0-7171 GCA_964459065.1 uncultured Acidobacteriota bacterium | reverse complement strand
CTTCGAGAAATAGTGGTAATCATCCATCTTTCCCAGGGCCCGGGCAAACTGCGCCGCGCACCAGTCGTCGTAGGCGTATTCGAGCGTGAGCGAAACCCGGCCGGCTTCCACCGGTACGTAGCCGAGCTGGTGATAGGAATTGTAGTGTTCCATACCGACGTAGCGGTTGACGCCCTTGTAATAAATCTCGCCCGGAGTGGTCTGCATGTGCCGGACGGCCTCATAAGCCTTTTCGCCGTCGAATTTGCGGATGCCTTTCTGCCAGGCGCCCACCAGCAGGGCGTCTTCGTGGTTCGCCACCATGATGCCGCTGTAGCGAAGCCCTCCGGGTCCTTTGCCGAGCCAGCCGCCCTTGTCGTAAAGCTCCAGCTGCGAGTTCACCCACTGGTTCAGGACGTCGGGCGTTACCAGTCCCCAGAGCTGGTTCAGGTTCCAGAAGGTATTCCAGAAGGCGTCGCAGCCCATCATGGGCGAGTCGGGGTTTTTCAGCTGCTGCTCGCGGCCTTTGGGATCGATGTATTTGCCGTTCGCGTCGCTGAAGATGGTGCGGGCCACGTAGGAGCGGTAGAGGTTGGTATAGAACTTGGTGCGGTCGGTATCGGTTCCGCCCTCAACTTCAATGCGGCCGAGCAGTTGATTCCAGGTGTCGCGGGCGTTGCTGCGGACAGCGTCAAAGTCCCAGCCAAAGCGGTCCATTTCCGTATTCAGATTCAGCCGCGCCTGCTCAATGCTGACCAGCGAAATGCCGGTTTTCACCTGGATGACCTCGCCTTCGCTGGTGTGAAAGCTGGCGAAAGCGCCCACGTTTCCGGCGCCGGTTATTTCCGTGCAATCCGGGGTGACGGCCGTGTCGGTTCCCACCCATCCGCCCATCCGGTCGAAGGGCTTGCTGAAGCGGGCCACAAAGTGGAGCGTGTATTTCTGCTGATACTCACCGGTGGCGTTGATCTGATGGGACTCGCCTTCGATCTCCGTATCGCTCACCTTGCGGATGACGGCGTTCGTCACCACCGAGCACATCTCGCCGGGAACGTCGAGCACCAGCATGATGCGCGCCTGGTCCGCCTTGGGAAACGTGTAGCGCTGGAAGCCCGCCCGGGTTGTGGTGGTGAGTTCGGCGCGGACTTTGTAGTCATCGAGGGTGACAGCGTAGTAGCCGGGCGAGGCGGTTTCGGTTTCGTGTCGGAATCGCGACCGGAAGCTTTCAGGCGAGCCGCCTTCCGGCCCTTGAATGAGCTTCAGCGGCCCGGTGGTTGGAACCATCAGAAGGCCGGTGAGCGACCAGGAATGAATATGGCTGAAGCCGAGGAGGGTACCGATCTCGTAGTCATAACCCGCCCGCCAGGTTCTCCCGCCCCGGTTGTCGGGGCTGAGCTTGACCATGCCAAAAGGCATGGCCGGACCGGGGAAGAGCATCCAACGCAGCCCGCCTTTGGTGGTCCCAATAAACGGATCAACCCAGTCCACGGGCTGCTTCCGATTATGGGCTGCGAGTGCGCCGGGAGTGGCGGCGGCAGCAAGCGTTGGAAGTCCTGCCGTAGCGGCCGTGGCGCCAGCCGCAACTTTCTTCATAAAGTCGCGTCGATTGATGTCGGAGGTCATGAGGATGGCTCCGTTCGTGGAAGTGATGTTCTATTCTGCGCCGCCAATTATATCCCAGGCGGGCGCGATGTCCAGGCGGTTTGTTGATGCGGCCAGGCCGTCCCGGTTTGATGCGGGGAGCTTCTTGTTTTCATTTCCAGTATTCGGCTCCCGGCAGACTGCCGTCCATAAGATAGCCACCGTCAATGGCCAGGGTTTGGCCCGTAATGTATCTGGCGCGCGTGGAAGCGAGAAAGACGACGCCGTCGGCAATCCAGGCGGCCTCGGCGATCTCGCGGAGCGGAATGCGCATGAATAGGGCTTTCTTGACCGACTCGGTATACATCGGAACGGTGAGTTCGGTGTAGGTAGCGCCGGGCCGCACGCAGTTGACCGTAATTTTGTGGGGCGCGAGCTCCGTGGCCAGGGTGCGCGAGAACGCTTCCATGCCGCCTTTGGCGGCCGTGTAGGCGCCGGCGGAGGGTTCGGAAAGTTCGGCGTGAATCGAGGAAATGTTGACGATGCGCCCGCCGTCTCCCTGTTCAATCATTTGCCGGGCGGCTGCCTGCGAGCACAGAAAGCAACTGCCCAGGTTGTTGGTCAGGATCTTGTTCCATTGTTCGAGAGACATGTCGACGGATTGTGCCTGCAAAATGATGCCCGCGTTGTTGACCAGGATATCGACGCGCCCCCATTCGTCGAGCACGCGCTTCAGCATCCGGTCAACGTCGGGCGCGGAAGATACGTCCGCTGTGACTGGAATCGCCTTCCCGTTTTGCTTTGCAATTTCATCTGCGACGGCACGAGCGTGGTCCTTGTGAAGATCAGCCACAACCACCTGCGCGCCTTCCTGCGCCAGAGCAAAACAGATGGCCTTGCCAATTCCCGAACCGCCTCCCGTCACAATTGCGGTCTTGCCGCCTATACCCAAATCCATTGCTTAAACCTCCTTGGGAAATGAATTCGATCTCGCGTGGCCTGCGGGCGGACATTCATTCGTTCGTACCGCTGCATGTCGCGCCCGCTGCGGGATTTTAAGACCGTCTCAAACAAACTTGTTGAAAACATCATGGTCCGGCCGCAGCGACCCATCGGCTTCAATAAATGCCATGTAGCCAGCCACGCTCACGGGCCCGTACTGCCGCCGGTGGCAATCGGCCACAAGGCTGTGGTGCAGCACGTGCGCGAGAAATCCGATTCCCGCTTTCTGGAGAGCGCCGAGTTCCCGCTCGATAATCTGGGCTCGCTTCTTGTCATCGAGGGAACCCCAGCAGCATTCGGTGGCCAGCACGGGCTTCCCGGTTTTATGTCCCAGATTGAGCGCAGCGTCAAGAAACTTCTGGTTTCCGTACGGATGGATGGTCAGAACGTCGCTAATGGGCAACACGAGCTTGAGATGTTCCATGCTGGGAGGTGTGCCGACGCCGATCGGGGCGCTGGCTTTCAGTTCTTTGCATTTTGCGTAGAGAAACTTCAGCCAGGTCAAAAAGTCGGAAGTGACGCCGCTGTCAAAAGGTTCGTTGCACAAGTCCCAGATCAGGATGCGGTGGTCATTGGCGTGCGCTCCGACGAACTTTTCGAGGTAGGGCACAAAGACGTTGGGCGGGATGGTCGGATACCGGGTTTCCATCCAGTTTTTGACCATTTCCTGGGCGACGCCGCCGAAGTCCGGTACGCTGTGCCAGCCGTTGAACAGAGTCGGGATCACCTTCAGGCCGTGCTTGTCCGCAATCTGCAACGCGGTGTCGAAATTGGCGGCCACCCGGTTCTGGTTCTCAACTCCACCGCCGATAAAGGCGGCAAAGGAAAGCCACAGGCGGATGGTGTTGATTCCGGGAAAGTATTTTTTGCCCAGGCCGAGTTCGCGGTCGAAGAGATGGGGCCTGAATTGCCGCCAGATGACATGCCCGCTGAAATCCCAGCTGGGCTGATAGTTAAAGCCGCGAACATGCGCGTAGGTCTCGAAAGGTTTGGCAGGCATCGGAGCCTCTGCCGCACGGGAGGTGCCGGCGCTTCCGAGCAGGGCTGCGGCGCCGGCAAGTCCCACGCCGGCCTTCAACGCCGTACGGCGGGACACGGTCGCAGCCGCGCCGTTGGGTTCTTTTGCTTTTGTCATATGGATCTGTCTCCTCAACCAAGGTTCAATTTGAAAGCGACCTCACGCGAGCCGCCGCGTTACCCCTGTGTAGGAATCTCGCGGAGCAGGCCACTGCGCCGCTGCCCGGAACCCGTTTACGTTAGCTTCCCGGATGGAGAAAGGCAACAACTTGCAGGCAATCAGTCGGAAGAAGGCAGCACAACGTCAACGCCGCGCTGGTCGTTCAACTTCCTGGTTGCGGAAAGGTCGAGACTCGCGAGGGGGATTTTTCGCGTGGTGCCGGCGCCGAACACCCAAAGCGTATTGCCGAAGATGGCGTAATCGGTGGCTTGAATCACCCGGCCGTCGCGGTAGACAAACTCCACGGGGAGCAGCTTGACGGGGGTGGCGGGCTGTTGAGAAGAAGCAGCCTGCGCAGCCGATTGGCGATCCTGCTCGAGCGACTGGATTTGCCGGGAAAGCACCTGGATTTGACTCGTCAGCTGCTGATTCTGCTGCTCGGTCGCCTCGCTCCCAAGATCTTCGTGGGCGATGCGCCACGCCTGGACGTAGGCCTGATCGATGGGTGGCCACAGAGAAGGGTAGAACGCCAAGGCGTCGGTAGTGTTCAGATAGGAGTAGCCATAGATGAGCGGCAGCGGGCTGATGTAAAAGCCAGGCCGGCGACGGGGATGATGGCGGTAAGCCTGGTTGCCGAACCTGCGTCCCAATCCTCGGTAGGGCGACGGCCTGCTCCAAAGGGAGCTGGTTGAAGTGGGAAACGGAGGAACAATCGAAAAGTTTCCGCCCGTGGTGTCGGGACCGGGCGGCGCGGGAAGCTGCGGAACAAAGTGTCGGGTGGGCTTGGCTGGAGCTGGCCCGAATGAGCGCGGCGCAAGGCGATATTGCGCGGCAACAATCGGCGGGAAAAGAAGTCCCGCCAGCACCGGGATGGCAAGCAGGGCTCTCACAAGTTCACTCTATCACAGTTCGGGGCTCGCGGCGCGGCGCGCAAGAGGGCGTGAAAAAGCATGCGGCGCGCCACGCCTGCCGGACTCAAAAGCGGCCGGCGGTCAGGAAAACGATTTCCCTACACCTTCAGGAAGATCTTCTTCCGGTAGAGGAAATAAAGAAACAGCCAGCCGGTCATGTAAACGCTCACTGCCCAGAAGATCGGCTCCGCTGGTCCCAAGTGATGGATGAATCCATGCACAAAGATGGTGGTGATGGTTCCAAATTTGAACAGGTGCCACGCCACGTAGATCGTGATGGCATTCACTCCGATAATCTTGAAAAAGAAGGACCAGCGGCGATAGCCTTTGACGTCGATCACCCAGTAGAACAGGGCCAGCAGCAAGAGGCTCCATCCGCCTGCGAACAGGACAAAGGAACTGGTCCAGATGTTCTTGATGATGGGGAAATTGAAACTCCAGATAAAGCCCACCAACAGGCTGGCCACGCCCGCGATCACCAGACCCAGGGTTTTGCGGTTGGGCGAGCGGTCCGAGCGCAGCCAATGACCGGCCTGCACTCCCAGCAGCGCCGTGCCGATAGCGGGAATGGTAGAGAGAATTCCTTCATTGTCGCCGAAGGCAAAACAACAGTAAGGATGCGGAAGCAAATGGCGGTCAATAAAACTGGCCAGGTTGGCCTGGGGCGTGATGACACCCGCACCGAAGCCCGGCACGGGAACCAGCATCATGATTGCCCAATAGCCGAGCAGGATGCCGCCCAGAACGTAGGCCTGGCCTTTGACGCTGGTGTTCATCACCACAATGGCCGCGACAAAATAGCAGATGGCGATGCGCTGCAGCACGCCGGCGATTCGCAAATCGTGAAAGTTGAAATCGAGCAGATGGTTGTAAATCAATCCCAGAAAAAACAGCAGGATCAGCCGGCGGAATACACGCCGGTAAATCTGGGCGCGGTTGGCGCCCGCCTCCAGCCGCTTGGTGAGCGAGAAGGGCAAGACCACTCCAACCACAAAAATGAAGAGCGGGAAAATCAGGTCGTAGAAATGGAAGCCCGACCACCGTGTGTGATGGAACTGCACTTCCAGAGCAGTCGCAGCATGTCCGGGCCATGTTTTGATGATGGCGTGGATAATTTCCTCGCCACCCGTAATCCAGAACATATCGAAGCCGCGCAAAGCGTCAATGGAAGCGAGGCGCTTTTGGAAAAAAGACTGTGCTTGAGCATTCTCAGACATCCGAGTCTCCTGTACCGCTGCCGCCTGAAGTGCGGCCGAAAGGTTGCAGAAAATGTACTCGCGTGGCGACGGAATAGCAAGAGCTTCGGGCTGGACGAAGCGGATCTTATGCAGGGAGGCGCCGTCGGCCCTGCGCCCGGGGGCGGCGCTGCAGGTCTTCCCCGTGCGCTTTGGTTGCGGGTTTTGTGCGGGCTGTGTTAGGTTTCGAATGAAGGATTGAAAACAAATGACGGAAAAAGTACGAGTTCGGTTTGCGCCGAGTCCCACCGGTTACGTTCATGTGGGCAACGCCCGCACGGCGCTGTTTAACTGGTTTTTTGCGCGGCATTGTGGCGGAGCGCTCATCTTGCGGATTGAAGACACTGATGTTGAGCGGTCCGAGCGCCGATACGAGGAGCAATTGCTGGAAGATTTGCGATGGTTCGGCCTCGACTGGGACGAGGGTCCGGACCGGGAGGGTTCGGCCGGTCCCTACCGCCAGTCCGAGCGTCAGGATCTGTACCGGCGTTACACCATGGAGTTGCTGGACCAGGGGCGGGCTTATTATTGCTTCTGCTCGCCCGAGCAGCTTGAGCAGGAACGGCAGGAAGCCCTGAAGGCCGGGCGCCAGCCGCAATATTCCGGCCGCTGCCGGAAGATCGATGCGGCCGTAGCCGCCGGGCGGGCCGAGGCTGGCGAGCCCGCAGCCATCCGCTTGAAGATTGACGAAGCGAACTTCTGCTGGGAGGACCTGGTCCATGGCGGGACCAGCTTTGCCGGCGAGGTCATCGGCGACCCCATCCTGGTCCGCTCGGGCGGACAGCCGGCATACAACTTTGCCGTGGTGGTCGACGATCACCTGATGGGTATCACGCACGTCATTCGCGGGGACGATCACATTTCCAACACGCCCCGGCAACTGGCGGTTTACCGGGCGCTCGGATGGGAGCCGCCGCGGTTTGCGCACCTTTCGACGATCCTCGGGCCGGACCGTTCGCGTCTGTCCAAGCGCCACGGCGCGACTTCGCTGGAGAGCTTCCGGGCGATGGGCATTCTGCCCCAGGCCCTGCGGAATTACCTGACGCTGCTCGGCTGGTCGCCCGCCGACGGGAAAACGGAAATCTTGAGTGACCAGGAAGTGTTCGCGCAGTTTTCGCTGGACCACATCACCAAGAGCGCGGCGGTTTTTGACCAGGAGAAATTGAACTGGTTGAACCGGCACTATCTGAAACAACTGCCTTTAAGACGGCTGGCGGAATTGAGCCTCTCCTATTTCGTCGAGGCTGGGCTGCTTTCCGAGCCGGTGAGCCCTTCGACGCTCGCTT
>CAYWMN010000196.1:0-7214 GCA_964459065.1 uncultured Acidobacteriota bacterium | reverse complement strand
AAGGCGGTTCGGCGCTTTTTCGGTTGCCGGTGCCGGGGATGCGAAAAAAAGAATTCTTTTTTTGAGCAAACGAAGCTAGGAAGTTGTTGAAAACAAAAGACCGATGTTGAAAAAACAGCCAAAACGAACCTAAAACGAAGCTAAAACGAAGCTGGTAAGTTGTTGAAAATGCGTTAGCGGTTAAGAAACGAACCCAAACCCAGGCGGAACTGCCTGCCGGCTCCATCCCGCCTTCAGTACTCATGACCCTGACCGAAGTTCGCCCACCCGCTCAGAGGGTGCCTTTGGGGAGCAGCGACGACCCCACCATCAGCACCGTGAGGGCGATCATGCCCACGCAGGTGACCCACGCGACCACGTTAAACACCCGGCCGTTCTTGTAATCTCCCATCAAGTCTTCGCGGTTGGAGAGGCGCAGCATGAAGATCAGTACAAAGGGCAGCATGATGCCGTTGATCACCTGCGAAAGCAGGATGATGGGCACCTGCATGTTTTCGCTCAGAATCATCACGGCCACCGCTCCCAGGAAGATGAGGCCGGTGTAGAGCCAATAGAACGTCGGAGCTTCTTCCACGCGCTTGTCGATGCCCGATTCCAGGCCCAGGCCTTCGCAGACGTAATAGGCGGTGGCCAGCGGCAGGATGCAGGCCGAAAGCAGCGCGGCGTTTACCAGCCCGAAGGCAAACAGCGCCGTGGCCGCGTTGCCGGCGAGCGGTCGCAGGGCGAGCGCCGCGTCGGCCGCATTGCGAATCTCCCGCGGAAAGATGGTGGCCGCGCAGGCCACGATGATGAAGAAGGCCACGATGTCCGTAATGAAACAGCCGACAATCACGTCCCAGCGCGAGTAGACGTAATCCTTGAGCTTGATGCCTTTTTCGACGACGGCCGACTGCAGATAGAACTGCATCCAGGGAGCGATGGTGGTTCCCACCAGACCGATGACCATGTAGAGATAGCTATGGCCAAAATGAATCGTGGGGTGGAACGTACTCGCCAGCGACTGCTTCCATTCGGGATGGGCCAGAAAGCAGGAGATGGGATAGGCCACGTAAAAGACGCAGGCGACCAGAAAGACCTTCTCCACAAACTGATACGTGCCTTTCACCACCAGCGCCCACACCAGGACCGCGCCCAGCGGCACGATGATGTAGCGGCTGACGCCGAACACCGACATGCCCGAGGCCAGGCCCGCGAATTCCGCCACCGTATTGCCGAGGTCCGCTACCAGCAGGCAGACCATCAGGATAAAGGTCATCCGGAAGCCGTATTCTTCGCGGATCAGGTCTGCCAGGCCCTTGCCCGTCACCACGCCCATGCGCGCCACCATCTCCTGCACCACAATCAACGCGATGGTGACGGGAACCAGCGTCCAGAGCAGCGAATAGCCGAAGCGCGCTCCGGCCAGCGAATAGGTGTAGATGCCGCCGGGGTCGTTGTCGACGTTGGCCGTGATGATTCCCGGGCCCACGACGGCCAGGAAGATCAGCGCCTTGTTTCGGATGTCCCGGATGCGGTCTCGATTCATGGCTTGCCTGGCTTTCAGTTCGATTCACGGGCGCGGGCCGCGGCGCGCGGCGGCGCCAACCCGCTTCCATTTTTTTTGGGCGGCCGACTCCCCGGCATGGAGCAGAATCACGATCGAGGCGATTGCGCTTTGAGAATCCGGCAAGCAGCCCGGTTGCACCGGCCTCCCGGCTTCAAGGCTCTACTGATGATTGACGACCAGGTCGAGAACGTCGTCGGCCGTTACCACGCCCACCAGGTGCTTCTTGTCGTCCACAACGGGAAGGGCCAGCAGATTATATTTCCGGAACAGGCTGACCACCGACTTGGCATCCGTGTCGGTGGGGACGCTGATCACCTCTTCGCGGGCCAGTTCCCACAGGGGAGTTTTGGCCGGAGCCAGCAGGATGCGGGCCAAAGGCACGGCGCCCACCAGGGTTTCGTCGCTGGTGATCAGGTAGACGGCGTGAACCGATTCCACTTCTCCTTCAAACTCCCGCAGTTCTTCAATCACCTGCTCCACCGTGGCGGGCTGGGGCAGCGCCACGTAATGGGTTGTCATCAGCGCGCCGGCGGTGTCTTCCTCAAATCCCAGCAGATCCTTGATTTCTTCGGCGCCTTCCCGCTCCATCCCGGCCAGCAGCCTGGCGGAGGTTTCAGGCGGCAATTCCTGCAGAAGATCCGCAGCTTCATCCGGCTGCATTTCATCCATAATATCCGCGGCCTTCTCGGCGGGAATACTTTGCAGCAACGCCGCCTGCATCGACGTGGGAATCTCCGAAATCGCCTGGGCGGCGGTTTCGTGGTCCAGCGCTTCAATCACCGACCGCTGTTCGTCGCGGCTCAGTTCCTCCAGGATGTCGGCGATATCGGCCGGGTGAAGGCGCGCCAGCCTTTCGTAAGAGAGGCGCAGTTTCAGCCGGCGGGTCACGTCCGTTTCAATCAGATTGACAAACTCCCACCGGATGGTTCTGGAAGGGATAAAAGTCGAGATCTTGCGGCTGGTATGCTTGGCCGTCAGGCCCTGCAGCAAACGCCGGACGGCGGCCGCCAGCCCCACGTTCACGGCCAGAACCCGCAGGTCCGTGTGGCCGTCGGTGGGCTGGATATCCAGGTCAACGTCGTTCACCCGCACCACCTTGCGATGGTTCACGTCAATCACCTGCTGGTCGAGGACGTCTTTTTTGACCCGCAACAGGTCGCCCATCGGCCGATTGCTGTGGATTTCGCCGCGCGTGACCGAGGTCTGCGCGGCGCGCACGGATATCGCCTGCATCTGCTCCCGGGCGATATAGATCAGTTCCTTGCCGGGCGATTGCACCAGATAGGCGGCCACGCGAAGCGCATTCTGGCTGGGATCGATTCCCAGGTCGATAATGCGACCCAGATAAGCGCCTCGAACGTCGTAGGCGGGCAGGTTTTGAATTTCGGTGAAATAGATCATGTCAGCCTCCCTTGCCGCCGTGCCGCCAGTTCCACTCGCCTGCCTGGCGCGGCGTCCAGGGCCCTCAAAAATGAAAAACCCCGTGTGAGCTGCTGCTCCCACGGGGCCAATAACTTCTCCCAGCCCGCGCATCGGGGCTGGAAAACCTCCTGGTCTGAGCTTCAGCTCCACACAACGTACGCTCCTCGCTGCTCTGAGGACAGCCACGTTAGGCAAAGCCTTAATCCGGCCATGCCTGCTTTACCCGTTGGCCCGTCTCCGAGTTTCCGGGCAGTGGCTTGTGTTTGCGTGGTAACCTCGCCTAACGAGGTCTATTCTTACTTTTGTATTGCCCGTTTGCCTCCCCGCGCTATCAAAAGTCCTTTTTTATTGTCGTACAAACCACACCGAAGTCAAGAAAAAAGGGGGAAAGCCGGTTGATGCAAAACCAAGGTGTGACGATCCGCTTGCCGGATGGTTTTGAAACGCCGCTACTTGCGTTCGAGGGCCTCGCGGTCCCATTGGGCGAGGGAGGCTCCGGCTTCGTAGGTGCTCTGGCAGAAATCCAGGATGGCCTCGCGCGGCGCCGGGGCCGTGCGGACCTCGTCGTACTCCAGAATAAACTCGCCCAGCGCAGCGTCCCAGCGGGCTTGGGCGGGTTGAACCGCTTGATTTTCAAGCCCCGCGGGCGCGGGAGCCGTGTAGGCGTAAAAAGCCGGATGCTTGAACCTTCGGTCGCCCGGCCAAAAGCCGCAACTGCTCACTTCGTGCGAGTAGGCCTCCCGCGTGATCGAGTCCGCGCCGGGCGCAAGCGGCGCGCGCCGGCCGGAAAAGCGGCTCACCGCCAGATCGAACGATCCCCAGAAAAAATGCACGGGGCTGCACTTGCCGATAAACCGCGACCGGAATTGCTTGAGAATCCGGTCGGCATTGATCAGGATGCGATGGAATCGTTCCACGGCCTGCCGGTCATAGGAAGCGTGATGGGTGTCTGCGGCAAACGGCGTGGGATCGTCAAATTCATCCGGCTTGGCGCGGATCGTGACCTCGATGCCCAGCGAGGCGAGTTGCTCCATGTATTCCCGGTAGAAATCCGCCACCGAGCGCGCCGAAAGCTCCATGGCGCGTTCGTGCCCTTGGCTGGTTTGGATGGCCAGCCGGTGGCGGATGAAGTCGAACTCAACCTCAAAGCTTCCGCTCTTGAAGGGAATGGCGGAGGTGGTGAGCCCGCACGGCGCGACGTAGAATGTGGCGTTCCACCAGTGGTTATCAACCGGCGTCAGCGCCAGGCGCGTCTTGCCCACAATCTGCGTCCACAGGTGGAGCGTGTCGCAGGTGTCTTCCCATTCCGAAAACGGCAGCGCTGGCCATTCAGGAGAAGTCAAGCTGCACCTCGTCGGCGTAGCACCAGCCCCAGGTTTCGCCCGGCTCGAACGATTTCACAATGGGATGCCCCGTCTCGCGGAAGTGCTTTGTCGCATGCTTGTTCTTGGAGGAATTACAGCAGCCGACGTGACCGCAAGTCAGGCACAAGCGCAGGTGAACCCACCGGTCGCCCGTTTTCAGGCAATCTTCGCATCCTTTCGCGTGCGGCGTCACATCTTGAATTTGATCGGTGTGCGTGCATTGTTTCATGCGTTTTCACTCCCGACTTCAAAGGTTTCGGAGTCCGGATTTCCCGGGCCCCGACCCTCCGCCGCCGCCCGTTGCTCCGGCGGCTACTTGACCTTCACGCCCATGGCGTACTTGATGCCGTTCAGCAGCAGATGCTGGTACCACGGGCTTTGCCAGACGGCTTGTTCGTGGCCGAGTGCCGTGTAGAAGACGCGGCCTTTTCCGTCACGCCGGGTCCAGGCAAGCGGCCAGCCGTAGAAGCGGTAATGGATGCCGCGCCTCTTCATGCTCACCGAGTTCGGATCGAGCCGCAGCAGAACGTGCGAGGTCCGGTACTGAAAATCAGCCATCTGGTAGATCTCGTCATTCACCTGGAACGATTTGCCCAGGAAGCTGACGATGGGATTCGACGGGTCCACCACGTCGACCGTCACCTGCTGGTGCCACGGGTGGTCGTTGAAGTAGGCGCCGATCAGTTCCAGGTAATCCTTCCACATGTAAAAAGTGTCCGTGGCGCTGTGGACGCCCACAAAGCCGTGGCCCGATTTGATGAAGTGCAGGAACGCGGATTTCTCGGCTGCCGTCATGGGCAGTTCGCCTGTGGTGTAGAACATCACCACGTCGTACTTCTTCAGGTTTTGGCGCGTAAAGGCGCCGACGTCCTGCGTGACCGTTGTGTCGAACAGGCCGGAGCGCTCGCCGATTTCCTTGACGATGGCTTCGGAAGGCGCGACGCTCGCATGCTTGTATCCGGCGGAAAGTGTCATGTAAAGCAAGTGGCCCTTATGCTGTCTTGCCAGGGCCTCCGGGCTCTGGGCAAGCAAACCAATCCCTACAATGACGCAAGATAAGACCACAATGGCGGTTCTGCGCATCTCAACTCCTCTCGGTGAAATCAGTTCTGAATGTAATTTGGGCCCCTACGGCTTCACGCCCCTGTGGCCGGCGTTACGCCTTGCCGGTCTGCTGTGCGGCGGCCCGGCCGGCCAGCGCCCGCGCTATCTCGCGGCAAAACGCCGGAAGATCGGTGGGCGTGCGGGAAGTAATCAGGTTGCCGTCAACAGCCACTTCTTCGTCGACGTACTTTGCGCCCGCGTGAATCATGTCATCCTTGATGGCCTGATAGCAAGTGGCCTTTTTGCCGCGGACAATGTCAGCCGACGCCAGCATCCATCCGGCGTGGCAGATGGCGGCGACCACTTTGCCCGCCTGGTTCATCTCGCGCACAAAATTCACCATCCGCTCGTCCTGGCGCAGATAGTCGGGCGCCCAGCCGCCGGGGATCACCACGGCGTCAAAATCAGCGGCCTTCGCGTCCGCAATCGATGCATCCGCCACCACCGGATAACCCTTTTTGCTGGAGTAGGTCTTGCCGGCTTCCGCGCCCACTGCTACGGTTTCTGCTCCGTCTTCGCGGAAGCGCAGCAGAGGATACCAGACTTCCAGCTCCTGATATTGATCGGCCGCCAGCACTGCGATTTTTTTGCCCTTCAAATCCATTGTGTCCTCCTCCGTGCAGCTTGTTGTTTTGAACTTATGTTATCAGGAGAGAAAGCAGAGCGACAGTTGTTACCGGACGATCACCGCGGCGAAAAAGCCGTCCATGCCGTCGAGGTCGGGGCGCGTGTGGAAATAGCCGCCCGAATCGAACAGCGAAGCGAGCTTCTGAAATTCTTCGCCAAGCTCACGGCGCGCGAGCCGGCGGCAATCGGTGAATTCCGGAAGCACGCTTTCCACCACCTGCTCATTTTCCTCGGGCTCCAGCGAGCAGGTCGCGTAGACGAGCCGCCCTCCGGGTGCAAGCCGCCCGAGCGCGTTGTGAAGGATCGAACGCTGCAGGTCCGCAAGCCGTGTGAGATCGTCCGGCCCCAGCCGCCATTTGATTTCCGGATTCCGCGCCAGCGTACCCGTGCCCGAGCACGGCGCATCCACCAGGATTCGCTCGAACGTTTGCCGGAAAGGAAGCGCCTGGGAGGCATCGAGTTGAACCATCCGGACGGCGCCTGCGTTCGCCGTCGTTTGGATAAGAAGTTGGCTCATCAGCCGCAGGCGCGGGCGGCTCCTGTCGCAGGCGGCGAGCCATCCGTTTCCAACCGCGTCGGCCAGCAGGCTGGTTTTCATGCCCGGCGCGGCGCAAAGGTCCAGCACTCGCCCGCCGGGCCGGACCTCCATCAGCGCGGCCACCAGTTGCGAGGCTTCGTCCTGGATCGCCAGGCCTGTTTCTGCCGCCAGCCTGGAGTTCACGCGCTTGCCCGATTCAACAATGAGCGCACCCGCCGCGTAGCGTCCTTGGCGAACCTTGATCTTGAGCCCGGCGAGTTTTTCCTGAACCTGCTCGGGTGCCGGGCACCGGGAGGTGATGCGCAGGGTTGTGGAGGGAACCTCGGTGCTCGCGAGCGCCAACGCCGCGGCGGCTTCGCTTCCATAGTGCTTTTCCCATCGCTCCAACATCCAGGCGGGAACGGCGTGCCCGGCCAGGGCTGCAAGCGCGCCGCCTCCTTCGCGCGCCTGGCCTTTTCCCGCTTGAGCGCGGGAGGACGGGCACTTGCGCAGCACGGCGTTCACCAGCCCTGCGGCGGAGCGCTTCCTTGCCAGCTTGGTCAATTCCACCGATTCGTTTACGGCGGCGGACTTGGGAATCTTTTCGAGGAAGGCGATCTGGTAAATGCCCATC